>JBBNAI010000172.1:0-3388 GCA_037994305.1 Pseudomonas sp. | reverse complement strand
GAGCATAACGGGCCACGCCCCTCACAGAAGGCTTGGCATGAAGCCAAAACCTCTAGCGATCGGACAAACAAAAAAGCCTGATCATTTCTGACCAGGCTTTAATGTTGGGATTATTTGGTCGGGACGGAGTGATTCGAACACTCGACCCCTTGCACCCCATGCAAGTGCGCTACCGGGCTGCGCTACGCCCCGACTTGCTTCCGAGTTACCGAAAGCGCGAGAACTATACAATAAGCTTCTGAATTGTGGAAGTTTTTTTGCCCAGACACTACTTACGTAGCACGTGCAGAACATCTTCCAATTCAGCAATCATCTGCCGAATAAGCTGCTTGTACTGGGTTGTATCGTCCTTCGCTTCATCACCGGACAAACGCTGACGCGCACCGCCGATAGTGAAGCCCTGATCGTACAAAAGTGCACGAATCTGACGAATCATCAACACGTCCTGACGCTGATAATAGCGACGGTTTCCTCGCCGCTTTACCGGGTTGAGCTGGGGAAATTCTTGCTCCCAATAGCGCAGCACATGAGGCTTGACGGCGCAGAGATCACTAACTTCACCGATAGTGAAATAGCGCTTGCCAGGTATAGGTGGTAACTCGTCGTTATGACTTGGTTCCAGCATATGCCTCTACTCTGGCCTTCAATTTCTGGCCTGGACGAAAGGTGACAACACGGCGAGCCGTGATTGGGATTTCTTCGCCTGTCTTGGGATTGCGGCCAGGTCGCTGGCGCTTATCGCGCAGGTCAAAATTGCCGAAACCGGACAATTTGACCTGCTCGTTATCCTCCAACGCGTGGCGGATTTCCTCAAAAAACAGCTCAACCAGTTCCTTGGCTTCCCGTTTATTCAGGCCTAGCTCTTCATACAGACGTTCCGCCATCTCAGCTTTCGTCAGAGCCCCCATACGCTACTTCCTTAACGTGGCGTTGAACCTTTCTTCCAGTGAGGTGAGGATATTTTGCGTTGTGGTATTCACCTCATCGTCGTTAAGAGTGCGCGATGGATGCTGCCAGGTCAAGCCGACGGCTAGGCTTTTTCTATGCGGATCAATGCCTTTACCGTGATACACGTCAAACAGCCTGAGATCCGTCAGCCATTCGCCTGCCGCTTCACGGATGCAAGCAAGCACAGACTCAGCCGGCAGTTCACGATCGGCCAGCAGCGCCAGGTCACGACGCACCTCAGGGAAGCGCGACAGTTCACTGAACTTCGGCATGCGCCCCTGAGCCACTTCAGCCAGCACCAACTCGAACAGGTAGACCGGCTGATCCACACTCAAGGTCTTGGCCAGCTCTGGATGTAAGGCTCCAATGAAGCCTACAAGGCGGCCTTCACGCTCGATACGTGCAGTCTGCCCCGGGTGCAGAGCTGCATGCTCACCAGAAGAGAAGCTGAACTCCTGTGCCGAGCCCGCAGAACCGAGCAGCGCCTCGACATCGGCCTTCAGATCATAGAAGTCGACGTCATCACGACCATGCGCCCAACCTTCCGGCAAGCGGCTGCCAGTGATGATGCCCGCCAGCATGGCCTCCTGCTTCAGACCTTCGAGCTGACCAACAAAGCGCAGGCCGCTCTCGAACAGGCGCACGCGCGACTGCTGACGATTGAGGTTGTGCTGCAGCGCCTTGATCAGACCCGGCCACAGAGAGGAACGCATGGCCGCCATATCGGCGGAAATCGGGTTGGCCAGTTGCAGTGGCTCGACACCAGGACTGAACAGAGCAAACAGCTTAGGATCGATGAAGCTATAAGTGATCGCCTCCTGATAGCCGCGCGCCACCAGCAGACGACGCAAGGTCGCCAGTTCGGCCCGCGCTTCGCTTTTGGCCTGTGGCGCCAGGCGCGCCTGCGGGTAACGCACCGGCAGGCGATTGTAGCCGTACAAGCGGCCCAGCTCTTCGATCAGATCGACTTCCAGGCTGATATCGAAACGATGGCTGGGCACGCCGACTTGCCAGACGCCAGCGCCTTGCGCCGAGACAGCAAGACCCAGAGCAGTGAGCAAGCGCTCGACTTCCGCGGCCTCCATCTGCATGCCCAGCACCTGATCGATGCGCTCGGCACGCAGGGTAATCGGTGCAATCTGCGGCAGATCTGCCTGACTCACCGCCTCGATGATCGGACCGGCTTCGCCGCCGACGATCTCCAGCAACAGCGCCGTAGCGCGCTCCATGGCCTGGCGCGACAGCTCAGAATCTACACCACGCTCGAAGCGGTGCGAGGAGTCAGTGTGCAGCCCATAGGAACGGGCCTTGCCAGCTAGGGCGATGGTGTCGAAGAACGCGCTTTCGAGGAACAGATCGCGAGTCTTGGCGCTTACGCCACTATGCTCACCGCCCATCACGCCGGCGATAGCCAGGGCGCGCTGGTGGTCGGCGATCACCAGAGTGTCGCCGCGCAGGCTGACTTCCTGGCCATCCAGTAGAGCCAGCTGCTCGCCCTCTTCCGCCATGCGCACGCGAATGCCACCGTTGATCTCGGCGAGATCGAAGGCGTGCATCGGCTGACCGAGTTCGAGCATTACGTAGTTGGTGATATCGACGGCCGCATCGATGCTGCGGATATCGGAACGGCGCAGGCGCTCGACCATCCACAGCGGAGTCGGCTTGGACAGGTCGACATTACGGATGACGCGGCCTAGGTAGCGCGGACAGGCATTGGTTGCCAGCACTTCAACAGTGCGCACTTCGTCATGCGCCGGAACAACCGGAGCAATCGCCAGCGGAGAAACCTGAGCGGCGTAGATGGCACCGACTTCACGAGCTAGACCGGCCAGGGACAGGCAATCACCACGATTGGGCGTCAGGCCCAGCTCAATGCTGGCATCATCCAGACCGAGGTAATCGCGAATATTGCCGCCCACCGGCGCATCGGCCGCCAGTTCCATCAAGCCGCTGTTGTCGTCGCTGATCTGCAGCTCAGAAGCCGAACAGAGCATACCGTTGGATTCGACGCCACGCAGCCTGGCCTTCTTGATCTTGAAGTCACCCGGCAGCTCGGCGCCGATCATGGCAAACGGAATCTTGATGCCCGGACGCGCATTCGGCGCGCCGCAGACCACCTGGAAGCTCTCGCTGCCGTTGCTGACCTGGCACACGCGCAGCTTGTCGGCGTCCGGATGTTGCTCGGTACCGAGGATCTCGCCGATCACGATGCCACTGAACTCGCCGGCAGCCGGGGTGACGCTGTCTACTTCGAGGCCGACCATGGACAGGCGGGCCACCAGTTCGTCACGCGAGACCGCCGGATTGACCCAGCTGCGCAGCCACTGTTCACTGAATTTCATACTGTCTGTTCTCCTGAACGCATTCGATACGGGTCATGTGGCCTAGCGGAATTGCGCCAGGAACCGCAGGTCGTTATCGAAGAACAGGCGCAAGTCAT
>JBBNAI010000171.1:0-13457 GCA_037994305.1 Pseudomonas sp. | reverse complement strand
CCTTCCTCGGCGACGGTTGCATGATGGAAGGCATCAGCCATGAAGTCTGCTCGCTGGCCGGCACCCTGGGCCTGGGCAAGCTGATCGCCTTCTACGACGACAACGGCATTTCCATCGACGGCGAAGTCCACGGCTGGTTCACCGACGACACCCCGGCGCGCTTCGAAGCCTACGGCTGGCAGGTGATCCGCAACGTCGACGGGCATGACGCCGAAGAGATCAAGATCGCCATCGAGACCGCGCGCAAATCCAGCGACCGTCCGACCCTGATCTGCTGCAAGACCATCATCGGCTTCGGTTCGCCGAACAAGCAGGGCAAGGAAGAGTGCCACGGTGCTGCGCTGGGCAACGACGAAATCGCCCTGACCCGTGCCGCCCTGGGCTGGAACCACGGCCCGTTCGAAATCCCGGCAGAGATCTACGCCGAGTGGGACGCCAAGGAAGCCGGCGCCGCGCGCGAAGCAGCCTGGGACGAGCGCTTCGCTGCCTACGCCGCTGCCTACCCGGAGCTGGCCAGCGAGCTCAAGCGCCGCATCAGCGGTGAGCTGCCGGCCGACTTCGCCGAAAAAGCCGCCGCCTATATCCAGGAAGTGGCCGAGAAGGGCGAAACCATTGCCAGCCGCAAGGCCAGCCAGAACGCGCTGAATGCCTTCGGTCCGCTGCTGCCGGAATTCCTCGGTGGCTCCGCCGACCTCGCCGGCTCCAACCTGACCCTGTGGAAAGGCTGCCAGGGCGTTTCCGCGGAAGATGCTTCCGGTAACTACCTGTTCTACGGCGTGCGCGAGTTCGGCATGAGCGCGATCATGAACGGCATCGCCCTGCACGGTGGTTTCATCCCGTACGGCGCGACCTTCCTGATCTTCATGGAATACGCGCGCAACGCCGTGCGCATGGCCTCGCTGATGAAGCAGCGCGTGCTGTTCGTGTTCACCCACGACTCCATCGGCCTCGGTGAAGACGGCCCGACCCACCAGCCGATCGAGCAACTGGCCAGCCTGCGCGGCACGCCGAACCTCGACACCTGGCGCCCAGCCGATGCGGTGGAATCCGCAGTGGCTTGGAAATACGCCATCGAGCGCGCCGACGGCCCGTCCGCGCTGATCTTCAGCCGCCAGAACCTGCCGCACCAGGCGCGTTCCGCCCAGCAGCTGGCCGATGTCGCCCGCGGCGGCTATGTGCTCAAGGACTGCGCCGGCGAGCCGGAACTGATCCTGATCGCCACCGGTTCGGAAATCGGCCTGGCCGTGCAGGCGTTCGACAAGCTCAGCGCGCAAGGCCGCAAGGTGCGCGTGGTGTCGATGCCGTCGACCAGCGTGTTCGACCAGCAGGACGCCGGCTACAAGCAGGACGTGCTGCCGCTGCAAGTCAGCGCGCGCATCGCCATCGAAGCCTCCCATGCGGACTACTGGTACAAGTACGTCGGCCTGGAAGGGCGCATCATCGGCATGACCACCTTCGGTGAGTCCGCCCCGGCCCCGGCGTTGTTCGAGGAGTTCGGCTTCACCGTCGAGAACATCCTGGAAAACGCCGAAGAGCTGCTGGACGCCTGAGCCCGCGACGGGGCGGCCGGCTGCGGTCGGTCGCCCTGTTTGCCTGCCGAGACCGCCATGGCCAAACGCCCCTATAAAGTCGCCCTCAACGGATACGGCCGTATCGGTCGTTGCGTGCTGCGCGCCTTGCATGAGCGCGGCGCGGCAGCGGGTTTCGAGATTGTCGCGCTGAACGACCTGGCCGATCAGGCCAGCATCGAATACCTGACTCGTTTCGACTCCACCCACGGCCGCTTCCCCGGCGAAGTGCGAGTCGACGGCGATTGCCTGCATATCAATGGCAACTGCGTGAAAGTGCTGCGCCAGAGCAGCCCCGAGGCCGTCGACTGGGCTGCGCTGGAGATCGACCTGGTACTGGAATGCTCCGGCCAGTACACCAGCCGCGCCGACGGCGAGCGTTTCCTGGCGGCCGGTGCGCCGCGCGTGCTGTTCTCCCAGCCGATGGCCAGCGAGGCGGATATCGACGCCACGGTGGTCTACGGGGTCAACCAGGATTGCCTGAGCGGCCGCGAGCTGCTGGTGTCGAACGCCTCCTGCACCACCAACTGCGGGGTGCCGCTGCTCAAGCTGCTCAACGAAGCGGTGGGCCTGGAATACGCCTCGATCACCACCATCCACTCGGCGATGAACGACCAGCCGGTGATCGACGCCTACCACCACGAAGACTTGCGCCGCACGCGCTCGGCCTTCCAGTCGGTGATTCCGGTGTCGACCGGCCTGGCCCGCGGGATCGAGCGCCTGCTGCCGGAACTTGTCGGGCGCATTCAGGCCAAAGCCATTCGCGTGCCGACGGTCAACGTATCCTGCCTGGATATCACCCTGCAGACCGCCCGTGACACCTCGGCCGCCGAGATCAACCGGGTGCTGCGCGAGGCTGCTGAACAGGGCCCGCTCAAAGGCCTGCTGGCGTACACCGAGCTACCCCACGCCAGCTGCGATTTCAATCACGACGCCCATTCGGCGATTGTCGACGGCAGCCAGACCCGTGTGTCCGGCCCGCGCTTGGTCAATTTGTTGGCCTGGTTCGACAATGAATGGGGTTTTGCTAACCGGATGCTCGACGTTGCCGAGCATTTCCTCGACGTTTCTGCCTGTTCCTCCGAACAGAAAGCCACCATCCAGCCCCTTGTGAAGGACTGATCATGACCGTTCTGAAGATGACCGACCTCGACCTCGCCGGTAAGCGCGTGCTGATCCGCGAAGACCTCAACGTGCCAGTGAAGGACGGTGTGGTGAAGAGCGACGCGCGCATCCTCGCCTCCCTGCCGACCATCAAGCTGGCCCTGGAAAAGGGCGCGGCGGTCATGGTCTGCTCGCATCTGGGTCGCCCGACCGAGGGCGAATTCAGCGCCGAGAACAGCCTGGCGCCGGTCGCGGCCTACCTGAGCAAAGCCCTGGGCCGTGACGTGCCGCTGGTCGCCGACTACCTCGGCGGTGTCGACGTACAACCAGGCCAGGTCGTGCTGTTCGAGAACGTGCGTTTCAACGCAGGCGAGAAGACGTACAGCGATGCGCTGGCCCTACAGTACGCCGCCCTGTGCGACGTGGTCGTGATGGACGCCTTCGGTACCGCCCACCGTGCCGAGGGTTCGACTCATGGCGTGGCCAAGTTCGCCAAGGTCGCCGCCGCTGGCCCGCTGCTGGCGGCCGAGCTGGACGCCCTGGGCAAGGCCCTGGGTAACCCGGCCAAGCCGATGGCGGCGATCGTCGCCGGCTCCAAGGTGTCGACCAAGCTCGACGTGCTGAACAGCCTGAGCGAGATCTGCGACCAGCTGATCGTCGGCGGCGGCATCGCCAACACCTTCCTCGCCGCTGCTGGCTTCCCGGTCGGCAAGTCGCTGTACGAAGCCGACCTGATCGACACCGCCAAGGCCATCGCGGCCAAGGTCAGCGTGCCGCTGCCGGTCGACGTGGTGGTGGCCAAGGCCTTCGCCGAAGACGCCGAAGCCACCGTCAAGCTGGTGGCCGACGTCGCCGAAGACGACATGATTCTCGACATTGGCCCGCAAACTGCTGCGCAGTTCGCCGAGCTGCTGAAGTCCTCCAAGACCATTCTGTGGAACGGCCCGGTCGGTGTGTTCGAGTTCGATCAGTTCGGCAACGGCACCAAGGTCCTGGCCCAGGCCATTGCCGAAAGCCCGGCGTTCTCCATCGCCGGCGGCGGTGACACCCTGGCGGCCATCGATAAGTACGGTGTTGGCGCACAGATTTCCTACATCTCCACCGGCGGTGGCGCCTTCCTCGAGTTCGTCGAGGGCAAGGTGCTGCCGGCCGTGGAAGTGCTCGAAGCCCGCGCCAAGGGCTGAGCAACGCCACTGCACGGTTGCTGCGGTGTCGTGGGGCCTAGGCCGCACGCACGGGTGGCCGGCACCCCTGCTAGGGTGAAGGACGAGTCCTTCCGTCTGTGTGGATAAACCGCAGGCGGATCAGATGGTCTGATCAATCGAGCAAGGAGTGTGGCCATGGTGAGGTTTGCAGTGTTGGGGGTTATTGGCCTGATGTTGGTCGGCTGCGCGGCTCATGTTCGGGAGGAGGCCTGCAAGGTCCTCAGCCCTGCGCAGATCGACACGCCGAGTAGCCAGGATGATCAGCGCATCGAGGGCCAGAGTGGCCGAGGTCCCGATGGCGGGATGCCGGATCAGCGCTGCTGACCAGGCGCCCGGATAGGCCCTGACGGGCTGGCCGCTACGCCCTGCTAAGGGTGGGGCCAGCCGGTCGGCACGCAAGTGCTGGGCGATAAGATTTAGCGGGAGGCCGGCGAAGCTCTGAATGGTCGCGGCGGCAAGGCCTGCCAATGGCAGTGACAGTAGCCCGGGGGTGACCCGGGGCAACAGGCGGGGCAGTCAGCCGCCAGATTCGAATCCTGCGCACCGCTGGTGCGTGGGGCGGGAGAGGGAGTCCCCCTCGTCCCCTAGAACTTGAACACGGCCCGCCCCTGCGGCAGGCTGGCAACGATTAACGATCCTTTCCGGGAGACAGGAAAACCATGGCACTGATCAGCATGCGTCAGATGTTGGACCACGCCGCCGAGTTCGGCTACGGCGTCCCAGCCTTCAACGTCAACAACCTCGAGCAGATGCGCGCCATCATGGAAGCGGCCGACAAGACCGATTCCCCGGTGATCGTCCAGGCTTCCGCCGGTGCCCGCAAATACGCCGGTGCGCCGTTCCTGCGCCACCTGATCCTGGCGGCGATCGAAGAATTCCCGCACATTCCGGTGTGCATGCACCAGGACCACGGCACCAGCCCAGACGTCTGCCAGCGCTCGATCCAACTGGGCTTCAGCTCGGTGATGATGGACGGCTCGCTGAAAGAAGACGGCAAGACCCCGGCCGACTACGACTACAACGTCCGCGTCACTCAGCAGACCGTGGCATTCGCCCACGCCTGCGGCGTGTCGGTGGAAGGTGAGCTGGGTTGCCTGGGCAGCCTGGAAACCGGTATGGCTGGCGAAGAAGACGGTGTTGGCGCTGAAGGCGTGCTGGATCACAGCCAGATGCTGACCGATCCGGAAGAAGCCGCTGACTTCGTCCAGCGCACCCAGGTGGATGCCCTGGCCATCGCCATCGGCACCAGCCACGGCGCGTACAAGTTCACCAAGCCGCCGACCGGGGACATCCTCGCCATCGACCGCATCAAGGAAATCCACAAGCGCATCCCCAACACCCACCTGGTGATGCACGGTTCTTCCTCGGTACCGCAAGACTGGCTGGCGATCATCAACCAGTACGGTGGCGACATTAAGGAAACCTACGGCGTGCCGGTCGAAGAGATCGTCGAAGGCATCAAGTACGGCGTGCGCAAGGTCAACATCGACACCGACCTGCGCCTGGCGTCCACCGGTGCCATGCGTCGCCTGATGGCCACCAACCCGAGCGAGTTCGACCCGCGCAAGTTCTTCGGTGCCACCGTGACTGCGATGCGCGACATCTGCATCGCCCGCTACGAAGCCTTCGGCACCGCCGGCAATGCCTCCAAGATCAAGCCGATCTCCCTGGAAGGCATGTTCCAGCGTTACGCCAAAGGTGAGCTGGCCGCCAAGGTCAACTAAGCCTCTGTGCTGTAATCAGGAGCCCCGCGATGCGGGGCTTTTGTTTGATGGGGATAAGCATGCTGGCGAGAATCCTGGTTGTATTGGCGGTGACCCTGCTGCTGCACGGCTGTGCCCGGCAGCCGCTCGCTGTCGTTCCCGCACCCGCTGCTGCGCCGGTGATGGTTGATCCGCTGCAGTGCCTCAGCCAGGCCGAGTGCACCACCAAGACCTCGCGCACGCTGCTGTTCGTCTTCGACTATGCCGCTGCCGGTGGCGCCTTGGTGCAACGCCAGGGACGTGAGTTATTCACCCCGGCGGATGCGCCGCATAGCGACTGGCCGACCATCGCCATCCACCTGGCAGCCCCGCTCGACAGCCGATTCGAGTTCAGCAGCCAGTGCCAGGTGCAACATTGCCGTTATAGCGCCGAGCAATTGCTGCAGCTCTACCGCGCGTACCTGGACGGTGCACCCTGTTCGCTAGCGGCCGGTCAACTGCCGGTGAACTGCATGCGGGCGCTGCCTGCGCCGGCCCAGTGAGGCGGGTCTGACCGTTCACCGCCCGCGGATGCCGAGAGGCGCCGTGGGCGGTAGACTGGCGATCCGTTCTTCCAGTACCGCCCGATGACTGCGCTCAAATACCTCCAGGCCTATCCGTTGCCCCTGCAGCAGCAGGTGATGCAGATGATCGCCGACGACCGTCTCGGCGCGTACCTGACCACGCGCTATCCGGGTCGCCACCAGATCCAGAGCGACAAGGCGCTGTACGGCTACACCAGCGGGCTCAAGCAGGAATACCTGCGCAGCGCGCCGGCCATCGACAAGGTGCTGTACGACAACCGCCTCGACCTCACCCATCGCGCGCTCGGCCTGCACACGGCGGTCTCGCGGGTGCAGGGTGGCAAGCTCAAGGCGAAGAAGGAAATTCGCGTGGCCGCGCTGTTCAGGGACGCCGCGCCGGAGTTTCTCAACATGATCGTGGTGCACGAGCTGGCACACCTGAAGGAAGCCGAGCACAACAAGGCCTTCTACAAGCTGTGCCAGCACATGCTGCCGGACTATCACCAGCTGGAGTTCGACCTGCGCCTGTACCTGACGTGGCGCGATCTGCAGGGCTGACGAACAGGAAATACTCATGGACGAGATCAATCCCTATGCCGCACCGGGCAGTGCCCTGCGCCCGGATGCGCCGGTTGCCCATGGCAGGCCGTTCGGCTATGACGGGTACAAGTGGTGCAGCCTGGTCTACGGCGCGTTATTCGTCATCATTTGTCTGGTCTTCATGTACCAGAGGGGCCCTGCCGTATCGGTGTTTGGCACAGTGGCACTGTTGATCATTCTCTCTCCCCTGATCAGCTACCTGCTGGTTGCGGCCCGGTCGCCGCGCCTGTTCTATGCCTGGCTGTCTATGCACCTGGTTGGCCTGCTGATACTGGTGGCCTTTGGCATCGAGCGAATGGACTCTGCGGATGGCTTCAAGCTGGGACTCACGGTGTTCATGATCAGCGCCAGCCTGTTGTCCTGGCTGGCCAGCCTGTATTTCCACTGGCGCCTGGACAATAACTGATCACTGCCGGCCAGCCCGCACCCGCTCTGGCCTGGAGCTATCCATTACCGGCTTATCCACAGAGTCATCCCCGGTCTCTGTGCACAACCCGGTAATGGATTGCCAAGCCCTTGCCTTGCCTTGCGACTAGTGGACTGGAGAGCCCTGCAGGAGAGGGCCATAGTGATGGTATTCCTTGCCGCAGGAGAACCGTCGCCATGAGCAGCGCCGTGCTCACGCCCGAGCAACTGAGCAGCTTCAGCCCGATGGACTTCCTCACCCCGGCCTACCGGGAGCAGCTGCACGCCAGCCTGAAATACCTCACGCACCCGGCCGGCACCCAGGTGCTGCTCAAGGGCGAGCGTTCGCTGGCGCAGTACTACCTGCTCAGCGGCAAGGTGGCGGTGGATGCCGGCCATGCCCGGCAAACCTTCGAGGGTGGCTCGGCGCAGGCGCACATGCCGCTCAACGGCAGCCAACCCAACCCGGCCACGGTCAAGGCGCTGACCGATGTGCAGCTGTTCGCCGTCGAGCACCAGTTGCTCGAGCGCCTGCTCGGCTGGAGTCAGGAGGCTGCCTACCAGGTCAACAGCCTGGGCGCCGGCATGCTCGAAGAGCAGCACGACAACGACGAGGACTGGTTGGCGCGGCTGCTCGGCTCGCCGCTGTTCGGCCGCCTGGCGCCGTCGCACCTGCATGCGCTGCTGGCGCGCTTCGAGTACCTGCCGGTCGAGGCCGGGCAGACGGTGGTGCAGTACGGCGAGCCCGGCGAGCATTTCTATGTGATCAAGCGGGGGCGGGCGCGCATCAGCCTGCCGCAGGCCTACCGTGAGCAGCCCACGCAGATCCTCGAAAGCGGCGACTTCTTCGGCGAGGAGGCGCTGGTCAGCGGGGCGGTGCGTTCGGCCAGCGTGATCATGCTCGAAGACGGCGAACTGGCTCGCCTGCAGCGCGAGCTGTTCGTCGAGCTGGTGCGGCCGACGCTGATCCCGCGCATGAGCCAGCAGGAGCTGGAGCAACGGGTGCACGATGGCCAGCACAAGCACCTGCTGCTGGATGTGCGCCTGGCCCTGGAGTACCGCGTGGCGCACCTGCCAGAGAGTCTCAACCTGCCGGTGGCCAACCTGCGTACCCATGCTGACAGCCTCGACCGCGCCACCTGCTACGTGGTCACCCCGGAAGGCGGAATCCGCAGCGAGCTGGCGGTGCACCTGCTCAATCAGCTGGGGTTCGATGCCTACCTGTTGGGCGAGGGTTCCGCCGAGGCGGCCTGAGCGTCTGTCTACGTATGGCCCATTGGTGGATAGCGCTCTGCTTATCCACCCTGCCGGCGCTACCGGCTGGCCTAGGACGTGGGACTGAGCAGGTTCTGGCGGTGTTTAGCGATGCCGCTGCACGCAGCCTGGACTAGGCTGAACACATCCCCGCTGTCCCTTGCCGAGAGATCAATGCATGCGTTCCACGCTGCTGGCCGGTCTGCTGCTTGTGCTGTGCTGCACGCCCTGCCAGGCACGTGAATGGCTGGTGGTGGGCACCTCTTTTCCGCAGGTGTTTGAACGCAGCGAAACCGGCCAGTTCAGCGGCCTGGCGCCCGAGCTGTTGCAACAAATGAGTGGCGAGCTGGGCGCCAGCCTGCGCTTCGAGCTCTACCCCTGGGCCCGGGCCCAGCGCATGGTCGAGCAGGGCCAGGCGGACATCCTCATCGGCCCCTACCGTACGCCCGAGCGTGAAGCGCGTTTCGCTTTCGCCGCCGCTCCCTTCTATCAGGACCGCATCGTCTTCTACGCTCGTCGTGGCCAGGGGTTGAGCTGGGATGGCAGCTTCGCCAGCCTGCAGCCCCACCGCATTGCAGTGATTCGCGGCTGGACCTACGGCTCCCGCTTCGAGGCCGCGCGTGCGCAGATGCAGCTGGATACGGTGGAGGGTGTGCCCAATGGCTTGCGCATGCTGGTGGCCGGGCGCATCGAGTTGCTCGCAACCAACCATCGCAACACGCTACCGCACCTGGAGGCGCTGCAGCTGACTGACCAGCTTGTCGAGCTGCAGCCGCAGATCGATGTGCAGCAGGGCTACTTTGCCTTCCCGCGCGATGCCGGCCATGCCGAGTTGCGTGAGCACTTCGACCAGGTGTTCCAAGGTTTCGTTGCCCGCGGCGAGCTGGCGCGCCTGGCGGATCGGTTAGGGGTCAGCGTGCCTTGAATCCATACCGACCAAGGCCGCTCGGTCATCCCGCAGGTCAAGTGTTAAACGAGTAGCAGATGGCAGACGAGGCGACTCGTCACAATACCTGCAGAATCGCCCAGCGCTCCTTGCCGGCATTCACCTCATCACCCACGCCGAGGCCCAGCAACTGCTGACCGAGCGGTGCGCGCGGGGTGATCAGGATGATTTCACCGTCTTCCCCCGGCAGCTTGAGGCCGGCGCCGTCCGGGCCCAGCAGCAGGCACTGGCGGCGGCCGTCGGCGGTCTGCAGCCACACCAGCGTACCGAGCTGGATGCCCAGTTCCTCGTCGAACTCGCGCAGCTGCAGGTTGCGCCAGGCTGCCAGCGCCTGGCGGATTTCCTCCACCCGCCGCGATTGCCCGGCCGCCAGGTAGGAGGCTTCCAGGCCACGGGTGTCGTACTTGTTCTCGGCCTTGCTTTCCTCGTCGGTCGCCGCCTGGTGGGCGGCTTGCGCGGCGCGGATGATCAGCGCCAGGTCGGTCTCCAGGCGTTCGCAGACCAACTGCTGGAGTTGCGCCTTGTTCATTGGCTGGCGCCAGCGTGGCGGCGCATGCCGATATGCGGGATGTCGTCTTCCAGGTACACCTCGGTGCTTGGCGTGAAGCCATAGCGCCCGTAATAGCCCTGCAGGTGCGCCTGTGCCGACAGGTACACAGGTAGCCCCGGCCAGCGTGCATTGCAGACCTGCAGCGCGCGCTCCATCAGTTCATGGCCGAGACCTGTGCCGCGCGCCTCGGGGGCGATGACCACGCGGCCGATCACCACATCGCCTCCCTGCGTCGTTGGGTCGAGCAGACGCAGGTAGGCCACCAGTGCGCCGTCCTGCCAGGCCAGCAGGTGGCAGGTGTCGGCGCTCAGGTCCTGGCCGTCGACGTCCAGGTAGGGGCAATTCTGTTCGACCACGAACACCCGGCTGCGCAGGGCGAGCAGGGCGTAGAGCTCGTGCAGGGTGAGGTCGGTGTGGTGTTTGTGAATCCAGGTAGGGGACATGGCGGCGTCTGGCGAGGGGCTGGGGTGAGGCGCCCAGTCTAACAGGCGACCTTGTGCTGCCGAACAACGCGAAGCCGTCGCCCGCCTTCCCAGTCGGCCACCGCCTCCTACACTGCACCTGGGGCTTGGAGGTGTGCGTTGGGCAGTGAGTCGTCCGAATATTCGATCTACCGGCGGGTGGTGTCGCAGCTGATGAACGGCGAGGAACAGTTGCCGAGTCTGCCCATGCTGACCCTGGATATCCGCCGGGCGTTGGCCAGCGATGACGTACAGGTGCCGGCGCTGGTGCGCCTGATCGGGCGTGACCCGGCGTTGTCGGCGTTGCTGATGAAGCACGCGTCCTGCGCCATCTATCGCCACCCCGTGCCGCCCAAGACTCTGCAGGATGTGATCAACCTGCTGGGCATGCGCGAGGTGGACCGCATCACCATGGTCCACAGCATCAAGAGCCTGTTCACCCTGCACAGCCCGGCACACAAGCGTTTGTTCCTTGAGGTGTGGGAGCGGCTGACGCTCAAGGCCAGCACCTGCGCCATGCTTGCCCGCCTGCTCGGCCACGTGGCGCCGGAGCATGCGCTGCTGGCCAGCCTGCTCAGCGAGGTGGGTACCCTGGCGGTGTTGTCGGCGTTCAAGGAGGAAGCGGAAATTCCCTCCGGCGAGCTGTATTACAAGCTGTGCCGCGAGTACAGCAAGTCGCTGGGGGTGATCGTGCTGAAGAAGTGGTCGGTGGACGACGAGTTCATCAGCGTGGTCCGCAACACCGGCAACTGGGCGTACCACGAGCGGCGCGAGCTGGAGCTGATCGATCTGGTCAACCTGGCGCTGTATCACTCGGTCCGGGAGCGTAATGCCGATGCCGATCTGCCCCCGCTGTACGAGCTGGCGGCCTACCACAAGCTGCTGCCACCGCAGAATTTCATTAGTGAGCAGGGAACGCTGGATCTGGTGGTGATGCACCGTGCGGATATCCATGCCATCGCGGCCACCTTGCGCTGAGGTGTCGATGCCTGCCGCCGGATTCTATCGCACTTGCCTGCTGGCCCTGATGCTATGCCTAAGCCCGCTGGCGCTGGCTGCGGAGGAAACCTGGGTGGTGGCGGTGGCCGACCTGCCGGGGCTGGTGCGGGATGACGGCGGCCGTGGCGGTGGCGCCCTGCTGGATATAGTGCAGGCTCTCGATCATGAGCTGGAGGGGGTGCGCCTGGAGTTGCGCATCGTGCCCTTCGCCCGTTCGATTCTGCTGCTGCAGCAGGGCGAGGTGGACTTGCAGTTTCCCTTTCTCGGACAGCCGCAGGCGCCGGCGGGGCTGCGCTACGGGCGTGAGGCGCTGGGCGAGGTACGCTTCGCTCTCTATACCCGGCGCGAGCAGCACCTGGAGAGCCGCGAGTTGCTCGACCCACGCTGGCAGCTGACCGCGCAACGCCTGGCCGATAGCAACCTGAGCCAGGAGCAGCAGGCGCATCTGCACGACCTGCTGGGCAAGAGCTGGCGGCTGGACCAGCTGCAGGCGCGGCTCGGTCGCAAGGTTAGCCTGGCGGCACTGGCCTACCCCTACCAGATCGAGACCGACCGCGCCCATGTGACGGCCCTCGGCTTGCCCGCGCTGGCGGGCAACAGTGTGGAAAACAGCCTGGAGAAGCTGGTGCACGGGCGCATCCAGGGCTACGTGTTCTCGGTCACTGATGTCGAAGCGGCGATCGAAAAGCTGGGGCTGCGCGAGCAGCTGCGTGCCGTGCGCTTCAACGACTACCCGGCCAAGTGGTTGCGGGCCGATAACCCGCGCGGGGCGATGATTGACCAGCGTGTCAGCGCCGCGCTGCAGGCGCTCAAGGCCAGTGGTGAATACCAGCGCCTGGCCGCCGTGTTCTACCAGCAGATGGAGTGGCAGCCCTGGCCCTGAGCGCTGGCGCGCAGGGCTGGGTGGCGTGGGCGTGGAGCTGCTATGGTCGGCACTCCCGAAAATGCCCCGAGGCTCCGCCATGCCTGCCCCCTGCGTCGTCATTCCCCTGCCGCGCCGCGACTTCGACCCCAGCGAGGCGGCACTGAGCTGGCAACTGCTGCGCCAGGCGGGCTTGCGCGTGTGCTTCGCCACCCCGGATGGCCTGCCGGCCGAGCCGGACCCGCTGATGCTCAGTGGCGAGGGGCTGGATGCCTGGGGGCAGATTCCCGGTCTGCGCCGGCTGCGCCTGGTCGGTCTGTTGCTGCGCGCCCGTGGTGATGCGCGTGCGGCCTGTACGGCGATGCTGGCCGATCCCGATTACCGCCAACCATTGCGCCACGAGCGCCTGCGCGTGGAGGACTTCGCCGGGCTGATGCTGCCCGGCGGACACCATGCCCGGGGCATGCGCGAGTACCTCGAAAGCCCCACCCTGCAGGCCTTCGTCGCGGACTTCTTTGCCAGTGGCAAACCGGTGGCGGCGGTCTGCCATGGCGTGGTGCTGGCGGCGCGCAGCAAGGGCGCCGACGGCCGCTCGGTGCTGTACGGGCGCAAGACCACCGCACTGACCTGGAAGATGGAAAAGACCGCCTGGGACCTAACCCGCTTCTTCGCGCGCTGGTGGGATCCCCACTACTACCGCACCTACCTGGAGGCGCCGGGCGAGCCGGTGGGGCACATGAGCGTGCAGGCGGAAGTCAGCCGCGCCCTGGCCAGCCCCGATGATTTTCTCGATGTGCCGCCAGGCGCCGCCGACTTCTGGCGCAAGACCAGCGGCCTGCACCGGGATACGGCGCACGACCTGCGCCCGGCCTGGGTGGTGGGCGATGGCAACTACGTGTCGGCGCGCTGGCCGGGCGACATGCACGGGTTGATGGCGCGGTTTATCGGGTTGCTTAAGCAGGCGTAGATTGCGGTTGAGCGGGGCACGACCCCCTCACCCCGGCCCTCTCCCCAAGGGGGCGAGGGAGGAAATCAGCGTAGGGCGGGTGAAGCCCGCGTAACGCTTGGCGCGGGTTGCCCCGCCTACTCAGCCCGCCCTAGACGAACTGTGCGGCGGCGCTGGCCGAGGCCCAGGCCCACTGGAAGTTGAAGCCACCGAGGTGGCCGGTGACATCCAGCACTTCGCCGATGAAGTACAGCCCCGGCGACTTCAGCGATTCCATGGTTTTCGACGACA
>JBBNAI010000170.1:0-9906 GCA_037994305.1 Pseudomonas sp. | reverse complement strand
GGGTGATGGCTTCGTCAAACTGATCAAGATGGCCATCGCGCCGATCATCTTCTGCACCGTGGTCAGCGGTATCGCCGGCATGCAGGACATGAAGGCCGTGGGCAAGACCGGCGGTTACGCGCTGCTGTACTTCGAGATCGTCTCCACCGTGGCCCTGCTGATCGGCCTGATCGTGGTCAACATCGTGCAGCCGGGCGTCGGCATGCATGTCGACCCGACCACCCTCGACACCAAGGGCATTGCCGCCTATGCCGCTGCGGGTGAGTCGCAGAGCACCATCGCCTTCCTGCTCAACGTGATCCCCAGCACCATCGTTGGCGCCTTCGCCACCGGCGATATCCTCCAGGTACTGTTCTTCTCGGTGATCTTCGCCTTCGCCCTGCAGCGCATGGGTGATTACGGCAAGCCGGTGCTGGAGTTCATCGACCGCATCGCCCAGGTGATGTTCGGCATCATCAACATGATCATGAAGGTCGCGCCCATCGGTGCCTTCGGTGCCATGGCCTTCACCATCGGCCAGTACGGCGTCGGCTCGCTGGTGCAACTGGGCCAGCTGATGATCTGCTTCTACGTCACCTGCCTGCTGTTCGTCCTGGTGGTGCTCGGCGGTATCGCCAAGGCCCACGGCTTCAGCATCCTCAAGTTCATCAAGTACATCCGCGAAGAGCTGCTGATCGTGCTCGGCACCTCGTCTTCGGAATCGGCCCTGCCGCGCATGCTGAACAAGATGGAGAAGCTCGGCGCCAACAAGTCGGTGGTCGGCCTGGTGATTCCTACCGGCTACTCGTTCAACCTCGACGGCACCTCGATCTACCTGACCATGGCCGCGGTGTTCATCGCCCAGGCCACCGATACGCCGATGGACCTGACCCACCAGATCACCCTGCTGGCGGTGCTGTTGATCGCCTCCAAGGGCGCGGCGGGCGTCACCGGTAGCGGCTTCATCGTACTGGCGGCGACCCTCTCTGCCGTTGGCCATCTGCCGGTGGCCGGCCTGGCGCTGATCCTCGGTATCGACCGCTTCATGTCGGAAGCCCGCGCCCTGACCAACCTGGTGGGTAATGGCGTGGCCACCATCGTGGTTGCCAAGTGGTGCAAGCAGCTCGATGAAACCACCCTGCAGCGCGAACTGGCTGGTAGCCCGTCGCTGCCGCAGGTGACCTACCCCGAGGCTGCCCGCTAGATACTCGATGATTCTCACCGCCCCTGTTCGGGCGGTTACGCTTGGCCCGTCCCCTCGACGGGCTTTTTTTTGCCGGGACGACAGGCCAGACTGCGCCCATGCCGATTCGTACCCTGCAGCACCTCAACCAACTGTCACCCGATACCTGGGATGCCTTGCTGCCCGAGCCGCAGCCATTCTTGCGCCACGCGTTCCTGTCCGCCATGGAAGACAGCGCCAGCGTAGGAGGGCGCAGCGGTTGGCAGGCCTCGCACCGCTTGCTGTGCGCCACCGATGGCACACCGCTGGCGGCGTTGCCGGCGTATGTGAAGGCGCACTCCTACGGCGAGTATGTGTTCGACATGGGCTGGGCCGATGCCTGCCACCGTGCCGGCATCGCCTATTACCCCAAGTTGCTCGGTGCCGTGCCGTTCAGCCCGGTGACGGGCGCACGCCTGCTGGGGGATCAACAGGCCTGCGCGCAGTTGCTCGACGAGCTGGTGGCCGATCTGCCGGGGCAAGGCCTGTCCAGCCTGCATATCAACTTCACCGAGGCCCAGGCCGATGCCTTGCTGGACGGGCGCGAAGGCTGGTTGCAGCGCATCGGCTGCCAGTACCACTGGTTCAACCGTGGCTACCGCGACTTCCAGGATTTCCTCGACGCGTTCAGTTCACGCAAGCGCAAGCAGGTGCGCAAGGAGCGCGACCAGGTGGCCGCGCACGGCATCGAGTTTCGCTGGCAGCAGGGCGGCGAGCTGGACGAGGTGGAATGGGACTTCGTCTACGCCTGCTACGCCAACACCTACCACCAGCGCGGCCGCGCACCGTACCTGACGCGTGCGTTCTTCAGCCTGTTGGCCGAGCGCATGCCCGAGGCTATCCGCGTGGTCACCGCGCGCCAGGGCTCACGGCCGGTGGCGATGGCGTTCAGCCTGGTGGACGGTGAGACCTTCTACGGCCGCTATTGGGGTTGCCTCGGCGACTTCGATCGTCTGCACTTCGAGACCTGTTTCTACCAGGGGCTGGAGCATGCCATTGGCGCCGGCCTGCAGCGCTTCGACGCCGGCGCCCAGGGCGAGCACAAGCTGATTCGCGGCTTCGAGCCGGTGATCACGCGTTCCTGGCACTACCTGCTGCACCCGGGTTTGCGCGCGGCGGTGGCGGAGTTTCTCCAGGAAGAAACGGCCGGGGTGCTGGCCTATGCCGAAGAGGCTCGCAGCCTGTTGCCGTATCGCCAGGGCGGCGATTGAGTCAGGCGGCTGCTTGAGGCGGCAGTGGTGGAAAATGCTTCGCAGTTTTCCACCCTGCGCGGGTTGCGGATTTTGCAGGGTGGATAGCGCGTTGCCTATCCACCACTGTCAGGCTTTGGCGCCCGGTTAAGCGGGTTCTTACAGCTTCTTCGCCGACAGGATCAGTACCGGCTGGCTCGGTACGTTCTGCAGCATGCCGCGGTTGCCGGTTTGCACGCTGGCGATGCGGTCGACCACGTCCATGCCGCGCACCACCTTGCCGAAGACTGCATAGCCGAAGCCGCGGCTGCCGTGGTCGAGGAAGTCATTGTCCTTGTGGTTGATGAAGAACTGACTGGTGGCCGAGTTGACGTCGTTGGTGCGCGCCATTGCCACGGTGCCGCGCAGGTTGCGCAGGCCGTTGTCGGCTTCGTTCTTGATCGGCTTGAAGGTGTCCTTCTGCTTGAGGTTGGCATCGAAGCCGCCGCCCTGAATCATGAAGCCGGGGATCACGCGGTGGAACTGGGTGCCGTTGTAGAAGCCGGCGTCCAGGTAGCCGAGGAAGTTCTGCGTGCTGATCGGCGCCTTGTCCGCTGCCAGTTCGATTTCGATATCGCCGAAGCTGGTGGTCAGCACGACGTGGGGCAGGGCGTTGGGTGCGGCCAGCAGGTTGGCGCTGAGCAGCAGGCTGCAGGCGGCGAGGAGGATCTTGTTCAGCATGGTTGCGGGTCCTTGGTGGCAGGTTGGCAGGTCAGTTCGACCTGATCGAGGAAGGCGATCAGGGCGGTGTTGAAACGTTCGGGTTGGTCCATCGGCGTGGCGTGGCGCGATTGCTCGATCACCACCAGTTGGGCATTCGGTAGCTCACGGACGTAGGCCTCCTTGTGCGCAACGGAGGTGTAGTCGCGGTCGGCGCTGACCACCAAGGTGGGACAGCTGATGGCACCCAGGCGTTCGCGCACGCCCCAGCCGAGGATGGCGTCGAGGCTGGCGAGGTAGGCGGGCTTGTCGTTCTCGGCCCAGCGCTGCTCGATCTTCTGGCGCAGCGGCGCCTGCTCCGGGCGGGGGAAGAGGATGCGGCCCAGACCCTTGCCGATGGTTTCCAGGCTGAGCATTCGTGACAACACCTTGCGCTTGAGCAGTTGCCAGCGCTCGCTGAGCGTGCGGGCGATGACTTCCGGGGCGCTGTTGACGATAGTCAGGCTCTTGAGCAATTCCGGGCGGTCGACCGCGAGCTGGAAGGCGATCATGCCCCCCATTGAGATACCGACCAGATGCACCTGGCTCAGCCCGAGGTGTTCGATCAGGCCGGCTACGTCGGCGGAGAAATCAGTCATCTGATAAGGCGTGTGGGGCTTGCCGGAGCGGCCGTGGCCACGCACGTCGATGGCCAGCACGCGGCGTGTGCGGACCAGCTCCGGTATCTGGAATTCCCAGTCCTGAATGCTCGAGCCGAGGCCGTGGACCAGCAGCACGGGCTCGCCCTGGCCGCGGTCTTCGTAGTGCAGTTGACAGCCGTCGCGCTCGAAATAGGACATGGTGCTACCTCAGTTGGCTGAGAGTGGTGCTGCGAAAGGAGCTTCCAGCGCTGCGCTGTCGAAGTTCTTGATCAGTTCGATGAGGATCTGTGTGGCCGGGCCGAGGACGCGATCCTTGTTGCTGTAAAGGTAGAAGCGCGGCTTGCGAATGCCACCTTGCTCCATCGGCAGCGGTTTGAGCAGGCCTTCCTGCAGTTCGCGGCTGATCACATGCTGCGGCAGCCAGGCGAAACCCAGGCCGCTGCTGACGAAGGTGCGCGCGGTGGACAGGCTGCCCACCGTCCAGCGCTGTTCGGCGCCGAGCCAGCCGACGTCACGCGGTTGCAGGCGGCCGGAATCACGGATCACTACCTGCATCTGGCTTTCCAGGTCCTGGAAACTGATGGTGCGCTGCAGGCGATGCAGCGGGTGTTCCGGATGGGCCACGGCGATGAAGTCGACTTCGTTGAGTTGCATGCCCAGGTAACCGGTGAAGTCCAGGCTGCTGATGGCCAGGTCGGCGGTGCCTTCGCGCAGCACTTCCTCGACCCCGGAGAGTACTTCCTCGCGCAGGCGCACACGGCACCCGCGACTCTGCGGCATGAAGGCGGAGAGCGCGCGTACCAGGTTGGCGGTGGGGTAGGCGGCGTCCACCACCAGGCGCACTTCGGCTTCCCAGCCTTGCTCCATGTGGTGCGCCAGTTCCTCCAGTTGGCTGGCCTGCTTGACCAGGTGCCGCGAGCGGCGCAGCAACACTTCACCGGCTTCGGTGAGCACTGCCTTGCGTCCGTCGATGCGTAGCAGCGGCACGCCAAGCTGCTCCTGCATGCGCGCCACCGTGTAACTCACCGACGATTGCGAGCGGTGCAACGCTTCGGCTGCCTGGGCGAAGCCGCTGTGGTCGACGACCGCCTGCAGGGTACGCCATTGATCCAGGGTTACACGGGGCGCTTTCATCGCCGGGTCCTCTTCACTACTCTGTGCATCCTTCTAAGGAGAATGCCGATGAAAAAACTCTGCCTGGCGATTGTCGCCCTGCTGCCGCTGACCGCTGTTGCCTACCCGGTGGAGCTGAGCAAGCAGCTCAATGGTGCGGAAATCTCCGCCACCACCCAGGACGTGGACAGCAACATCGGCGCGGTGATTCTCTACAACTACGGCGAGGCCGATGCGACCTGCACCGCCGTGTTCCGCAATGGCCCAGAAGCGCCGCGTACCCGCCGGACCGACGTCAAGGCGGGGGCGACCACCAACCTCACGTCGCGCTTCGGTCGCAACATCATCAAGCTGCGCATCGAGCTGACCTGCGAGCCGAAATAAGCCTGGCAGCAGCCTAGTGCGGGGTTGCTGACAAATCAACTTAATCGATAATTTGTAGCGGATATTTGCGCTTTTTAATCGATATTGCTCGGCATAACCTTTCTCCATCGACGCACAACAACCCGATGGAGATCAGCCCCATGTCCCGTGTCCTGGTTATCGAAAGCAGCGCCCGCACCGAAGGTTCCGTATCCCGCCAACTGACCGCCGACTTCATCGGCCAGTGGCAAGCCGCCAACCCGCAGGATTCGATCAAGGTTCGCGACCTGGCCGTTGAGCAGGTACCGCACCTGGACATCGACCTGCTCAGCGGCTGGATGAAACCGGCCGACCAGCAGAACGAAGTGGAACGCGCCGCTGCCGCACGCTCCAACCTGCTGACCGACGA
The DNA here is from genome assembly GCA_037994305.1 of Pseudomonas sp. Lineage (GTDB taxonomy): Bacteria > Pseudomonadota > Gammaproteobacteria > Pseudomonadales > Pseudomonadaceae > Aquipseudomonas. The sequence continues at coordinate 4,290 of JBBNAI010000170.1, read as the reverse complement.
GCTGGTCGCCGCCGACGTGCTGGTACTGGCGGCCCCGATGTACAACTTCGCCATTCCCAGCACCCTGAAGTCCTGGCTGGACCATGTGCTGCGCGCCGGGGTCACCTTCAAGTACACCGAAACTGGCCCGCAAGGCCTGCTCACCGGCAAGCGCGCCTTTGTCCTGACCGCACGTGGCGGTGTCTACAGCGGCAGCCCGATGGATCATCAGGAACCCTACCTGCGCCAGGCGCTGGCCTTCGGCGGTATCCATGACGTGACGTTCATCCATGCCGAAGGCCTGAACATGGGCGCCGAGTTCCTCGAAAAAGGCCTGGCCAAGGCCCGCGAGCAGCTGGCCCAGGTCGCCTGATTCACCGCGATACCGATGGTTCTCCTTGCACCCGAATGCGGGTGCACTCCGCCGGCTGTTCTGCTGATCAGCCGGTTTTTTTATGCCTGCGCTATATCGGCTGCGTCTTGCCTTGGCGTTCACCCGTTGCTGATGCCGGTCTTGTACGCCGGAACGACCAGACTCTCTCTGCGGGCCCGCGCAGAGGCGGATCACTCGCGGGGGAGCCATGATGGTGTAAGGTCGCCGATTTTTCGCAAGCGCAGGAGCAAGGGCATGAGGCTTTCGGGGCGTGGCGTGGCGCTGTCGATCATCGCATCGCTGCTGTTCGTGCTGATTCCGGGCTACGTGCGTGAGCTGGCGCCACTGGATGGCGTGCAGGTATTCGCCCAGCGTGTGCTCTGGTCGATTCCCGCGGTGTTGCTGCTGGTGGCCCTGTCACGCCAATGGGCGGTGCTGGGTGCAGCGTTTGTGCGCCTGCGTCGCGAGCCTTTACTGCTGGCAGCTTTGCCACTGGCGGCGCTGCTGATGGGTGTGCAGTGGTTGTTGTTCGTCTGGGCACCGCTGTCAGGGCGCATGCTCGATGTATCCCTCGGCTACTTTCTGCTGCCGCTGGCCATGGTGCTGGTCGGCCGGTTGTTCTATGGCGAACGCCTGCGCCCGTTACAAAGCATCGCCGTGGCCTGTGCGCTGCTCGGCGTGGCCCATGAGCTGTGGCTGACCCGGGCGTTTTCCTGGGTCACCCTGGTGGCGGCGCTGGGTTATCCGCCGTATTTCATGCTGCGCCGCTGGATGCGCCTGGACGCCTTGTCCGGGTTCATCCTCGAAATGCTGGTGCTGGCACCCTTGGCGATCTGGCTGATCCACGCCCATGGCCCGGTTGGCGTGTTCGACCAGGTACCGCAGCTGTGGTGGCTGTTGCCCGGGCTGGGCCTGCTCAGCGCGCTGGCATTTGGCGCAATGATGGCCGCCAGCCGTCTGCTGCCGCTGGGGCTGTTCGGCATCCTCAGTTATGTCGAGCCGGTGCTGCTGTTCGGCGTGGCGGTGGTGTTTCTCGGCGAGGCGTTCAATCCGCAGCAGCTGTGGACCTACGGGCCGATCTGGCTGGCCGTGCTGCTGACCGGCTGGGACAGCGCCCGCCTGTTGCGTAAGCAGGCGCGACGCGGATAAAGCGGGGTACGCCCCTCCGCAAGCGCGGGTGGCTGCCTACGCGATGTCCTGCTGACTTTCCTGCAGAACAAGGTAGTGCAACTGCACCACGCCATTGGCGAAGCTGCGTTGCTCAAGCAGCTTCAGTTGGCGTTCGAGGCCGGTGGAGAACAGCGGTATGCCGGCACCGAGCAGGTAGGGCACCAGGCTGACCACCAGCTCGTCGAGCAGGCCGGCAGCGAAGCAGTTGCCCGCCAGTGAGCCGCCACCGACCAGCCAGACCCGCTTGCAGCCTTGTTCGGCCAGTTCTGCCAGGCCTTCGGTTGGGGTGCAGTGGCGCATGACCACATCGTCCGGCAGTTGCTCCGCGGGGTTGCGCGTCAGCACCATGCACGGCTTGCCGGGGTAGGGCCAGTCGCCGTCGAGGGCGAGCAGGGTGTTGAAGGTGCCGCGGCCCATGAGCAGGGCATCGATGCCGTCGTAAAAGGAGTTGTAGCCGTGGTCGTTCCTGGCCGCCTGGATGCTCTCCAGCCAGTCGCCACGGCCATCCGGGCGAGCGATATAACCGTCCAGGCTGGCGGCCACGTAATAGATCAATGCGGGTTTCATGCAGGTGTCCCCAACAGCTCTGCGGGGCCTGAACAGGCCTCCTCATCTGTGGAGTCGGATTGCCGGGCAAAGTTTCCCCTGCCGCTTAATCCAGCACGTTTTGCAGAACCTCGTAGATCAGCCCGGTGGCAATGGCGACCAGCACCACATCACTGCCAACCTGCTGCCACTCGTAGCCGTCATAGCGCGGCAATTGGTTCAGCACCCGTCCGTCGAAGCGCTTGGCGATGCCGGGAGGCAGTGGCTTGCCGCGTGCCAGGTTCTTGCGGATACCGGGCGGCAGGGATTGCGCCGGGCCGATCAGGTCGCGGTTGTCGCCGAGGATGATGCGCACCTGGCCGAAGTCGATGCTTGGGCCGCGCAGGTCGACCTGGATATCGCCGTCGTTGCCGTGCTTGTCGTGTTTATCGTGCTTGGGGGCAGCGTTTGCGCCGTTCAGCGCCAGGCTCAGGGCCAGGCCGGCAGTTGCCAGGTAAAAGGATCGGGACATGATCGACTCCGCGAGTGGGGTAAACAGTGGAACACAACCACGGGTGTGCGTTCAGTGCACACCCTTCAGTTTGGCTGAAATCCGTACCCGCGTGATCAGGCGGTAACGCTGTCGCGCCCGGCCAGCAGGCGCAGGATGGCGTTGAGCAACATGCCGTAAAGAGGCACGAAGAGCAGCAGGCTGATGCTCAGCTTGACGCCGTAGTCGACCGTGGCGATTTCCACCCAGTGCTCAGCCATGAACGGGTTGCTGCTGTGCCAGAAGGCCACGGCGAAGAACACGAAGGTGTCCAGCAGGTTGCCGAAGATGGTCGACACAGTGGGTGCGACCCACCATTGCGACAGGCGGCGCAGGCGGTCGAAGACCTGGATATCGAGGATCTGGCCGAAGGCGTAGGCGAAGAAGCTGGCCAGGGAGATACGCAGGACGAAGTCGTTGAACTCCAGTAGCGCGCCGAAGCCACGGAAACTGGCTTCCTGGAACAGCACCGAGACGATGTAGGAAACCAGCAGTGCGGGCAGCATGACACGGGCGATCACCAGGCGCGCCGGGCGCTTACCCAGCAGGCGCACAGTGAGGTCGGTGGCCAGGAAGATGAACGGGAAGCTGAAGGCGCCCCAGGTGGTGTGCCAGCCGAACAGGGTGATCGGCAGCTGCACCAGGTAGTTGCTGGCGATGATGATGAGGATGTGGAACATCACCAGGGCCACGAGCGCCATGCGCCGGCGCTGCGGAGAAATCAGAGACATAGCGTCACCTTTTTGATCGATGGGGTTAGGGAACCCATGCCGGCCGGGATTGGCGAGCGGCGCGCATTCTATCTGCTTGTCGCGCTCTGTACAAAAAATAGGCAGGGTATGGCGACGAACGAACAGCCGTTCAGCTACTCATAGCGGGCTTTTGCACGACAGAAGCGGTCATTTGCGTCGACAACCGGTAACCTATGCAGCTGTTTTGCTGATTTTTGCCGAGGTATGCCCCGTGTTCGCCCAATTCGCCCTGCATGAACGCCTGCTCAAGGCCGTAGCCGAGCTCAACTTCACCGAGCCGACTCCGGTGCAGCAAGCGGCGATTCCGCCGGCCCTGGAAGGGCGCGACCTGCGGGTGACGGCGCAGACCGGGAGTGGCAAGACCGCGGCCTTCGTGCTGCCGCTGCTCAACCGCCTGATGGGCGACGCCCTGCCGCGCGTGACCATCCGCGCGCTGATTTTGCTGCCGACTCGCGAGCTGGCGCAGCAGACGCTCAAGGAAGTCGAGCGTTTCTCCCAGTTCACCTTCATCAAGTCGGGAATGATCACCGGCGGTGAGGACTTCAAGGTCCAGTCCGCCATGCTGCGCAGGGTGCCGGACATCCTCATCGGCACACCGGGTCGCCTGATCGAGCACCTCAATGCCGGCACCCTCAAGCTCAACGATGTGGAAGTGCTGATTCTCGACGAAGCCGACCGCATGCTCGACATGGGTTTCTCCGAGGATGTGCAGCGCCTGAGCAAGGAGTGTGTCAACCGCCAGCAGACCATGCTGTTCTCCGCCACCAGCGGCGGCAACGGCCTGCGCGAGATGGTCGCCGGCGTGCTGCGTGACCCGGTGCACCTCAAGCTCAACAGCGTCAGCGAGCTGAACGAAGGCACCCGCCAGCAGATCATCACGGCCGACCACAACTACCACAAGGAGCAGCTGGTCGACTGGCTGCTGGCCAACGAGACCTACC
>JBBNAI010000169.1:0-3916 GCA_037994305.1 Pseudomonas sp. | reverse complement strand
GGCCTGTGCCATCCAGAACCTGTGGCTGGCAGCTCGGGCCGAAGGGCTGGGGTTGGGCTGGGTGTCGTTGTTCGAGCCGCAGGCGCTGGCCGAGCTATTGCACATGCCGCCCGGCAGCAAGCCGGTGGCGGTGCTGTGCCTGGGGCCGGTGACCGAGTTCTACGCCGAACCAATGCTGGTGCAGGAGGGCTGGGCACAGGCGCGGCCGCTGCAGGACCTGCTGTTCACCGACACCTGGGGGCAGCAGGAATGAGCCTGGCCCTGTTCAGCCTGCTGGGTGTGGCGCTGGATGCCTGGTTCGGTGAGCCACGCCGCTGGCATCCGCTGGTGGGCTTCGGCAACCTAGCGCAGCGTATCGAGCAGCGCCTCAACAGCGGCGGCCATGGTTGGCGCAGTCATGGCGTCACCGGCTGGTGCATGGCGGTACTGCCGCCGGTGGCGCTGGTCGGACTGCTCAGCCTGAGCGAGTCGCTCGGCTGGCTGGTGCAGATCGCCGCACTGTATTTCGCCATTGGCCTGAAAAGCCTGGGCCAGCATGCATTGCCCGTGGCCCAGGCCCTGCGCCTGGGCGATCTGGCCGAGGCGCGCAAACGGGTCGGCTACATGGTCAGCCGGCGTACCGCCGAGCTGGATAGCAGCGGGGTGGCGCGCGCCGGTACCGAGTCGGTGCTGGAGAACGGTAGCGATGCGGTGTTCGCCGCGCTGTTCTGGTTTGCCGTCGCGGGAGCGCCAGGTGTGGTGCTGTACCGCCTGAGCAATACCCTGGACGCCATGTGGGGTTACCGCAATGAACGTTTCGAGCGCTTCGGCTGGGCCGCGGCAAAGATCGACGACGTGCTCAACTACATCCCGGCGCGGCTGGTGGCGCTGACCTATGCACTGCTCGGCAACACTCGCCTGGCCCTGTGCTGCTGGCGCCAGCAGGCACCGCTGTGGGACAGCCCGAATGCCGGTCCGGTGATGGCTGCCGGTGCCGGTGCCCTGGCGGTGAGCCTGGGTGGTGCGGCGGTCTACCATGGCGAGCTGCATGAGCGGCCCGTGCTGGGTCAGGGCGCGCCGGCGCAGGCGCGTGATATCGAGCGGGCGCTTAATCTGGTGAACGGTGGCGTGCTGGTGTGGTTAGGGGTGTTGCTGATGGGGAGTGTCTGCCTTGCTTGAACACGGTGGCCGGCTGCGCGCTGCAGCCCAGCGCTATGGCATAGCCCTGGCGGACTGGCTGGACCTGTCCACCGGGATCGCTCCCTACGGCTGGCCGCTGCCGACGATTCCCGCGTCGGCCTGGCAGCGCCTGCCGGAGAGTGACGATGGCCTGGAGGCGCTGGCCCGCGACTACTACGCGGCGCCGGCGCTGCTGCCGGTGGCTGGTTCGCAGGCGGCCATTCAAGCGTTGCCGCGCTTGCGCCGTGGCGCGCGGGTTGGGGTGGTGACGCCGGCGTACGCCGAGCATGCCCTGGCCTGGCGCCGCGAAGGCCATCAGGTCTCCGAGCTGGGCGAAGGGGCGGTGGATCGCGCCCTGGAACGCCTGGATGTGCTGGTGGTGGTCAACCCCAACAACCCCAGCGGGCGACTGATCGAACGTCAGCAACTGCTCGACTGGCACGCCCGCCTGGCGGAGCGCGGCGGCTGGCTGGTGGTGGACGAGGCGTTCATCGACTGCACGCCCGAGCACAGCCTGGCTGCCGATAGCCAGCGTCAGGGGCTGATCGTGTTGCGCTCGTTCGGCAAGTTCTTTGGCCTGGCCGGTATTCGCCTGGGCTTCGTGCTGGCCGAGGAAGAGTTGCTGGAGCGCCTGGCTGAGCCGCTTGGCCCCTGGGCAGTGAGCGGCCCGGCGCGGGCGGTGGCAGCCGTGCTGCTGGCGGATACCGAGGGGCAGGCACGCCAGCGCGAACGCCTGCGTGGCGACGGCCTGCGCCTGGCGGTGTTGCTCAGTAGCTATGGCCTGGCACCGGCTGGTGGCACCGCGTTGTTCCAGCTGGTCGGCCATGCCCAGGCGGTCGGCCTGCATGGTTACTTTGCCCGGCGCGGCATTCTCCTGCGCCTGTTCGCCGAGGCCCGCTGCCTGCGTTTTGGTCTGCCGGGCGACGAGGCTGGCTGGCAGCGCCTGGAGCAGGCCCTGCAGGAGATGCCGCAATGAGTGCCACGCTGATGGTGCAGGGCACCACCTCCGATGCCGGCAAGAGCACCCTGGTGACCGCGCTGTGTCGTTGGCTCAAACGCCAGGGCGTCAGCGTGGTGCCGTTCAAACCGCAGAACATGGCGCTCAACTCCGCCGTCACGGCCGATGGCGGCGAGATCGGTCGCGCCCAGGCGGTGCAGGCGCAGGCGGCTGGGCTGGCACCGCACACCGACATGAACCCGGTGCTGCTCAAGCCCAACAGCGATACCGGCGCCCAGGTGATTATCCACGGCCAGGCCATCGGCAACATGAATGCCGTGGATTATCACGCGTACAAGCAGACGGCCCACGCGGCCGTGCTGGCTTCGCACCAGCGTCTTACCGCGCAATATCCGGTGGTGATGGTCGAGGGCGCGGGTTCGCCAGCGGAGATCAACCTACGCGCCGGCGATATCGCCAACATGGGTTTTGCCGAGGCAGTGGATTGCCCGGTGATCCTGATTGCCGACATCGACAAGGGCGGCGTATTCGCCCACCTGGTCGGCACGCTGGAGCTGCTCTCGCCCAGTGAGCAGGCGCGGGTAAAAGGCTTCGTGATCAACCGTTTTCGCGGCGACATCGCGCTGCTGCAACCCGGCCTGGACTGGCTGGAGCAGCGCACCGGCAAACCAGTGCTGGGCGTGCTGCCGTACCTGATGGACTTCCACCTGGAAGCCGAGGACGCCATCGATGTGCGCCAGGCGCAGAAGGGCGCCGAGCTGCTCAAGGTGGTGGTGCCGGTGCTGCCGCGTATCAGCAACCACACCGACTTCGATCCGCTGCGCCTGCATCCACAGGTGGACCTGCAGTTCATCGGTCCCGGCCAGGCCATCCCGCCGGCCGACCTGATTATCCTGCCCGGCTCGAAAAGCGTGCGAGCCGATCTGGCGCACCTGCGCGAGCAGGGTTGGGAAGCGGCGATCCAGCGCCATCTGCGCTATGGCGGCAAGCTGCTGGGCATCTGCGGTGGCCTGCAGATGCTTGGCAGCCGCATCGACGACCCATTAGCCCTGGAAGGCCCGACGGGCAGCAGCGCCGGGCTTGGCCTGCTGGACTTCGTCACCGTGCTGGAAGCGCAGAAACAGCTGCGCAATGTGCAGGGCGTGCTGAGCCTGGAGCAGGCGGCCGTCAGCGGCTACGAGATTCACGCCGGTGTCAGCAGCGGTCCCGCCCTGGAGTCCCCCGCGGTGCGCCTGGATGATGGCCGTGGCGATGGCGCTTGCAGTGCTGACGGGCAGGTCATCGGCACCTATCTGCATGGCCTGTTCGAGTCGAGTGGGGCCTGTGCTGCTTTGTTGCGCTGGGCAGGCCTGCGCCAGGTGCAGCAGGTGGATTATCACGCCCTGCGCGAGCGGGATATCGAGCGCCTGGCCGATCTGGTCGAGACGCATCTGGATACCGGGAAATTGCGAGAACTCTGTGGCCTGTAGGGTGGATGTCGCTTTTTACATCCACCACGCGGCGGTTCGGCCGGCAATGGTGGATCGATGGAGCGTGATCCACCCTACAGCGGCAACAACCTTGAACGAGGCGAAACATGCTTGAACTGATCTTGGGTGGTGCCCGTTCCGGCAAGAGCCGCCTGGCCGAGAAGCTGGCCAGCGACAGCGGCCTGGCGGTCACCTATATCGCCACCAGCCAGGCGCTGGATGGCGAAATGAACCTGCGCATCGCCCATCACCGTGCGCGGCGCCCGGCCGATTGGGGTCTGGTGGAAGAGCCGCTGGCGCTGCTGCGCGTGCTGCGCGAACAGGCCGCCCC
>JBBNAI010000168.1:0-1084 GCA_037994305.1 Pseudomonas sp. | reverse complement strand
CTGGCGCAGCTCGGCGTGCAGCCGGGTGGAGCGGCACCGCAGTGGAGCTGGCTGCAACGCCAGTCGGTAAGCCTGGGCATCTGGCTGGCCGAGCGTGAGTTGCACAAAGCCCTGCAGCGTAGCGATGGCCGGGTTGCCGGCTGGCGCCAGCCGCCGATGCACATCGGTGCCTACGGCGAGGATTACGGCCTGCGTGCCGTGGTGGCGATGGCCGGTTTTGGCGCCAACCTGGCCGCCGACGCCGTCTACCCGAATGCCAATGTCGATGCCCAGGACCAGCCGCTTACCGGCGGCCAGCGCTATCGCCTGCACTTCGCGGCCGATGCCTTGCCACCGGTACGGGCGTTCTGGTCGGTGACGGCCTACGACGGTGACGGTTTTCTGATCGACAACCCGCTGGGGCGCTATGCCCTGGGTGATCGCGACCCGCTCACGCGCAACGCCGATGGCTCGCTGGATATCTACCTGCAGGCCCAGGCGCCGGGTGAGTCGCAGCAGGGCAACTGGCTGCCGATTCCCGCCAGCGGTCCGTTCAGCCTGACCGGGCGGCTCTACTGGCCCGAGGCAGGCGTGCTCGACGGGAGCTGGCATATGCCTGCGATCGAGCGACTGGAGCACTGAGCCTGCAACGCCGTGACCTATTGAAGAGCGTTGCGGCGTTGACCAGAATCAGCTCAGCTTCCTGAGTGGGGGGGCCTTGGCGAAAGCCGGGGTACTCGCCTGAGCGACGCGTTCGGCATCGATGGCGACCACGAGCACTCTCAGGGATGGCGTTGCTTTATCACTGACAGGAGTTACCCATGCTGAAAATCGCCAAAGGCGCACTGTTGCTGTTCTGGCTACTGGCCCTGATCAACCTGCTGTACCCCTTTGCCGGACCTTACCTGACCTGGGGTGCGCTGCTGATCCTGGTCGTCCATGTGCTGGAAATCGTGCTGCTGCATGGTCGACTGCAACGCCAGGTCGAACCCTGGAAAGAGCGCCTGCAGGTGCTGCTGTTTGGCGTGCTGCATATCCGTGGCATGGCCAAGGCGTGAGCTGAAACGGGCAACGAAAAAGCCGCGCAGATGCGCGGCTTTTTTAT
>JBBNAI010000167.1:0-1246 GCA_037994305.1 Pseudomonas sp. | reverse complement strand
CCACGGCTGGGGCGGCCATATCGACTGCACCATGCACCGCACTCCGGACGTCGGCCGCCAGGGCCACAAGTTCTGGCTGCAGGGTTTCTCCGGCCACGGCATCCTGCCGACCCTGGCCGCCGCTCGCGCGGTGAGCGATGCGATCCTTGGCGACGAGCATCTGCTGGGTCTGTACCAGGGCCTGAGCAACCCGCGCTTCCCCGGCGGCGACCTGCTGGCCGCGCCGATCGAGGCGGTGGGCAAGGCCTGGTACCGGCTGCGCGATGTGATCTGATGGCAGATGAATGCTCGCGTAGGGTGGAAAACCGCCCAGCGTTTTCCACCAAAGCCGGTGGATGAAAAAAGCGTCATCCACCCTACAAGAGTCCAACGACAAGACAGGAACACCCGATGGACAAGCAGGACGAAATCGAAGGGCTGGCGATCCTGGTGCGCGATCTGCGCAAGCACAAGAACGTCACCCTCAATGAACTGGCCGAGCGCATCGGCCGTTCGGTGGGCTTCCTGTCCCAGGTCGAGCGCGGCCTGTCGCGCCCGACCGTGGCCGACCTCACCGCCATCAGCGAAGCGCTGGGCGTGCCCACCACCTATTTCTACAACCCCGGCCACCCGCGCGCCGTGCGTTGGGTGACCCGCCCGGACGAGCGGCGCACCTTGTACTACGCCGGCGGCATCACCGACGTGCTGGCCTCGCCCGGCATGGCCGGTGGTTTCGCCATGCTCGAGAGCTTTCTCGAACCCGGCGCCACCAGCGGCGAAGGGCACCTGAACGACAGCTCGGAGCAGGGCGGTTTCGTCCTCGAGGGCGAACTGACCGTGTGGTATGGCAACGCCGCCGAACCGGTCACCCTCGGCCCGCGTGACAGCTTCCAGCTGCCGCCGCATGCGCAGTTCCGCTACGCCAATCTTTCCGATTTCCCCACAAGAGTGCTCTGGGTCTTCACCTGATCCGCGCAGATAGCCGCCATGACAACAACAACGAAATTCCCCGACCTGCTCAGTGAAGTCCGCGCCTTTCGCGCTCAGTACCCTGATGTGCGCTACGTCGAGCTGATCTGCCTGGATATCCCCGGGCACTTCTACGGCAAGCGCTACCCGGTGGAGATGCTGGAAAAGGTAGCTGCCGGCGGCCCGCTGAAAGTGCCGCAGAACTGCGTGCTGCTCGGCGCCCAGGGCGGCCTGCACCCGATTGGCGACTACTGCTTCAACGACGGCGACCCGGACGCGCCACGCCGGCTGATCCCCG
>JBBNAI010000166.1:0-3460 GCA_037994305.1 Pseudomonas sp. | reverse complement strand
TAGGCATGGGCCAGTTGGATCGCCGTCACCGACAGGCCGTAGCCATAGGACAATGTAGCGGTCTCGGCCTGGCGCCATTCGCGATGGCTCGGCAGCGTACCGACGCGCTCACCGGGAAAACCAAGGCCGGTGTCCTGGCCAAAACCGACATTGCTCATCAGGTCGTGGATGGCTTCACCGCCGATATCGAAGGCGACCTTGCTCATGCCGACGTTACTGGAGTTGATCAGAATGCCGGTCAGATCGAGCACACGACCCTGGGTCTTGGACACGTCCTTGATGGTGTAGCGACCGATCTGCAGCGAACCGGGCCAGACTTCGACCTGGTCGGTCGGCTTCCAGCGCCCGGTCTTCAGGGCGGCGCTCATCGACAGCGGTTTGACCGTGGAGCCCGGCTCGAACACGTCGATCATCGCGCGGTTACGCATGGCGGCGGGCTGCAGATTACGGCGGTTATTCGGGTTGTAGGTCGGCTGGTTGACCATGGCCAGCACTTCGCCGGTCTTCACGTCGATCATCACCAGGCTGCCGGCCTTGGCGCCGTTCTCGATCAGCGCATTGCGCAGCTCGCGGTGGGCCAGGTACTGCAGGCGCAGGTCGATGGACAGGGCCAGGGTCTTGCCGGCCTTGGCGTTCTGGCTGACCTGTACGTCCTTGATCAGACGACCGCGGCGATCCTTGAGCACCTGACGCTTGCCCGCCACGCCGGCCAGCCACTCGTCGAAAGCCAGTTCCACACCTTCACGACCGCGGTCGTCGACGTCGGTGAAGCCGATCACGTGAGCGGCCACTTCGCCAGCCGGGTAGAAACGGCGGAACTCTTCCAGGCTATAGACGCCCGGCACCTTGAGGGCGAGCACCTGCTCGCCCTGCTCGGGCGTCAGGCCACGCACGAGGTACATGAACTCGCGCTCGCTGGCCTGTTCCAGACGTTGAGTGAAGCCCTTGGGCTCCTGACCCAGTGCTGCCGCCAGGGTCGGCCACTGATCACGCGCCTTGGCCAGCTCCTTGCCGTTGGCCCACAGGGTGATCACTGGCGTACTGACGGCCAGCGGCTCACCATTGCGATCGGTGATCAGGCCACGGTGTGCCGGAATCGGGATGTGCCGCATGCTACGCGCGTCGCCATGCGCCTGGAGGAAATCATGGTCGATCACATGCAGATCGATGATGCGCCAGGAGATCGCCCCGACCATCAATGCCAGCAGCGCCAGCACCAGGCGGAAACGCCAGGGATAGAGAGCGCCTTCGAGGCCGGTCATGGCGCCACCATCTGCACTTCGGCGGGCTCGGGAATGCGCATATGCAGCTGGCCGCTGGCCAGGGCTTCAATACGGTTGTGTGCGGTCCAGGTGCTCTGCTCGAGAATCAACCGCCCCCACTCTGCCTGCGCCTTGTCGCGCACACTGAGTTCGCCATACAGGCCGTTGAGCAACTGGCGATTCCAATGCGCGCTATAGGAGACAGCAATCGCCGACAGCAGCACCGCGACGAACAGCACCAGCAAAATGGTGCTGCCAGGTGGCAACGGCTTGGCGAACAGGCGGTTCATCGCAGCTTCTCCGCCACACGCATTACCGCACTGCGCGAGCGCGGGTTGGCCTTGAGCTCGGCCTCGGAGGCGAACTGCGGCTTGCCCAGCAACTTGAGACGTGGCTCGAACGCCTTGGGGATGATCGGCAGATCGCGCGGCAGCGTGTCGGCTTCGCCCTTGGCATGGCGCTTCATGAACTGTTTGACGATACGATCTTCCAGCGAGTGGAAGCTGATCACCACCAGGCGCCCACCCACAGCCAGGCTTTCCAGGGCCGCATCGAGGCCGCCTTCCAGATCACCCAGCTCGTTATTGATATAGATGCGCAACCCCTGGAAGGCACGGGTCGCCGGATTCTTGCCTTTCTCCCAGGCCGGATTGGCCTCGGTTAGCACGGCAGCCAGGTCGCCAGTACGCTCGAACGCCTTCAGCGCACGACGCTCAACCACCGCACGAGCCATGCGTTTGGCAAAGCGCTCCTCGCCATATTCCTTGAATACCCGAGCAATCTCTTCGGCGCTGGCAGTGGCGATGAACTCGGCAGCGCTGACGCCAGCATCCGGGTTCATACGCATGTCCAGCGGGCCGTCATTGAGGAAGCTGAAGCCGCGCTCGGCATCATCCAGCTGCGGCGAGGACACGCCGAGGTCGAGCAGGATGCCATCGACCTTGCCTGCCAGGCCGCGTACTGCGGCCTCATCGCCCAGCTCAGCAAAGCTGCGCTGCACAACGACGAAGCGGCCGTCTTCGGCCGCCAGTGCATTTCCTGTCGCGATTGCCAGTGGGTCCTTGTCGAAACCCAGCAGGCGACCGCCTGAACCGAGCCTTTCGAGAATCAGCCGGCTGTGCCCGCCGCGACCGAAGGTGCCATCCAGGTAGCAGCCATCCGCGCGCACGGCGAGGCCGTCGACGGCTTCGTCGAGCAGCACGGTGATATGGCGGAAGCTATTGGTCATGGTCACAGGATCAGGTCACGCAGGTCGTCCGGCAGAGCACCGGGTTGTTTGATGGCAGCCAGGTCGGCATCGGCAAGTGCGTTCCAGGCATCCTCGTTCCACAGTTGGAATTTGTTCAGCTGGCCGACCAGCATCGCGTGCTTGTCCAGACCGGCATGGGCGCGCAGGCGCGGCGGCACGAGGAAACGACCACTGCCATCCAGTTCCAGATCGACGGCATTGCCGATCAACAGACGCTGCAGGCGGCGGGTTTCTTCGCGCAGGGAAGGCAATTCACGGAGTTTGGCTTCGATCAGCTCCCACTCGGGCAGCGGATAGACACAGAGGCAGGGGTCGATGGCATCGATGGTGACGATGAGCTGGCCAGCACAACGCGAAACGAGCTCGTCCCGATACCGGCTCGGCATCGCGAGTCGCCCTTTGGCGTCGAGACTGATGGCGTTAGCTCCGCGAAACAAGGCTGCGCTTCCCCACTGTAATTAGCTTTCCGTGCCCAATTGACCCACTTCATGCCACTTCGTGCCACTTCGACACACTATAGAAATGCGAGCACCCCACCGTCAAGGCGCGCAAAAGGGGAAAAATCCTTATATGACGGAGATTTAGCGAACTAAGAGGGGGTTCTGCAGAGGCAAAACGAGAGGTTTTAGGGCGTGGATTTGAGCTAGCCCAAGAAGTTGGACTTCGAACTTAAAGTAGTTTCTTAAGAGTAAGATTTTTTCGGTATTACGAAGAGGGGATACAGAGATGAAACAGGCGGGAGAAAAAGGAGGAGAGTCGATCTGTAAGCCGGGTTCTGTCGAGGACAGTCATTCCTCTACGACGTACATCACTGCACGCCTCTAGCAACCTACCCGGTTCCAGCGCGGGCCACGCCAATGGAACCCTATTTGGTCTTGCTCCGAGTGGGGTTTACCTAGCCACGGACTGTTGCCAGCCGTGCGGTGCGCTCTTACCGCACCTTTTCACC
>JBBNAI010000165.1:0-1953 GCA_037994305.1 Pseudomonas sp. | reverse complement strand
CCGCGGCAGGTGGTCAAGCGCGCGCTGGCGCACAACGCCGCTGCGGCGATCCTGGTGCACAACCATCCATCAGGCGTGGCCGAGCCGAGCCAGGCGGACCGGGTGCTCACCGAGCGCCTCAAGGAGGCGCTGGGCATGATTGAGGTGCGTGTGCTCGACCACTTCATCGTCGGCGACGGTGAGCCGCTGTCGATGGCCGAGCTGGGCTGGCTGTGACCGCGGCTTATGGCTGTACGCGGGAGAAGTCCTGGCGACCGAACGGGCTGACCTGGTAGCCCTTCACGTCCTTGCGCAGCAAGGCATAGGCCGTCGGGTGCGCCAGTGGCAGCCACAGGGCCTGCTGCTGGATGAGCGCCTGAGCCTTGAGGTACAGCGCGCTGCGCTGCTCCTGACTGGCGGCGCGCTTGCCGTCGCTGATCAGCTGATCCAGTTGCGGGTCGCAGTAGCGGGCGAAGTTGAGCCCGGACTGCACCGAGGCGCAGGAAAACTGCGGCGTGAGGAAGTTGTCTGGGTCGCCGTTGTCGCCCGCCCAGCCCATGAACAGCAGGTCATGCTCGCCGGCCTTGGCGCGGCGGATCAGCTCGCCCCACTCGATCACGCGGATTTCCGCCTGGATGCCGATCTTGGCCAGGTCGGCCTGCAGCAATTGGGCGCCGAGGGCCGGGTTGGGGTTGAGCAGGCTGCCCGAGGGACGGATCCAGATGCTGGTCTTGAAACCATCAGGCAGGCCGGCCTCGGCCAACAGGGCCTTGGCTTTTGCTGGGTCATGGGCGTAGCCGGGCAGGTCCTTGGCGTAGCTCCAGGTATTCGGCGGGTAAGGGCCGCTGGCTGCCGTGGCGCTGCCTTCGAACACCGCCTTGAGGTAGCTGGCCTTGTCGAAGGCCAGGTTGATCGCCTGGCGCACTTGCGGTTTGTCCAGCGATGGATGCTGGCTGTTGATGCCGATGAAGGAGGTCATGAACGCCGGGGTTTCGCTGATCTGCAGGGCCGGGTCCTGGCGCGCCGCCTGCACGTCCAGCGGTTTGGGCGACAAGGCGATCTGGCACTCGCCGCGGCGCAGCTTCTGCAGGCGCACGTTGGCATCCGTCGTAATGGCGAAGATCAGGTTATCCACCGCGGGCTTGCCGGCGAAGTACTCCGGGTTGGCGGTGTAGCGCACCACGGCGTCTTTCTGGAAACGCTTGAGGATGAACGGGCCGGTGCCGATGGGGGCGCTGTTGAGCTTCTCCGGCGTGCCGGCCTTGAGCAGTTGCTCGGCATACTCGGCGGAATAGATAGAAGCGAAGCCCATGCTCAGGGTGGCGAGGAACGTCGCGTCCGGGTGGTTCAGGGTGAAGCGCAGGTGCTGCTCGTCGGTCTTGCTGATG
This sequence comes from Pseudomonas sp., assembly GCA_037994305.1. GTDB lineage: Bacteria > Pseudomonadota > Gammaproteobacteria > Pseudomonadales > Pseudomonadaceae > Aquipseudomonas. The sequence goes on along the minus strand of JBBNAI010000165.1, from coordinate 586 downwards.
CTTTTGATCAACCCCGGCAGCTGCATCGACTGGGCGTGCGGGTAACCGCTTGGTGCCACCTTGTGCCACGGGTGGGTCGGGTCGAGCATGCGCTGGAAGCTGAACAGCACGTCATCGGCGTTCAGTGGGCGGCTCGGCGTGAAGTAGGCAGTGCGGTGGAATTGCACGTCCGAGCGCAGGGTGAAGTCGTACGCCAGGCCGTCGGCCGACACCTGCCACTGCTGCGCCAGGCCAGGCACCAGCTTGCCGGCGCTGGCATCGAACTCCACCAGGCGGTTCATCAGCACATCGGCCGAGGCGTTGGTGGTAGTCAGCGAGTTGTACTGCACCACGTCGAAACCGTCCGGGCTGGCCTCCGTGCAAACGCTAAGGGTGGCAGCCTGGCTCAGGAGCGGGGCGAATAGCAAAGGCAGGGCGGCAAGGCGCATGGGGCATCTCCAGGGTCGCAGCAGGCGGCAAGGGGCTAACCCTAGACCAAGGGGGCGGGCGGAACAATCGGTTCGTTGCGACGAGTGGTCAATCGCCCCGCGCCCCAGCAGCACGGCGCAACAGCGCGATAGAGGGCTTTTGCTGGAGTGGTTAAAGT
>JBBNAI010000164.1:0-6399 GCA_037994305.1 Pseudomonas sp. | reverse complement strand
CCGCGTACCGGCATCAATGAAATCAACCTGCCGGCGCGCCAGCCGGGCAGCTCGATCATGCCGGGCAAGGTCAACCCGGTGATCCCGGAAGCGGTCAACCAGGTGGCCTTCGAAGTCATCGGCAACGACCTGGCGCTGACCATGGCGGCCGAAGGCGGCCAGCTGCAGCTGAACGTGATGGAGCCGCTGATCGCCTACAAGATCCTCGACTCGATCCGCCTGCTGACCCGCGCCATGGATATGTTGCGCGAGCTGTGCATCGACGGCATCACCGCCAACGAACAGCGCTGCCGCGAGCTGATGGAAAATTCCATCGGCCTGATCACCGCACTGAACCCCTACATCGGCTACGAGAACGCCACCCGCATCGCCAAGGTGGCGCTGGAAACCGGCCGCGGCGTGCTGGAGCTGGTGCGTGAAGAGAAGCTGTTGGACGACACCACCCTGGCCGACATCCTGCGCCCGGAAAACATGATCGCCCCGCGCCTGGTACCGCTCAGCGCCACGGCCTGATCCGCTCGCGACATCGACCGAGAGGCTCCCTCGCCTCTTGCCTTCCAGGGATGGCTTCGGCCATCCCTTTTTTTGCCTGATGGAATCCGCTGACTGGGATACCTGCTGAGGCTGTCAGCGCACCTCGCACTGCCCCTCGTCCAGGGTTTCCAGCAAGCGCTCGCGGTACTGCGACTCCCCGTCGAACACCGCGACGGGCTCCTTCTGCACATAAGGATCGAGGAAGTCCAGGGTCACCATCAGCTTGAATACCTGGTAGCGCTGGCGCGTTGTACGGGTGCCGGGGCAGTCGGGGAAGTTGCCCGTCTCGAGCGCGGAGTCTTCCTCGCAGCTGTCGTCATCCTCATGCTTCTCATACGCCTTCGAGTCCTCTCGATAGCTCTTGTGGCCACAATCCAGGCGTTTCACCGTCTTGCTGCAGAAACCCGAGGTGGTGCAACTCTCATGGCCATTACGCTCACTGGTTTCCGCCTGCACTTCGCGCCAGCGGGCCTGGATGTCGTAGGCCAACCCACTGTCCGTGCTGTCGATGAAGAAGGAGTTGCCGGCATAGTCGCCAGCCGAGACCCAGGTGCTGAAATCGGCCGTTGCGTTATGCAGCTTGAGTCGACCGAGCAACCAGGGGTCTGGGGCGAACTGCAAGCGCATATGCCCCTGCTTGAGCGCCACAGCATCGCTCAACTGCAGTGGCTGGCTGTTTTCGGTAGACAGGTAGCCCTTGCCTGACAGGTTGCTGCAACCGGCCAGGGCCAGAGCGGCCAGCAAAGCCGCACTGATGCGCAGGATCGCCTGCGGCGTCCTGACTGCGAGAAGGTGAGACACGGGGTATCGCTCCATGATCGCTGTGAGCCGGCTTGGCTCGCCGTTCGACCTCGGCCACTGGGATAGATTCGCCGGGCGCTATTCGATTTCGAACAACCCGTTGCGGATCTGCGCGCCGGCCAGGCGCTGACGGATGTCATCGTCGATGCGCGGGTCGTCCGGGCGATAGAGCATCACCTGGCGATAGGCGTTGACCCGGTTGATCTCCGCGCCCAGGTATTCCCAGACCACACGGGTGCAGGCCGGGGTGCGCCGGTCGCCGCTGGACACGCCGGCCTTCAGGCCATTGAGGCGGGTGATGCGGCTCTTGAAGCTGGGGATGAGGATGGTCTGGCTCATCTCGTTGCCGGTCAGCGAATCGTAGTCCATCAGGAACAGTCGGTCCTGCAGGTAGAACGCCGCGCCCAGGTAGCGGCAGCGTACCCAGTCCTCGGCCTCGCCGCCTCGGGCGCGCTCCTGGCGTTCCTGGCGCTCGAACAGATAGTCACCGCGCTCCTCGCGCACCTGCACCAGCGACAGCAGGATATGCCCCGGCACCGACATGCAGTTGGAGTACTCGAAGTAGTAGCCGCAATAGCGCTCCAGCCCGCTGGAGTGCTCGCGCAGCGGCTGCAGCAGCTCCAGCAGCGGATCGCTGGCGACTGGCTGGCCCTGGCCATTGCCGCGCGCGCCGATCAGGCGGGCGAATTGCTCCGGTGGCTGCCCCAGCTCGTAATCCTCGACCCCGAAGAAGTCGCAGATGCGCTTGAGGTTGTAGGCCGTCGGCCGGCTCTGCCCGCTGAGGTACTTGTTGAACTGCGCGCGGTTGATCGCCAGCTTGCGGCACACCTCGGCAATCGAGCGGTAGTGGCTGCAGAGCAGTTTGAGGTTGTCGCCGAGGTGTTCCGACATGGGGCCGCCAGGATGATGCGAGTGATGCAACTGTAGCATCTACTCGCGTCACTTCGCCGCAATCCGCGAAATTGCCCGCAGCGCGCGCTTGCCCAACCATGCGCCCTAGCCTTCGGGGCGGCTACCGAGCCGCCACTCCATCGCTCGAACAATAAGAATCGAGGAACCTCCCCATGCTCGAAGTACTCAACGACTTCCTGTCCGGAAAGCTGCTGATCGTCCTGATCGTCGGCCTCGGCAGCTACTTCACCCTCCGCTCGCGTTTCGTCCAGTTCCGCCACTTCACCCACATGTTCAGTGTGTTCAAGGAATCGCTGCGCAGCAGCGGTGGCCAGCTCAGTTCGTTCCAGGCGCTGATGCTCAGCCTGGCCGGTCGCGTCGGCGCCGGCAACATCGCCGGGGTTGGCATCGCCGTGACCCTGGGCGGCCCGGGTGCGGTGTTCTGGATGTGGGTGACCGCGCTGGTGGGCATGTCCAGCAGCTTCTTCGAATGTACCCTCGCTCAGGTCTACAAACGCAGCGACGGTGACGGCCTGTACCGCGGCGGCCCGGCCTACTACATCCAGCACGGCCTCAAGCTGCGCTGGATGGCGATGACCTTCGCCGTCCTGCTGCTGGTCACCTACGGCTTCGCCTTCAACGGCCTGCAGTCGTACACCGTGACCCACTCGCTGCAGAACGCCTTCGCCATCCCCGTGCAGTACAGCGGCATTGCCCTGGCCGTGCTGCTGGGCCTGGTGTTCATCGGCGGCATCAAGCGCATCGCCTCGGTGTCCGACCTGCTGGTGCCGGTGAAAACGCTGATCTACATCGCGGTCACCGTCTACGTCATCGCCATCCAGATCGAACACGTTCCCGGCATGCTGCTGACCATCGTCAAGAGCGCCTTCGGCCTCGAACCCGCCTTCGCCGGCCTGCTCGGCAGCGCAATCGTCATGGGCGTGAAACGCGGCGTGTTCGCCAACGAAGCGGGCCTGGGCAGTGCGCCGAACGTGGCCGCCGTGGCCTCGGTCAAGCACCCGGCTGCACAAGGTGTGGTGCAGGCCTTCAGCGTGTTCCTCGACACCTTCGTGATCTGCACCTGCACCGCGCTGCTGATCCTGCTGTCGGGCTTCTACACGCCGGGCTTCGAGGGTGACGGCATCGTCCTCACGCAGAACTCCCTGGCCGCCGTGGTCGGTGACTGGGGACGGACCTTCATCAGCGTGGCCCTGAGCCTGTTCGTGTTCACCTGCATCCTCTACAACTACTACCTCGGCGAGAACGCCCTGCAGTTCCTGGTCGGCCGCAGCAAGGCGGCCCTGCTGACCTACCGCGGCCTGGTGCTGGCGCTGATCTGCTGGGGTTCGATGCAGAACCTGGGCACCGTGTTCGCCTTCGCCGACATCACCATGACCCTGCTGGCCTTCGTCAACCTGACCGCCCTGGCCCTGTTGATCAAAGTCGGCCTGCGGGTCATGAAGGACTACGACGAGCAGCGCCGCGCCGGTATCGATCAACCGGTATTCGACGCCTCGAAGTTCACCGACCTGGATCTGGATCGTGACGCCTGGCCGACCCCGGTTGCCGCCGAGGTCGATGCCGAACGCGCCGAGCCGAGCTACAGCCTGCACCAACGCTGATACATCCGCACAAGGAAAGGGGGCTGCGGCCCCCTTTTTAGCTTGATCCGCGGCGGCGATTGCTCGTTACACTGACGGGCCATCGCCCGCCCACAGGAGTCCTTCGCATGCCCGTCGAAATTCGCCCCGTCAGCGCCGCCGACCACGCCGCCTGGCTGCCGTTGTGGCAGGGCTATCAGCGTTTCTACAACACCGAGATCGCCGCCGAAATCAGCACCGTGACCTGGCAGCGCTTCCTCGACCCGGCCGAGCCGATGCATGCCGCCATCGCCTGGCAGGATGGCGTCGCCATCGGCCTGGTGCACTGGATCTTCCACCGGTCGTGCTGGACGGTCGGCGACTACTGCTACCTGCAGGACCTCTACGTCGCCGACACCGTGCGCGGCGGTGGCCATGGCCGCGCGCTGATCGAGCATGTATATGCCGCTGCCCAGGCCGCCGGTGCCAGCCGCGTGCACTGGCTGACCCAGGAAGACAACGCCCAGGCGCGCCTGCTGTACGACCGCATCGCCAGCCGCTCGGGTTTTATCCAGTACCGCCAGCTACTTGGCTGATGGCCCAGGACCTCCCATGAATCCTTCGCAACACACGCTGGTGCTCTACACCGGTGGCACCATCGGCATGCAGATGAGCGATGCCGGCCTGGCCCCGGCTTCCGGCTTCGAGGCACGCCTGCGTGCCGAACAAGCCGCCCATCCCGAACGCCCGGTACCGGCCTGGCGCTTCGGCGAGCTGCTGCCGCCGCTCGACAGCGCCAACATGACCCAGACCAACTGGCTGGCCATGCGCGATGCCATCGTCAGCGCCGTAGAACAGGATGGCTGCGATGCCGTGCTGCTGCTGCATGGCACCGACACCCTGGCCTACAGCGCCGCGGCGCTGAGCTTCCTGCTGCTCGGCCTGCCGGTACCGGTGCTGCTGACCGGCTCGATGCAGCCCGCCGGCGGGGCCGGCAGCGATGCCTGGCCCAACCTGTTCGGCGCCCTGGCGCTGCTGGCCAATGGCGTCGCCCCCGGTGTGCACCTGTATTTCAATGGCCAGCTGCTGCATGGCGCCTGCACCAGCAAGCTGAAGAGCGAAGCCTTCGACGCCTTCGTCGAGGCCCAGCGCCCACGTCGCGGCCAGCGTGCCGCAGCGCTGCCGGCAGCACTCGATTACCGCCGGCCGCGCCAGCCGGTACAGCTCGCCGTGCAACCCCTGTTCCCCGGCCTCGGCGCCGCGCAACTGCGCGCAGTGCTCGACAGCGGCGTGCAGGGCGTGCTGCTGGAATGCTATGGCAGCGGCACCGGGCCTGCGGACAACGCCGAAATCATCGCCGCCCTCCACGAGGCGCATGCCCGTGGCGTGGTCCTCGCTGCGATCAGCCAGTGCCCGCAGGGCCATGTCGACTTCGGCATCTACGCCGCTGGCAGCGCCCTGGCTGCCACCGGCCTGGTGTCCTGTGGCGGCATGACCCGCGAGGCCGTGCTGGGCAAGTTGTTCAGCCTGCTCGGCAGCGGCCTCGACCAGGCCGAAAGCGAACGCTGGCTGGCATTGGACCTGTGCGGCGAACTGGCGGACTGAGCCTGCAGAAAAGCCTGCATGCTTTATTGCAGGCACAAAAAAGGGTGGCCCAGGCCACCCTTTTTATTTGCCCTGCGTGGCGGATTGCGCCGCCAGAGGGAGAACCTGCTGTTAGTGCAGGCCCTGGATGTAGCTGGATACCGCAGCGATATCCTTGTTGCTCAACTTGGCAGCGATGGCGCGCATGACCATGGTGTCGCCGTCGTTGGTACGGTCGCCTTCACGGAAGTTGGTCAGCTGCTTGGCCACGTAGGTCGCATGCTGGCCGCCCAGGTGCGGGAAACCGGCAGCCGCGTTGCCGGCACCGGTCGGCGCGTGGCAACCGGTGCAAGCCGGCATGCCTGCTTCCACCTTGCCACCACGGAACAGCGCTTCACCGGCATCGACCACTTTCGGGTCGGCAGCGCCAACACTCATCTTCTGGCTGGCGAAGTAGGCAGCGATATCGGCGATATCCTGCTCGCTGAGGTTGTCGAGGATGCCGGTCATTTCCAGCACCTGGCGCTTGCCGCCCTTGATGTCATGGATCTGCTTGATCAGGTAACGCTCGCCCTGGCCAGCCAGTTTCGGGAAGTTCGGCGCGGCACTGTTGCCGTCCGCACCATGGCAGGCACCGCACACGGCGGTCTTGGCCTGGCCAGCCTTGGCATCGCCGACGATCGCGTCGGCGGCATGCGCGGCAGCGGAGACACCCAGGGTCAACAGCAGGCTCACGAGTAGTTTGTTCATCAGCTAATCCAATAACGGCTAGGGGTATAAAGAGTTTTTTACGGGACTACTCGCTCATCAACTTGATGACGGCCTGGTAGTCCTCGGCAGTGCAATCCATGCACAGGCCACGAGGTGGCATGGCATTCAAACCGTTGGTAACGCTCTGTACCAGGACATCAGTCCCCTTGGCCAGTCGCGGTTCCCAGGCTGCCTTGTCGCCACGCTTGGGCGCCATCGGCAATTGTCCATTGTGGCAGGCCGAACAGGACCTGGCATA
>JBBNAI010000163.1:0-24092 GCA_037994305.1 Pseudomonas sp. | reverse complement strand
GTGCTTGGTGGCGAACCAAAAATACTCATGTCGCTCAGCTCTCTGCCGGTGGTGTGAAGGTAGCGGGCATGCTCGAAATCCCGGCCGTGTTGGCGAAGGATGGATACAGCGTGATCTGGCTGTGATCGATCTTGTAATCCGGAATTCTGTTGATGACCGCGCGCACCATCTGGCGAATTTCTACGCGAGCCAGAGGAGCGCCCAGGCACCGATGCTCGCCACCACCGAATGAAAAGTGATCTCTGCCGTTGGCGCGGTCTAGTCGAACCTCGGCCGGGCACTCGAAAACCGTCGGGTCGCGGTTGGCGGCAGCCCACGAAAGCAGTACCCGATCACCTTGTTTCAGCTGCTGCCCATGGAGTTCGAAGTCGCGGGCAACGGTACGAGCCGTACCGTGGTTTGGCGGATTCAAACGCAGTGTTTCTTCCACCAAACGATCCAGTAGGTCGTCATCGGCGAGCAGCTGCGGGTAGAGCTCACGATGGTTTTCGAGCCACAGCAAGACGCTGAGGGTGGCCGACATCACCGTGCCGAAACCACCAAAGATGGCAGCTGACAGCATGCCGACCTGCACATCTTCGCTCAGCGGTTCACCCATGGCCTTTTTGGTGGCCAGTGCACTGATGATGTCCTTGCGTGGATCTTCTTTTCGCTCCTTGAGCGCTTCACGCATTTTCGTTTGAACGTTGAGGATTTCCTTCATGGGGTAATCCGGATGGTCTGTCGGCAGCAACGAGGCTTTGTGTGCGGCCAGCATGAATTCTTCCCAGCGTTCGGGGTCGATTCCCACCAAGGCCATGGTGGTCTTGGCAGCGACGCGCATGGCGAAGTCGCGGGCAAAATCCACTTTTCCCAGATGAACTACCCGATCCAGCGCTTCTTCTACGTTCGCCTTCACCACTTCTGCCTGTTGCCGCACGGCCACCGGGGCGAAGTAGGGCGCCTCGATCAAGCGGCGGGCATGGTGCACAGGCGGATCACTTTCCGATAACGCCAGGGTGTAGGGCAGTTCTGGAATCAGAATGCCTTTGGCCCAGGGTTTCTCCGGGTTGTTATGCGAGGACGAGAACGAGTCCGGATCGCCGGCGGCCTGAGCCACATACTCATGCTTGCTCAGAATCCAGTAACCACCGTGGGCCTCGGACCAGGCCACAGGGCAGCGTGTGGCACGTTGCTCGGCCTCTTCGGCCCAGTTGTCACGGTACGCTGGATTGTGATGGTCGAAATCGATAACGAGCTTATCTGACATCATCAGACTCCTTTGCATTCTGTGGTGGTTTCATGGGCCATGTAGGTGCGCATCGATGCTCGGTCCATGAAGCGTTCCTCGTCGTCGGCAAGCACCTGGCCTTCTGGTGAGCGGGCGAGCTTCATGGTCGCGGCAAGACCCTCGGCATCGTCGAACCAGAACTCGGTTACGCAATCGAAAAGCGGAGCATCCTGACCTGGAAAGGCTTCGAGGTAGTTTCTGCAGTACTTGCGCAAATGGGGGAGGGTCGCCACGGCAAGGGGGGCGTGCGTGGTTTCGTAGTGCTGACGAAATTCTTCGAAGCTCAACGAGGCTTTGCGTTTTATCAGGAGGACTAACTTAATCATCGTGCGTGCTCACTTTGCTGAACCAGGCGATCGAGGATGGGGACAATGGCTTCGCAGAACCGTACCGGGTCATCCGACGGGGCAAAGTGACCCAGGCCGGGGAGCACGATGTGTTCGACGCCAGGGATGTGCTTGGCTACCGCGGCTCCACCGTTTTCGGGGTACAACTGGCTACCGTCGAATTCGCCGGTCACCACGACCACTGGCGTTTTTCGGGTGTCGATCAGGTGGCCGTCTTCCCGCAAATCGTGCTGATTCATGAAGTAATCGTTATCGCCGGCGTAGACACCGGGGAAGTTCGAGCGATACACCCAGTAGACTTCCTGTGCTGCGGCTTGCGGTGCGTCGGGTGCAGTGGCAGCGAGAATTCGGGAGGCGAAGAAGTCGGTCGAGGTCGTGGGCTTGCGATGGATGTCGTTGTTGTATTGGCCGCGGGAGCGGATTTCGTACCAGCCGTTTACCGCGACAAATGCTCGATAGTGCTCGGCATGATGAGCCGCCAGATCCAGTGCCAACTGCCCGCCGACGGAGCAGCCAAGATAGATGGGCTTGTCGAGCTGGAGCGCTTTGACGATAGCCGTGCTCCAGTCGAGCAGCTCGGCTTTGCTGGGGCGGTAGGCCTCTTCCCACCAGCGTGAGCCGATGGGGGGCAGTGACTTGCCATGGCAAGGAAGATCCCAGGCAATCATGCGGAACCGTCGTTGTAGCTCGGGATTCGCCAGCATGTGCCGATATTGACGGCTGTCGGCGCCGGCGGTGTGTTGCAGGACAAGGGTTATTGGCCCGTTTCCGGCTTCTTCGTAGTAAACGCGTGCCTTCTGGTTGCCGTTTTGAACGAAGGCATAACGACCGACGGCATTGTCGGTTTGCCAGTAAGGTTCCGGGTCCGCGTCTGGGCCCGGTTTCTCACCCGCCACAGATCTGCGCAGCACCAGAAACAAGCGTTGCAGCGCACCTTGATAGGGGGCGAGAAATCTTTCGAAATCGCCTTCTATGGTGGCGCCATAGAGTTGCCCGACCGACAGCGTTTCGTAACCTACTTGTGGTGCTGCAACCAGTGCCTGGCTCCAGAAAGTGTCCGGTCCGGACACGGTGATATCTGCTGGGCTCGTGTTGGCATGGGCTAGCGACAGAGCGCCATTCCTGACTTCGATTTCAAATGCGAAGTCACCCAGTTTCACCCGTACGAGCGCGGTGAGATCGCGCAGTTTGTACAGCAACTCCTGATCAGCCTGTGCAGCCGCCAGGAACTGTTGCGTATCTATTTTCATGGCTACCTCAGTGGTTCAAAAAACGTCTGAGTGTTGTTTTCAAGGCGCACAAGCGCCGCCAGCTGGTGTTGGCTTGTCAGTGATGTCCCAGCACGGGATGAGGTTTGTAAGGTTCCTCCAACTTCGCGACTTCGTCGGTCGTAAGGGTCACTTCAAGCGCCTCTACGGCCTGATCCAGTTGTTCTAGCTTGGTGGCGCCGATGATTGGGGCAGTGACCGCTGACCGCGAGGCGACCCAGGCAAGGGCTACTTTCATTGGCTCGACACCCTTGGCGCTGGCGACTTGCGCAAGACGCTGCTGAACCTCGAAGTCGTCTTCTCTGAAATAGAGTCCACGAGCAAAGGCATCGTTTTTGGCCCTGTCTGTCGCTCCACTACCTTCCTTGTTGCGATTACCGGCCAGGAAACCACGGGCTAGTGGCGACCACGGGATCACACCAACGCCCTGGTCTTGGCAGAAAGGCAGCATCTCTCGCTCTTCTTCGCGATAAACCAGGTTGTACTGGGGTTGCATGGAAATGAACCGGGAGAAACCGTGGCGTTCCTGGATACTCAGTGCTTTGGCGAATTGCCAGGTATGCATGGAAGACGCGCCCAGATAGAGCACCTTGCCGGCTCTTACCAGATCGTTGAGGGCTTCGGCGGTCTCCTCGAAGGGCGTCTCATAGTCCCAGCGATGCAACTGGTAAAGATCGATGTAGTCGGTCCCCAGCCTTTTCAAACTGGCATCCACGGCCGACACAATATGCTTGCGAGAGGCTCCGCGCTCGTTCTGTCCAGGGCCCATCGTGCCAAAGAACTTGGTGGCGATGACCACTTCTTCGCGGCGGGAAAACTCCTTCACCATCTTGCCGAGCAACAGCTCGCTGGCACCTTCAGAGTAGGCGTCGGCGGTGTCGAAAAAGTTGATGCCATGCTCGAAGGCACGCTTGAAGAAGGGGGCGCTCTGCTCGTCGTCCAGCGTCCAGCCGCCGTGGTAGGTGCCTTTGCCATAGCTCATGCAGCCAAGGCAGAGTTTCGAAACCTTCAGTCCAGAATTGCCCAATCGAACGTAGTTCATTTTGTTGCCACCCAGTTGGCTAGTCGTGTGTCGACGATGTCGAGCGCGTTGTTGATTTCCGTATTTCTCTTGCCCGAAAACTCACGAATTTTGTGGTCGGTGATAATCAGGAATTCGTCGTTTGTTATCCCCGCCAGGCAGAGCGCTGCGGTGAGCGAGGGGTCTTGTCCTTGCGCCATCGCTGCGCTGGCGCGCGCCGCGTACTCCTGTGGCATGGCGGACTCACCGCCATATCGTTGCTGGCGAGTACGCCGAGCGTCGTAGAGCTTGGTGTCGACCAGCCCAGGACAAAAAATCGAGACCTTGACCCCGGTATCAGCCAGATCGCGACGCAGTGTTTCTGCTAGCGCCAGGCTTGCCTGCTTGGTGACGGTGTAGATGCTGCTCGGGCCGGTCTTGGGAATGCCCAGGGAGTTCTCTGAACCCGTAATGACGAAACGGGCGATACGGCCGGCTTCGACAGACTGAAGCAGCAGCGGTACGAACACCTGGATGGTCGAGAACGTCCCCTTGATGTTTACGTCTAGCAGCCAATCGAACTCGGCAGGTGCCGTGGCAAGAATCGGCCCGGGAATGGCGACCCCAGCATTGGCGAACACGTAATTGATTTGCCCGAAATCGTCGATGACTCGCTGGGCCAGTGTTTCCAGATGGGATCGTTCCGTTACGTCGCATTGATAGGCGCGAACCCTGGGGCCCAACTGCTCGGCCAACTGGGTGGCCTGGGTAAGGTCGACATCGGCAATGGCGATAGAGGCGCCGTTTTCTGCAAGAGCGATGGCGAGGGATCGTCCGATTCCGCTCGCGGCACCCGTGATCACCGCGGTGGTGTTCTTGAAGCTGCTCATATCTGCTCCGCTTAGTTTTTATTTGATGAGTAGTATATTTACGAGGCATCCAAAGAAACAAGCCGCCCGCAACAAATTGGGCATCGTCGTGCGATAAGGAATAGGAAACGTGGCTGGTACAAATGCCGAAATAACGTTATGCGTCAGATGGATAGGCGCAGCCAGAACAGCGGCTTAGTCACGTGCAAATATTTCGGTAAGAGGACGGTTGACGAGGGGGAGGAGGCGAGCAAAAGCGAAGCTGGATGCTTACAGGTCCGCCAGAATCTTTATGAAGGTTTCGGCAAGCGGATTACCGTGATGATGCCGGGAGCCTGGCTCAGCGGCGGATAGCAAGCCTTCAAGGGCGTTGTGCACGCAGGCAGCTTCCGCACGCTCCAGCCCTGTGCGGCGCAGGTAACGACTGCTCGCGAGCGTCATTTGCACCGGGTCTGGGCGAACGACGCGTAGACCGCTGGCGCCGCCTCTGCCCATTTCCACTACGCCCAAACGCTCAAGGGAGCGGATGGCTTCACGAATAACTGCGCGGCCAACTTCAAAGCGTTCCATCAGCTCCGCTTCCGACCCCAAATACATGCCAATAGGCCAACCTGCTTCGAGTATTTGTTGACGAAGCTTGCGGGCAATCTGCTCTGCTTTCTTTGGTGGGCGCCCTGCGGGATAAAGTTGATCTGCGCGCTCTACCGCGCCTTCACGGCTGGATAAGCCACTCATTACTGCCGAGTGGCGGAACACCTCTTCGAAGTGTTCGAGAAACTCATCGTCCCAAGTCTGCGCCTGCTCCAGCTCGCCATCGATCAATGCCTGTGCGGTCTTTTTAATAGACCGAGACATTGCACTCATAAGACTTTGGAAGGTTTCATCATCCAGAGCCGAATACCACGAAGCGTGTATGAGAGCCTGGCCGATTGCGTGCACGAAGAGACTCAGCGCGGTGTTGTCTGCCAGCTCCAATAGCGCGTTTCGTAATGCAGCAGCGGCGGCGATGACACCTGGGTTGAAGTCATTGCCGATAGCTTGGGTGAGGGCCTGCAGGTGTGCTCGATTGGTGTCATTTATCCGCGCTCCAGCCTGTCTGATCATCACGCTTTCAAGGGCTTTTCGAGCGGCGCGGATCTCGCCTGGTGTAGGGCCGAGAAACTCCAGGTAATTGCTCAGCCCATTGCGAACCGCATCGAACAATGTGGAGGCGACAAATAGCCCTCCATTGCGGCCTCGTCGCGATTCGACCATGCCGATCTGTTCGAGCAGCACGATGGCTTCCCGAAAGCTCCAACGACTTACATCTGCGGCAGCGGCCAGCTCCGCCTCCCTGCCCAACGAGAACCCCACGGGCCAGGCCTCAATGACAATGCGGTCTTCAATGATCCTGGCTATGCGTTCGGCCAGTTTCATCTTGCTCGATTGCTCGTTGTGGGTTCGACCCGCGTGTTCCAGGTAGCCGAGGAGGGGGCTGCTCGCCATGGGCAATCTCTTTCAACACCGCTTGCTGGGGGTGATGGATGGGATGCGGATTATGCGGGTTGCGACCGGTGTGGTCGATCCCTTTCGGGGAGCAATCGATTTCAAAGGTATTACATTTGAATTTGAAGAGTATTATATTTGATTTGGCAAATTGACCCGCTTGCCAACCGCGAGAACAACAATGACAGACGAATACGGCTTCAACCTGGATGTGGACCTTCTCAACCCGGCCACCTTCGCAGATGGCCCACCGCATGAGCTCTTTGACCTACTGAGAAACGAGCAGCCTGTTTATGGGCAACCAAGCCCTATGGGTGGAACGGCATGGTCGTTGACGCGGTTTGCCGATATTCGTGCCGTGGGTACCGACTTGGAACGCTTCACTTCTGCTGAGGGTATGCACTACCCGAATCTGCGTGAGCATGCGAAACACAAGTGCGACAACATCATGTTCAATGACCCGCCAACACACACGCGGCTGCGCACGTTTGCAGCCAAGGCGTTCTCAGCGCCGGTAGTGGCCAGGTTTGATGGATGGATTCGCGAGCTTTGCGTGGAGATCGTCGACAAGGTGCTCCAGCAAGACCGCCTCGACATCATTCCTGCCATCGCGTCAGAGCTGCCGGGCCAAGTCATCGCCAAAGTCATGGGAGTGCCAGACCATGAGCGCCCATTGATTATCAAGTGGGCGAACGACATTTTTGGCCGGCTGGACCCCTTGGTGGGCATCGAGCGTTCGATCAATGCCGTAAAGGAGTGTGAGGCGTATGCGTTCGAGCTGCGCGAGCGCAAGCTGAAAGAGCCGGGCACGGATATGGCCACCGAATTGGCACATGCTTCCCGAGGCGGTATGGGAATTGCCGATGACGAATACAAGGAAATGGTCAGCTCGCTGATCATCGCCGGATACGAGACTACCCACACCCTCATTGCGCAATCTCTGGTGCTAATGGCGCGGGACCCGCTGGTTCGCCAACAAGTTGAAGTGACCCCTGCGGGACAGATGGGGCCGGTGGTAGAAGAGCTGTTGCGTTTCACCTGCCCAGTCATGCACATGGGTCGTACTGCAAAAGTCGACTTGGAGCTCAATGGTCAGAAGATATCGAAGGGGGACTTCGTGTTGATGTGGTTTACCGCTGCCAATCGAGACCCGTCCGTGTTCAAAGACCCTCATTCATTCAACGCATCGCGGCCTCGTGTTGGTCACGCCAGCTTTGGCGGCGGCGGCCCACACCTGTGCATGGGCGCGCATCTGGCGAGACTCGAAGCCCAGATTCTTCTAGAAGAAATGAACAGGAGAAATCTGCGATTGGAGTTGGATGGTGAGCCCGAGCGTTCGGTTGGAGTTTTCATCAACGCACTTAGAAAAGTGCCGATGCGGGTAGCTAGATAAGCAGCCCAGAGTCTTGGGTGTATCGATTCTAGCTTGGAAGGGCTCGGTTGCTTCGTGACTACGTTGTCGCCCCGAATTTGCTACACACAAGCCCAAGGGTTGGGAGCTGCTATTGCAAGCGATACTGCCTGCACCTCTGGTACGAAGCAGCCTTTTACGCTATCTATGCCCCATACCTCCCAATCCGGCCGCATCGGGCAAGGAAGCGCCGGAGAGGGAAGGTACCTTCAGCATTCGCGTCAAGACGGCCAACTATCGAGCGCAAGTCTGCATGCGATAGGTATGCGATTGAGCCGATATGGCTGCGCCGATGTACCAAAGCAGACGATCTTCCATCAATCTACGTTGGCTGAGGACGGAAGCTGTCGAACTGGGGATATCAGTCTCTCTGCACCGCCATCGCGACTCCCATCCCGCCGCCGATGCACAGTGTTGCCAATCCCTTTTTGGCATCACGTCGAATCATTTCGTGCAGTAGCGTGACCAGCACGCGGCAACCCGAGGCGCCGATTGGGTGACCTAGCGCAATCGCTCCGCCATTGACGTTCACCTTGTCGGGGTTCCAGCCCAGTTCGTGGCCTACGGAAAGTGCCTGGGCGGCGAATGCTTCGTTGGCCTCTATGAGATCGATCTCATCCAGGTTCCAGCCAGCATTGGTTAGGCACTTTTGGGTCGCTGGAACAGGGCCGATGCCCATGATGGCGGGATCTACCGCTGCACTGGCATAGCCTTTAACAGTGGCCAGGACCGGGAGCCCAAGCTCGTCCGCTTTTTCTGCGCTCATCAGCATGACCGCGGCGGCACCGTCGTTCAGAGTAGAGGCATTGCCAGCAGTGACGCTGCCGTCTTTCTTGAACGCTGGTTTGAGTTTCGCCAGTGAATCTGCAGTGGCATCGGGACGCGGTTGCTCGTCGGTATCGATTGCCAGAGGTTCGCCTTTGCGCTGCGTGATGGTCACCGGCGTTATTTCCGCCTTGAAGTGTCCGGCGTTGATGGCCGCAGTTGCACGAGCCTGCGAGCGAGCAGCATAGGCATCCTGTTGCTCACGAGTCAGTCGGTAGCGCTCGACCAGATTCTCGGCAGTAATGCCCATGTGGTAATCGTTAAAGGCATCAATCAGACCGTCCTGCAACATCGAGTCAGTCAGGGGGACGTGTCCCATGCGCAGGCCGGTTCTTGCCTTGGCAAGGGTGTAAGGCGCCAGGCTCATGTTTTCCATGCCGCCGGCAATGACGATTTGCGCGTCTCCGCAACGAATTGCCTGCACCGCCAGGCTGACGGTCTTGAGGCCGGAGCCGCAGAGTTTGTTTATCGTCATGGCGGGAACGCTATTGGGCAGGCCGGCACGAATTGCCGCTTGGCGGGCAGGGTTCTGGCCGCAGCCTGCTGTTAGCACCTGTCCCAGAATCACCTCGTCCACACTGGCTGGGTCCACGCCCGTTTTGGCCAGCAGTGCTCTGATTACAGTGCTGCCCAATTCAACTGCGCTGAACTCCGACAGGCTGCCTTGAAAGGTGCCTATGGCGGTTCGGGTGGCGGCTACGATCACAACGTCATTCATAATGGCTCCGATGGTGTATTGCGCCAGTGGCGCTCGGTGTAGGAGGAGGGGAACAGTTTGGTGTCGTTACCGTCGCGCGCGGGCTACCCGGGAGCCAGTGTCTCGGCCTAGCACCGAGCAGATGCCTGCACCTGCCTCGATCAACGCGTCTAGGTTGACGCCTGTTTCGATACCGAGTCCGTTCAACAGGTAAAGCACGTCCTCGGTGGCCACATTGCCAGTAGCGCCCTTGGCGTATGGGCAACCGCCGAGTCCAGCTATCGAACTGTCAAAAACTCTGATGCCTTCCAACAAGCTGGCGTAGATATTGGCCAATGCCTGGCCGTAGGTGTCATGGAAGTGACCGGCTAGTTTGTCGCGTGGAACCTCTTCAGCCACGGTATCGATCAGTCGGCGGGTTAGGCCCGGGGTGCCTGCGCCGATGGTGTCCCCCAGGGACACCTCATAGCAGCCCATGGTGTAAAGCGCTCGGGCTACCGACGCGACCTGTTCCGGCGCAATTGCGCCTTCGTACGGGCAACCGAGTACGCAGGAAACATAGCCTCGTACGCTAATGCCCTGGGCCCTGGCGAGTTCCAGCACCGGGACGAAACGCTGGATGCTCTGCGCTATGGAGCAGTTGATATTGCGCTGGGAAAACGCTTCGGAAGCGGCGGCGAAAACGGCTATCTCTTTGACGCCCGCTGCTATCGCGCCCTCGAAGCCTTTGAGGTTGGGTGTCAGCGCTGCATAGACGACGCCGTCGCGCTGTTCAATTCCTGCAAAGACCTCGGCACTACCCGCCATTTGCGGTACCCACTGTGGGGAAACGAAGCTCCCCACTTCGATATAGCCGAGTCCCGAGGCAGAGAGTTGGTTGATCAGGTGAATCTTGGCGTTTACCCCAATAGGCTGCTTCTCATTCTGCAAGCCGTCACGCGGTCCAACCTCCACCAAGCGAACGCTCGATGGCAGGTTCACTGCGCAGTCTCCTTTTCCAGTTCGACCAGGGCAACGCCCTCACTGATGAGTTCACCTTCACTGCAATATATGGCTTTGACCACGCCGTTGTGGGGGGCGCGAATACTGTGCTCCATCTTCATCGCCTCCAGTACCACCAGCGCTGAGCCGGCCTCGACCCGCTGACCTGGCTCCACCAGGATGCGTACGATGCTGCCATTCATGGGGGCCGTGAGGCCGCCGCCATGTTCCGTCCGGGCCGAACTTGCATGAGCAATAGGATCCACCTGGCGAACCGTGTGCAATGCGCCGTTCCACTTCAGATAAAGAACATCACCTTTGCGGTAATACGCCTGGCGCTGAAGGAGGGCGGTTGCATCATCAGTTGTCGCAAGCTTCAGGGGGTAAGAGGTATCACCACTGCGCAGTGTCAGCGCGATTTCATTGGGCAGACCTGCACGCCAGCCTGTGCGACCACTCCAGGGGGAGTAGGGGTCATCATTGCGCGTGCGCTCGCTATCGGTGATGACAAATGCGGCGGCTGCCGCACGCCAAAAATCGTCCGGTAGCGGCTCTTGCTGGGGCAGCAAATCCGCCTCGTGACGAGAAATGAAACCCGTATCCAGCTCCGCTGCTGCGAAGGCCGAGTGCCCGATGATGCGGGCGAGGAAGGCCAGGTTGGTTTTGAAACCACCGACCGCCGTCTCCTTGAGCATGGCCAGCAGGCGCTGGCGCGCCTCCTCACGATTTTCACCCCAGGCGATCAGCTTGGCCACCATCGGGTCATAGAACGGCGAGACTTCATCTCCTTCGGCGACGCCGCTGTCTACCCTGCGCCCCGGACCGTCAGCCGGTTCACGGTACAAATCGAGATGGCCGCTGGCGGGTAAAAATCCGCCTTCAGGATCCTCTGCATACAGGCGTACTTCGATAGCATGCCCCTGAAGCGGCACTTCATCCTGTGTGATCGGCAGAGGCTCGCCGCGTGCTACTCGAATCTGCCAGGCGACCAGGTCGAGACCGGTAATGGCCTCGGTTACAGGGTGTTCTACTTGCAGTCGGGTATTCATCTCCATGAAGAAGAACTCCCCGCGAGCATCAAGCAGGAATTCGACAGTACCTGCGCCCACGTAGCCGATGGCTTTCGCGGCCTGAACGGCGGACTCTCCCATGGCGCGTCGCAGCTCATTCGACAGACCAGGTGCAGGCGCTTCTTCCACGACTTTCTGATGACGCCTTTGAATGGAGCAATCACGCTCGTTCAGGTAAAGGCAGTTGCCATGCTGGTCGGCGAACACCTGTATTTCCACGTGACGAGGCTTTAGCACGTATTTTTCAACCAGCATCCGCGAGTCGCCAAATGCGGCTTGCGCTTCGCGCTGAGCAGAACTGAGCGCCTCGTGCAGGTCGCTCTCCCGTTCCACAACTTTCATACCTTTACCACCGCCACCGGCGGTGGCTTTCAGTAAAACGGGGTAGCCGATATGTTCTGAGGCAGCGCGAAAGGTTTCTAGGTCTTGTGCTTCGCCGTGATAGCCGGGCACTAACGGAACACCGGCTTCTTCCATCAAAGCCTTGGCTGCAGACTTGCTGCCCATGGCTTCGATCGCGCTGGCAGGCGGGCCGAGGAAAATCAAGCCTGCTGCTTCCAATTGATGGGCAAAGGCGGCGTTTTCCGAGAGAAAACCGTAGCCAGGATGCACGGCGTCCGCCCCGCTGGCCCTAGCCGCCGCTATTATTTTTTCCGCGAGCAAATAGCTTTCGCCGGGCTTGGTTCCACCGAGGCTGATGGCAATATCCGCTTCTCGCACGTGCCGAGCGGTGCGATCGATATCGCTATAAACGGCAACGGTGGCGAGCCCCAGATCTTTGGCAGTTCGCATCACACGGCAGGCGATTTCACCACGGTTGGCAATCAGTAGGGTGTTGAGGGTTTTCATGCCGATTCTCCCAGCCAGGCCGGTGTGCGTTTTTCCAAGAAGGCGTTCAGCCCCTCCTGACCCTCTTCACTGGTGCGAATGCTGGCGATGGTGGTCTCAGTGCGTTGGCGCAGCTCTGCGCTCATTGCTCCGCTGCCAACATCCAACAACAAGGACTTGGTCACCCGCATGGCCAGCGGGCTGTTTTGCAGTAAATTTGCAACCCACTGGTCAACGGCGGAATCGAGCTCTGCGGCCGGGAATGTCTCGGCAAGGAGACCCAGTTGCTGCGCACGTTCGCCATCGAAACGCTCGGCGGTCAGGGCGTAGCGGCGCGCGGCACGTTCGCCGATCGCTTGTACCACGTAGGGACTGATGACCGCCGGCGCCAGCCCGATGCGAACTTCTGAAAGACTGAACAAAGCGTCCGTTGTACCGATGGCCATGTCACAGCAACTGACCAATCCCATTGCTCCGGCGAACGCAGCGCCTTGAACAACCGCCAGGGTTGGCATGGGAAGTTGATGAAGACGCTCCATCAGTTTACCCAGTTCGTGGGCATCCTTGAGGTTTTCTGCATAACTCAGCGAGGCACAGCTCTGCATCCAGGTCAGGTCTGCACCAGCGGAAAAATGTTTGCCGCGCCCTCTTAGCAGCAGAAACCTGGCGATCTCGCTATCCAGCAGAATGCGCATGGCTGCGTTCAGTTCGCTGATCATTTCGGCATTGAACGCATTATTTTTGTCGGGACGATTCAGCCAGAGCGTGGCAACGCCGGTGGGTTGTATATCCAGTTCAATGGTGATGAAGTCGGTCATCTCTTCGGTCTCAATGGGTGGCCATTTTTGCGGTGCAGGTGCGCCGATATCACATGCGGAAAACACCGAAGGTGGTGGGTTCGATAGGGGCATTCAGGGCGGCTGAGAGAGCGAGTGCGAGGATGTCGCGGGTCTGCGCCGGGTCAATTACACCGTCGTCCCAGAGACGTGCGCTCGAGTAGTAGGCGTGCGCCTGGCGTTCGTACTGCGCCACGATGGGTTGTTTGAGGTTCTGCTCTTGCTCATCCGTGAACACCTGGCCGGCGCGTTGCGCTTGCTCTTGCTTCACCTGAACCAGTACCCCCGCCGCTTGCTGTGCTCCCATAACCCCGATCTTGGCGTTGGGCCACATCCACAGAAAGCGTGGGTCGTATGCGCGACCACACATCCCGTAATTACCAGCGCCGAAGCTACCGCCGATAATCACTGTGAATTTCGGCACCTTGGCGCAGGCCACGGCAGTAACGAGCTTGGCACCATGTTTGGCTATACCACCGGCCTCATATTTCTGGCCGACCATAAAGCCGGTGATGTTCTGCAGGAACAGCAAGGGAACGCCACGCTGGCAGGCCAGCTCGATAAAATGAGCGCCTTTCTGTGCTGATTCGGCAAAGAGAATGCCGTTGTTCGCTAGCACTGCGACGGGGTAGCCGTTGATTCGTGCGAAGCCACAGACCAGCGTGGTGCCAAACAGCGCTTTGAACTCGTCCAGGGCAGAGTCGTCAACGATCCGCGCGATAACCTCACGCACGTCGAAAGGCTGTTTGGAATCGGCGGGAATCACCCCATACAACTCGTTGGCCGGATAACGCGGATCGATCGGTTTCTGGACCTGCAAGGTACCGAGCTTTCTCCAGTTAAGATTGACGATGCAGCGGCGGGCGAGGGCCAGTGCGTGCTCGTCGTTCTCCGCATAGTGATCGGCTACCCCTGAGGTCTTGCAGTGCACATCGGCGCCACCCAGGTCTTCGGCACTCACCACTTCGCCTGTCGCCGCTTTGACCAGAGGCGGGCCGGCCAGAAAGATAGTGGCCTGATTGCGCACCATGATGGTTTCGTCCGACATGGCCGGTACGTAGGCGCCACCGGCAGTGCAGGAGCCCATGACCACGGCGATCTGCGGAATTCCCATTGCGCTCATGTTGGCTTGATTGAAGAAGATTCTTCCGAAGTGTTCGCGGTCGGGAAACACCTCATCCTGCCTTGGCAGATTGGCTCCTCCGGAATCCACCAGGTAGACGCAGGGCAGCCGGTTCTGTTGGGCAATGGTCTGTGCACGCAGGTGCTTTTTGACGGTCAGGGGATAGTAACTTCCGCCTTTTACGGTCGCATCGTTGGCAATGATCATGCACTCGACGTTTTCTATCCGGCCGATCCCTGCAATTACGCCGGCTGCCGGAACGTCTTCGCCGTACACCTCGTGAGCGGCGAGCTGAGAGATTTCGAGAAAGGGCGAGCCAGGGTCAAGCAGGTGATTGATGCGCTCGCGCGGCAACAGTTTGCCCCGCGATAGATGGCGCTCCTGTGCTTTGGAGCCGCCTCCCTCATGGATACGGGCAAGCAGTGTGCGCAAGTCGCTGACCTGAGCGAGCATCGCTTCATGGTTGGTTGCGAATTCAGGGGTGCGGGTATTGATCTGAGTGGCAATAATCGACATCTGCTGGCTCCGTTGGATGATCCCGTAGGGGAGCGAAGGAGAGTGAGAGGGCGGCGGGCGATTGCCGCCACCCAGCCCGTTTCACTGTGGAAAGTGCAGGAGCCTATTTCGTCTCGTTGAACAGCTCACGGCCGATCAGCATGCGGCGGATCTCGCTGGTGCCGGCACCGATTTCATAGAGCTTGGCGTCGCGCCACAGGCGGCCAACGGGAAACTCATTGATGTAGCCGTTGCCGCCCAGAATCTGGATAGCTTCGCCCGCCACCCAGGTAGCTTTTTCGGCGGCATACAGAATCACGCCTGCACAGTCTTTCCGGACTTGGCGGACGTGGCCTTTACCCAGCGAATCCAGGTGCTTGCCTACCGAATACAGGTAGGCACGGCAGGCCTGCAGCGTGGTGTACATGTCGGCGATCTTGCCTTGGATCAGTTGGAACTCACCGATGCTCTGGCCGAACTGCTGACGGTCATGGATATAGGGGACCACGACATCCATGGCAGCCTGCATCAGGCCCAGCGGACCGCCTGAGAGCACAGCGCGCTCGTAGTCCAGGCCGCTCATCAAGACGTTCACCCCTTGGCCTACCTGGCCCAGAACGTTTTCGCCAGGAATCTCTACGTCCTGAAACACCAGTTCTCCGGTGTGCGAACCACGCATGCCGAGCTTGTCGAGCTTTTGCGCTACCGAGAAACCAGGAGTGCCTTTTTCCATGATGAAGGCGGTCATTCCCTTGGCGCCTGCGGCCGGATCGGTCTTGGCGTACACCACCAGGACATCGCAATCAGGGCCGTTGGTGATCCACATCTTGGTGCCATTGAGCACGTAGCGATCTCCTTTTTTCTCGGCGCGGAGTTTCATCGATACCACGTCCGAACCGGCGTTCGGCTCACTCATGGCCAGCGCACCAATGTGCTCTCCGGAGATGAGCTTGGGCAGAAACTGGCGCTTCTGCGCGTCGCTGCCGTTGCGGTTGATCTGATTGACGCAGAGGTTGGAGTGGGCGCCGTAGGACAGGCCGATGCCGCCGGCTGAGCGGGAGATTTCTTCCATGGCGACCATATGGGCCAAATAGCCCATGCCCGCGCCCCCGTACTCCTCGGAGACGGTCAGGCCGAGCAGGCCCATATCCCCGAACTTACGCCAGAGGTCCATGGGGAACTGATCTGTACGATCTGCCTGCTCGGCTCGAGGCGTGATTTCTTTCGCGGCAAAGCCCGCAACGGAATCGCGCAGCATGTCGATCTCTTCACCAAGGAAAAAATTCAGGCCGGGCAGGTTTTGCATGGTGTGGCTCTCCAGTGTCTCGTTACGTGCTTTACGTTAACGTAAGCGTCACCGTAATTAGTGTCAACCAGGTAAACCTATATATCTACGTTGCGCGCTCAAATTTCGTGGTGTTACCGGGAATGCAAGATGCGTAGAGGCCTTGCCTGCACTGCGCCGGTAAAAGGGGATGGGATTGGTTCGGGAGGCTTGCCAGAACAGGCGGCGCTAGCACTCAAGATCGGATGCCAGGTGCTTGAGCAATTTGCGTGGCTCCTTGCTTTGAATTACCGAGAACATCGGGTTTCGCATGCTGCGGGGCATATTTTTGATGCAGCGCTTCGCGGTGGTTTTGACGGCCGCGTCGGTGCCATGAATTCGTGAGGCCAGGAGAAGGGCCAGTGTCGCATCGGTGAGGTTCATCGTTTGCTTGGAGATCATTTTGTAAGGGCTTCTGTACGACGGGTTTGTGGGGGAAAGGGGGCGCTGTTATGCGTTACCGGCGTTGTTTGGCGGTGTTGCTGTTTAGGTTTTCAGCAATATTGCGCAGTACGTTGGTCAGCACGGTGATATCTGCTTCGGAGATGTTCTGCAGTGCGGCTTCGCGTACGTTGGTCGCGCTGCTGCTGATGGTTTCCAGCTCGGCAGACGCCTTGTCTTTCAAGAACAGCAGGTGTGCGCGGCGGTCACTGGGGTCCTGGCGTCGCTCTAGCAGTCCTTGGCGTTCAAGGCGATCCAGCACGCCGGTCAGCGTCATGTTTCTTTTGGCCATCGCCTCGGCAAGGTCGGCTTGTCGGCATCCTGGATGCCTGGCGATGTAGGCCAGTACCTGCGCCTGGCGAAGCGTCAGGTTGTGGTTCTCTATCTGTTGTATGAAGGCGCAGCGAATCAGCCTGGCCGCTTCGGTGACCATGTACTCCACGTTGCTCTTATCCAGCATCATGCTGCTATCCCTTGGTGCGAGGTGTTGTCGTTGTAGTGGGCGTGAGGCGACACGACGTCTGGCGGCTACCGTTCCTGTTGTCTATGTACGATAACCTAGTTATATAAGTTGCGTAAGGCTTCTTCGTCGTGTTTGCGATGGTCACGGGCGAGGCAGCGGCCAGCTCGACCGCTACTCCGCTATGGCGTACGCAGGGGGAGGATTTCGCGCGGGGACACGCAGCAAGAGTGTCATTGGCAGCGCTGCCAGGGTAATAAACATCATTAGGCGGAAGTCCTGCAGGTAGGCCAGGGTAGCGGCCTGACGAGCAACTTCCTTGTCCAGTTTCATCAGGCCTGCCGTGGTATCAAGGTCGTACACTCCCGCCTGCACGGCCAGTTGTAGTGGCTGGCTGAACGGCGTTAAGTAGCCGGTGAGCGCGGCATGATTAATCTGTGTGCGCTGGCTCAGGTAAGTAATCACGATTGAAATTCCTATGCCGGAACCGACATTGCGCAGGAGGCTGTACAGCGCCGTTCCTTCGTTGCGAAAGGCTGGCGCCAGCGTTGAAAAGCTGATCGTCGTCAGCGGCGTAAAAATCAGACCAAGGCCGAAGCCCTGAGTGATACCGGTACGAATGATGTCGGCGCTCGACGAATCGAGATTGAATTGCGTCATTTCCCAGAGAGACAGGCTGGTCAGCAAGAGTCCGAGGGCAATCAGCGGGCGAGGATCCACTTTGGAAATCAGTCTTCCAACCAGCAGCATCGCCACCATGGTGCCAAAGCCGCGGGGTGCCAATACATAGCCCACGTCCAGCACTGGGTAGCCCAATAGGTTCTGCATAAAGGGTGGCAGCAAGGCCATGGTGGCAAGCAATACGATGCCAACCAGGAAGATGAAAATCAGCCCCATGCACAGGTTGCGGTCTCTGAACATGTCGGGGTTGATAAACGGCTGAGGATGCGTGCAGGTATGCACAACGAATAGGTAAAGACACAGCCCCGCCAAAAAGCCTTCTATCAGGATTTCACCACTGGCGAACCAGTCCAGCGATTCGCCCCGGTCCAGCATGAGCTGAAAGGCTCCAATGGCAATTGCCAGTAGGGTGAAGCCGAGGTAGTCGAATTTTCGCGTTGTATCTATCGGGCTTTCCTGCACGGATGTGGCCAACCCTAGCCAGGCGAGCACGCCGAAGGGCAGGTTGATATAGAACACCCAGTGCCAGGAGTAATACTCGGTTAGCCAGCCGCCCAGTGTCGGACCCAAAATCGGACCGACCATGACGCCCACGCCCCACATCGCCATCGCTGAACCATGTTTTTCCTTAGGGTAAGTGTCCAGCAGCAGTGACTGCGACAGAGGTACCAGGCTGGCACCGAAAATCCCCTGCAGAATTCTGAAGGTTACGATTTGCTCCAAGGTCTGCGCCGCGCCGCACATCATGGAGGTAATGGTAAAGCCCACGGTTGACCAGATAAGGATGCGCTTGCGCCCGAATCGCGATGAGAGAAACCCGGTCAGTGGCGTAGCGATGGCGGCGGCGATAACGTATGAGGTCAGTACCCAGTTGATCTGTTCCTGGGTTGTGCCCATGGTTCCCTGGATGTGAGGTAGGGCAACGTTGGCGATAGTGGTATCCAGCGCCTGCATGATCGTCGCCAGCATGACCGATAACGTAATCACTGCACGGCGAGCTTCGGGGGAGCGTTGTGACGTAGATGTCATGTTCGATGAGCTTTAAAAGAGCAGGCTGGTAAGGCTGCGTCGGTGCGAGGTGTCGATTTCGACAACCGCACTCAAACCTGCGCGCAAATCGGGTACGTCGGCTTGTTCGGCGAGCCGAATTCGTACGGGAATCCGTTGGCCGACCTTGACCCAATTACCGGTTGCGTTCTGAGCAGGTAGCACAGAGAACTCGGCGCCTGTTGCAGGGCTCAGACTGTCGACAACGCCCGGCCAGCTGCGACTGGGGTACATATCGAATCGCACGTCCACCTGTTGCCCAGGGCGTACGTAGGTCAGGTCCTTTTCCGGAAAGTTGGCTTCGATCCAGAGATCCCGATTAGCGACCAGGGTCATTGTGGTGCTGCCTGCCATGACGTACTGGCCAGGTTTAGGCAAGTTGCTCACATGGCCGGCGAGCGAGGCGCGCACTTCCACTCGGGCCAGGTCCAGCCGAGCTCTTTCAAGTCCTGCGAGAGCCGACAGATACCGGGGGTGCTTCTCGATAGGGAGGTTTATGTCGCCGCCTAGCGATTCGACGATGCGAGTAAGGTCGTGCTCCTTGGCCACTTGCTCCTGTTCGGCAATTTGCTTGAGTTGCCTGGCCTCGTCGAGGCGAGCGGGGGACAGATAGCCCTTGGCAGCCAGATTCTCCTGGCGATGCCAATCGCGCGCCGAGTATTCGGTGCGGGTTCGTGCTAGCGCCAGTTCAGCTTTCTTCTCTTGAAAACTGGCTTTCAGGGAGGCGAGGTCTGTACGTGTCTCGGCCAGTTCGGCCTCGGCCTTAGCGGCGGCGATGCGAAAGTTTGCCGGGTCGATGCGGAACAGCAATTCGCCGGCCGCGACATCCTGATTTTCTTTGGCCAGTACCTCCAGCACCGTGCCCGAAATGTCTGCACTGATGGGGACTTTATCGGCTTTCACGTAGGCGTTATCCGTCTCTACGTAGCGTCCATCGTGGAGGTAGAGCGCGACCGAGGCGGCGATAACGCAACTGGGGAGTACGACCATCAGTAGCCATCGGCGACGGCGTTGGGACTTTTTTTCCAAGGGCAATTCGCTACTCATGAACTGGCTCATGCAGAGAGGTTGGCGCGGACATGCCGCAAGGCGAAGACCAAGGCCTGAGCTTCGTCAGAGGAAAGGTTACGCAGCGCTTGCTGGCGCGTTTGTTCAGCAACCAGGGCGATGGTTGAGAGTTCTGCTTCTGCCTTCGGCCGCAAAAACAGCCGATAGGCACGTCGGTCATTGGGGTCGCGACGGCGTTCAACCAAATCCGCCAGTTCCAACTGGTCGATCAGTCTGGCCAGGGTAATCGGCTTTATTTCCAGCATGTCTGCCAGCTCAACTTGCCGGCAGCCTTGATGTTTTGCCACGTAGATCAGCGTGCGGGCCTGACTGAGGGGCAGCCTGCTGCCTGCCAGGTGTTTCTCGAAGGAGCGGCGCATCAGTTTCGCCACATCCACGATCAGAAAACCTAGGCTTATCTGGTCAGGGCTCATCGGGTGTCATCCTCATAATGAGTAATACGTACTAATTGGGCGTACTTTTGCCAGCGACTTATGCCGTTGGCTTTCGAGGCTTGATTCGATTGCAGAATGGCTTTACCCGATGAGCGTGGTCACCGGGTTGGGCCGGTCGCGTAATAGCCAACAGCGACGATGAAATGCCCCTCTCGCTTCATCAGGGTGTGCTTTTGCTCTTTGCTTCCGGTCACCGGATTTCGCCATGCGTAGGTTGCTTCTCCCTGGACTCGGCCTTTGACTGCGTCGAGCAGTCGCGGGCCAATCAGCTCCCCATCCGCGCCCCTCAGCGCACGGACATCAGTGCCTACCAGGCGATGGTCTGCGCCGTGGGCAGCGAATTTCTGGGAGGTTTCATCGATAACAAACACATAGAGATCGTCGCGATTGAAGAATGCGTCGAGGCGATTGATTTTTTCCACGGTGGCGCGCGGATCTGCCTGCAGGGCGCTCACTGCGTCGCTAAGCAACTTGTCTGCTTCCTGAGGGGAGGAGCGAGGCATGTAATAACCGGCTGCAAAGACCTTGTCGCCTACGCGCTGAAAATACACACGCTTGCGTTCGCGCTTGCCGTCCCGCCAGTTCATCCAGTGGTATTCGCGGCTATGGGCTACGTCATCGTTGGCGCTGGACAGCGCTTCGTTGAGGGCGCTTTTCAATTCGTCATCGAGCATCGGTCGAATATCCCGGCCGATATAGATGGCGGAGGGGCCGCCGCTGGCTAGCATCACACCCTGGGTATTGATTACGTACACGTAAGTGTCTTGGGTGGTGAACCTTCCTTGGCGGCTTAATTGTGCCAATACCGGGTCGCCTTCGTTTTTGTACGCGGTCACAGCCTTAGCGAGCAGGTCCCGCGCCTGACTCGCTTCCACTTGATAGGCCTCCACGGGGGCAGGGGACTCAGCCCCCACGGCCAGAGCGGAAAAACTGAGTAAGCAAGCAAAACTCAGCGCGTGGTGCGAATGCATAAAAGTCCTTAGGTTAAAACGGTTTGCCGAAACTCAGCGAAACAGCTCGCCCAGCGAAACGCTGACGGGAGGGCCGCATGCGTTTGAGTTTTGCTGGGCGCAGTGTTGATGCTGGGCAAGATGCTTCTCGGTCGCTGGAGCAGGGAGCTCCGAGCATCCAACCAACTGATAAAAAACGCAGGTGAGCAGGAGCATGTACATGCGCATGAGGTGGCCCTCTATTGTTTTTGTTCTAGTTCACCGTCATTACAGAGATCCACTGAACGCTATCTACTGTAACGTAGTTACCTATGTAGACTAGATCTCCAAGTTGACTTCCGCAATAGCCATTTGTCCCGTTCGTTGAAAACGAGCCCGGAATCCATTTCCTTAGTTCTGACTGCTTCCATGAAGGAGCCAGCGCCGCCCTTCTGTTCGTGGAGAAAGGCGGCGCGGGGCACTCACACCCTGCGGATTTGCAGAGGGTTACATGCGCTGTAGAAAGGTGCTGAAGCAGCACGCCTCTCGAGAATGAATGGATCGCTACGAATAGATTCAAGCAAGGACGATAACCTAGTTATCTATGTTTGCTCGTGTATCACGGAATTGCAAGGGGTGAATTCACTTGCTGCGGTTTTGTTGCGAAGCGCCTGGAATCGCCGGAATTAGCCCGCCCTAGAGCTGATAAGGCGGTCATGGCTGACAAAATAAAACGTTCACCACACTAAGTAGTATCCGATCGACGTGCTTGCCGGAACGAGTAGAAATCATTTTACAGGGCGTGTTTTCTGATGTAACTATGTTAACGTAGTTACCTAGGTAGCGACGCCCAAACATGTTTTGTAGAACAAGAACGAGAAGACATGAAAATGACCGCATGCCAACGCAAACTCACCACCCAGATAGCAGCAATATGCGCATCCATGGCCGCTTTCAGCCCGGCCTTCGCCATTGAGATCGAAACCGGTAGCTCGGATTGGTCTGTCCGCTGGGACAATACCTTCCGCTACAACCTTCAGAGCCGCGTGGAGGGGCGTGACGATCGAATCGGGGGTAACCCTGCGTTCGACGATGGCGACTACAAGTTCGATAAAGGGGATATCACCTCTAACCGTCTGGACATTCTCAGCGAGTTGGAAGTGGGCTGGCGCAACACCCACGGTTTCCGGGTTTCCGCATCGGGCTGGGCCGACCAGGCTTATAGCGATACGGACGTCGAACGTAATCCGGACCTCAAGGGAGTACCGTCCTCCTACGACAATGACAAGTACTCCTCGACGACCAAGCGCTTTTACCGTGGCCCGTCCGGCGAGATTCTCGACGCATTCGTGTACGGCAACTTCGAGCTGGGCAATATGCCGCTGTCCGTGAAAGTGGGGCAGCATGTGGTCTTCTGGGGTAACTCGGTCTTTACGCAATCCGGTATCGCCTACAGCCAAGCGCCAGTTGATGGCCGCAAAGGCGCAGCGATTCCCGGTACTGAAGTGCGAGAACTGTTCCTGCCGCTGAACCAGATTTCCGCAACGATGCAAGTCACCGACAATCTGTCGCTAGCGGCTCAGTACTTCTTCGATTGGGATCATGTGCGTTCGCCGGAAGGTGGCACCTTCCTCGGCCCGTCGGACTTCACTCTGGATGGCCCGGACAAAACAGGCGCAGGCCTGCCGTTTGTACGTGGCGATGCGGTAGGGCCCGACAAAAAACGCGGCAACTGGGGTGTCAACGCCAAGTACAACTTCGTCGACTGGAACGCCACCACGGTCGGTCTGTACTACCGCGAATTCGACGAGAAAAACGGCTTGTGGTTGTTGCGCAATCCGGATAACGCGTTGGAGTACCGCGCTGTGTTCCCAGAAAAGACCAAGCTCTTTGGTCTAAGCGTCGACGCCACTATCGACGTATTCGCTGTGGGTGCCGAGATCGCTTATCGCAAGAACGCGGGCCTCAATACCGTCGGGTTTGCACAGTCAGATGAAGGCGCGCGAGGTGACACCTATCACGTGGTCCTTAACACGATCTACGGCCTAACCCAGAATTCGTTGTGGGACTCTGGCACTGTGACCGCGGAATTGACCTACGATCACCTGATCGACGTCACCAAGAACGAAGATCTCTTCAACGGTGAAGACACCACGAACTGCCCTCGCGGCAAATGGGCAAGTTGTGCCACTGACGATGCCATTGGCCTGGGCATCCGTTTCGCGCCGCAGTGGTCCCAGGTTTACCCGGGCGTGGACTTGACGATGCCTGTTACTTACCAGGCGGGCCTGAAGGGCAATACCGCCGACTTTGGCGGTACCAACCAAGGTGCGGCCACTTACTCCATCGGTGGCGAGCTGAACATCCGCAACCAATGGACCGTTGCCCTGACCTACGCGGACTCTACCGCCAGAATCATGCGTAACGGCGCCTCGTATACCGGTAACGGTGCCTGGCAGACCACCGACCGTGGCCGTATCGGTCTAACCGTCAAGACCAGCTTCTAACAATAATGAGAGGTAGCGTTTACATGAAAACCCAAGCTGCACTTTCCCTTGCGATCCTGTCTGCGTTTGCTATCCACACCGCTTCTGCGGCCGTCAGCGCAGATGAGGCGGCCCAATTGGGCTCTACGCTGACTGCATGGGGGTCGGAAAAGGCCGGCAACGCGGATGGCACTATTCCCGCTTACAGCGGTGGAATGACCAAGCCGCCGGCCAACTATGTTCAAGGTTCTGGTAAATGGGTTGATCCGTTTGCCGATGAGAAACCCAGCTTCACTATCGACGCCAAGACTGTTGCGCAGTACGCAGACAAGCTCAGCCCTGGTGTACAAGAGCTGATCAGACGCTGGCCCGACACGTACAAGGTGAACGTCTATCCAACTCACCGTACTTATCCGCAGATGAGTGCCGAGCGGGCTGCTGCTACCTTGAAAAACGCCACCAACCCGGAATGCCAGACCACCAGTAATGGTGTTGGTGTCACTGGATGTGCCAACGGCGTTCCGTTCCCCATTCCGAAAGATGGGTATCAGGCTATGTGGAACCACTTGCTGCGTGAGCGAGCACCAGGCTTCACTGAAGGGCGCGGTACTAACTTGGTCGTGGACGCTGCAGGCAACCTGGCAACTCCACAGCAATTCAGCTTCTATGGTGCAACGCCTTACTGGTCGGGCGGTGGTGATTACTACTATTACAGCC
>JBBNAI010000162.1:0-8028 GCA_037994305.1 Pseudomonas sp. | reverse complement strand
CGCCCACCTGATGCTTGCCTGCCTGCGCTCGCGTGGCCTGGCAGCGCGCTACGTCAGCGGCTACCTGCTGACCCAGCCGCCACCCGGCCAGCCCCGGCTGATCGGCGCGGACGCCTCGCACGCCTGGATCGCCGTGTACTGCCCGCGCCAGGGTTGGGTCGACTTCGACCCGACCAACAACCTGCTGCCGGCGCTGGAACACATCACCCTCGGCTGGGGCCGCGACTTCGCCGACGTTTCGCCGCTGCACGGCGTGATCCTCGGCGGCGGCAGCCATGACCCGGAAGTGCGGGTGACGGTGGCGCCGCTGGGCGAGAGGCTGACGCTGGCGATCTAGCTTTTTCGCATGCAATAGAAAGGCCGGCTGGTGGCCGTTTAATCTAAGTGCGATAAACCCACGCGTTGAGCCGTACTGTGCTTCGTATTTGCGGCCATTCGATGCGTTTGCCCGGTTTAGTCGCGGCACCTGTTGGGCTTACCCTCACGAACGACCCAGCTGGGCCTTGGGAGGTATCGCCTCCATACAGAAATTGGCCCGCGCGGCCTGACACCTCGACTTCTGGCAGTCACTACAAGTGGGGGACTACCACTGCATGAACTGCCTTGGGCGTGGTTAACCCAGCTGTATGTTCACTAGTTCTTGCGGAAGGCATAAAACAGGTTTGGCTCGCTGACGATATAGAGATTGCCATCCTTATCCAGCGTTACCCCTTCTGGCTGTGGCACCGACTGTTTGAGTCCGCTTAGCCACCCGATCAGGTTGCGAAAGCTGACCAACTCCCCTTCCGCAGTCATCTCCACCAGAAGTTTTGATTCATCGCTCAGCAACATCAGGTGCTTGGTCTTTGGGTCGTAGTAGATATCTGACAGGTCGGTGGCAAACACCTTGCCGTCGATCCAGGAAGTCAGATCCCGGATCGTGATATTCATGCGTTTCCCAAGGCTTGAACCAATCCCGGAGATTTCGTAGAGCTGCTTAGGATTCCGCTCTTTTACCACGTAAAGTCGATCATTTTCGGCATCGTAGGTGACCCCCTCGAAGCCTTTGTTACCGTTCAGGTTAATCCCCAAGGACAGGAACTGAACATCTTCAATATGGATGCTCTGCGGTGTTGTCGGGAGTTGGAAAAAATTGAGTTGTTGGAGACGCTCGTCGACGATGACCACTCGACCTTCACCCATGTAGGCAATGCCTTCGATGTCCCTAAAGCCCACCAGGGGGTATCGGCCGGTTACTTCTCCTGCCTTGCTCAACACAACGAGTTCGGTCGGGCCGCTGTTGATTACCGCCAGCAGGCGATCTTGGTCATAGTCATAGGCGACCGAGGAAAGATTCTGCTCGATGCCCTTGACCGGCTTGGCGTCGATAAAGGCAGCGTAGTCCGGCAGCCAGATACTCTTGCCTTGCCACGCGGAGATACTCAGCTGGCTTTTCAGACCGAAGAACAGCCTTTCATCCCAGTGATAGGTCTGCGATGCCACGAAACTGATACTACCGATGAGCGTGCAAGCCAGAACCCACAGCTTGGATCCGCGCCTCATTGAAGGCTTCTTGCTCTCAGCAGCGCTTATCATCGGTAAGTTTTCCTGACTGTGAGGTGGACTCTGGAGCTCATCACGAGAAATATCGAAGGGCTCTGTTTCGCAGTCTCGATGCGAGCGCTGGCCCCCCAGGAACCTGTCTGCTGCACCAGAGCCTGGGCAATGATTAAGTCAACGACGTGACGGTCTCTGATTTAGGCCGCTCTTGGCGTCTATGACGACCAAGCCCATTGGATTGGCTGATGCAGCAGCGAGCTGGCCTGATGGACGAAAATCCAGGGCGGTGTGGGCTGCATAGCCCAGCGTGCGCTTTGGCATGAGTTGCCTAGCTGAACCAATAGCGCTTCTTTCCCGCTCTTCAAATAGGGATGAAGTGCTTGGTTGCACAGTGCGGCAACCAAGACAGTGCTGGAGGGGGCGGCGCCATGACGAAAAGCTGGGCGTCATGGGAGGCGATCGCGTTGACTGATCCACCGCCAGTCCTGGACAGAATGAATAACCCCGGACGCCCTAGCGATCTCCAAGTCCATAAATGAGACTCGTTGGCTCGCCTGCACTTCGGAGTGCGAAGAGGCGTGTCCTGCTTGCTGTTTAAGTGTCGCTCGGGATTGCTTGGCCTGTTGAAGGCCCCTGGCTTGTATGAATTTCAGGCAATAAAAAGGCCGGCTTGTGGCCGGCCTTCAGGGGGTGGTTTTGGCTTACTTCTGGTAAGCCGCTACCGCCTTCAGAATTGCAGCGCGGGCTTCGTCAGCGTTGCCCCAGCCTTCGACCTTGACCCATTTGCCCTTCTCGAGATCCTTGTAGTTCTCGAAGAAGTGCTTGATCTGCTCGATCAGCAGCGGGGGCAGGTCGGTGTATTCCTGTACGTCTTTGTAGATGACGCTCAGCTTGTCGTGCGGTACGGCGATCAGCTTGGCGTCGCCGCCGGCTTCGTCGGTCATGTTCAGCACGCCAACCGGACGGCAGCGGATGACCGAGCCCGGGGCGACCGGATACGGGGTCACGACCAGCACGTCGAGCGGGTCGCCGTCGTCGGCCAGGGTGTGCGGGATGAAACCGTAGTTGGCCGGGTAGAACATCGGGGTGGCCATGAAGCGATCGACGAACAGGCAGTCGGTGTCGTGATCGATTTCGTATTTGATCGGCGCGTGGTTGGCCGGAATCTCGATGGCGACGTAGATGTCGTTCGGCACGTCTTTGCCGGCCGGGACTTTGCTGTAGCTCATGGTGGACACCCCAGGGTTGGGCCAAAAAAAGTGGGCGGATTATAGGCACATTCGGCCGGCGTTACTACGCCCGGTTGCTCAGCCTTTGGTCGTGTCGTGCGCAGCGCCGGGGTGGCCCCGATAGTCGGTGTGCTCGGCTTGCAGGCGCTGCAGGCGCGCCAGCGGGTCCTGGCGGTAGAAGGCCTGCAGCTGCGTGTAGACCGCCGGGAAGGCCTCGGCCAGCAGGTCCGGGGCGCTGAAGAAGTATTCGCTGGTCACCGCGAAGAACTCCGCCGGGTTTTCCGCGGCGTAGGGGTCGATGGCGGTTTCTGCCTCGGGATTGGCGTCGAGGATGGCGTTCAGCGCGTCGTAGGCGCCTTGCATGGCGCTGGCCCAGTCCTCGATGCGCATGCTGCGGTGCAGCGGCGGCAGGCCGTTGGCGTCGCCATTGAGCATGTCCAGTTTGTGCGCCAGTTCGTGGATTACCAGGTTGTAGGCATCCCAGCCGCCGCTGCTCTGCACGCCGGGCCAGGCCAGGATTACCGGGCCTTGTAGCCAGGCCTCGCCGCTGTGCTCGGCGTCCCACTCATGCTCGACGCCGCTGGCGTCGCGGTGGCGCTGTGGGCTGAGGAAGTCGTCGGGGTAGAGAACGATTTCATGGAAGCCCTGGTACCAGTCGAGATCGGCCAGGTGCAGCAGCGGCAGTTCGGCCAGGGTCGCCAGGCTCAGGCGGTCTTCCAGGCTCAGCTCCACGCCGGGCAGCGGGCTCAGGTGTTTCTTGTGCAGGAACAGCACGGCGCGCTGGAACAGGCGCTGCTCTTCGGCTTCGCTGAGGCCGTCGAGAATCGGCAGGCGCTGGCGCACCGTGGCCCAGTGCAGCGTGCTGTAGGGCGCGCGGGCGAGGATGCGGCGCTGGCGCCAGGCGCGGAACGACCACATGGCCTCAGCCGACCTGCTTGGCCTGGATGCGCCCGGCGGACATGCGGTGGCGCAGGGCGGCCACCAGCATCGGCATCAGCGACAGCAGGATGATGGCGATGATCATCAGCGTGAGGTTCTGCTTGATGAAGGGCACGTTGCCGAAGTGGTACCCGAGCGTGATCAGGCCGCCGACCCACACCAGGGTGCCGGCCACGCTGAAGGCCAGGAAACGTGGGTAGGGCATCTGCGCCATGCCGGCGACGAACGGGGCGAAGGTACGCAGGATCGGCAGGAAGCGCGCCAGGGTCACGGTCTTGCCGCCGTGGCGCGCATAGAAGTCGTGGGTGCGCTGCAGGTAGTCGCGGCGGAAGATCTTCGAGTCGGGGTTTTTGAACAGCTTTTCGCCGCTGGTGCGGCCGACCAGGTAGTTGAGGCTGTCGCCACTGATGGCCGCGACCATCAGCAGGCCGGCGAGAACGAACGGGTCCATGCTGCCGGAGGCGCACATGGCGCCGGCGATGAACAGCAGCGAGTCGCCGGGCAGGAAGGGCGTCACCACCAGGCCGGTTTCGCAGAAGATCACCAGAAACAGGATGGCGTAGATCCAGGGGCCGTAGTTGCTGACCAGCAGGTTCAGGTAGCTGTCGAGGTGGAGGATCAGGTCGAGCAGGTTGTGTTCCATTACGCACCAGGCTGGATTCCGGGCGCGCAGTATAACGGCCGGGGCCAGGCAGCGGCGATCAAGGCTGCCGAGCGGCTGAGGCGCTGGGCAGCCGACGCGAGGAAGCGCTTAGTCGTCGGTGAGCGGCAGGACGAAGTTCTTGAATTCGGTGTCTTCGCGAAAGCCGATCGACTCGTAGGTCTTGTGCGCGGTCTCGAAGTTGACGCTCGAGGCGACGCGCATACGCACCGCATTGGTGCTTTTGGCCATCTGCTTGGCGGTTTGCAGCAGGCGGTCGGCGACCAGCATGCGGCGGGCGTCCTCGGCGACGAAGATGTCGTTGAGGATCCACACGCGCTTGAGCGACAGCGACGAGTAGCTGGGGAACAGCTGGCAGTAACCCAGGGCCTTGTCCTCGTCATCAGCCAGGGCCA
This sequence comes from Pseudomonas sp., assembly GCA_037994305.1. GTDB lineage: Bacteria > Pseudomonadota > Gammaproteobacteria > Pseudomonadales > Pseudomonadaceae > Aquipseudomonas. Next base: position 3,265 of record JBBNAI010000162.1, on the reverse strand, counting down.
GGTAGATCACCGACTCCTTGCGCTTGAGGCGGGTCTCGAGAAACTTGCGCGAAGAATCCGGGAAGGGCAGCTCACCGTAGAACTCTCGGTACTTGATGAACAGCGGGGTCAGCAGGTCCAGGTGCTCCAGGGTGGCTTGGACGATGCGCATGGCGGGCCTCGAGGTCTGTGGAATGGCAAGACTGGCTTGCAGATGCTGTGCCAGTGGTCAGGTCCGATGCTGCCCAAAGCCGCTGGAAAGCGCAATCCAAGCAAGCGTTTGATTTCAGCGAATGCCGCGCAGGGCTTGTTCCTGCGCGGTTGGTGTGGCTGTTAAAAGAAGCCGAGTGGGTTGATGTCGTAGCTCACCAGCAGATTTTTGGTCTGCTGGTAGTGGTCGAGCATCATCTTGTGGGTTTCGCGGCCGACGCCGGATTTCTTGTAGCCACCGAAGGCGGCGTGCGCCGGGTACAGGTGGTAGCAGTTGGTCCACACGCGTCCGGCCTTGATCGCCCGGCCGACGCGGTAAGCGCGGTTGATGTCGCGGGTCCACAGGCCGGCACCAAGGCCGAACTCGGTGTCGTTGGCGATGGCCAGGGCTTCTTCCTCGTCCTTGAAGGTGGTTACGCCGACCACCGGGCCGAAGATTTCCTCCTGGAACACACGCATCTTGTTGCTGCCCTTGAGCAGGGTCGGCTGGATGAAGTAGCCGCTGGCCAGGTCGCCGGCGAGTTTCTCCACGCCGCCGCCGGTGAGCAGTTGCGCGCCTTCTTCCTGGGCAATCTTCAGGTAGCTGAGGATCTTGTCGAACTGCTGCTCGGAGGCCTGGGCGCCGACCATGGTTTCGGTGTCCAGCGGGTCGCCGCGCTTGATCGCCTGAACCTTCTTCATCACCACTTCCATGAAGGCCGGGTAGATGGATTCCTGCACCAGGGCGCGCGAGGGGCAGGTGCACACTTCGCCCTGGTTGAAGAAGGCCAGCACCAGGCCCTCGGCGGCTTTCTCGATGAAGGCCGGCTCGGCCTGCATGATGTCCTCGAAGAAGATGTTCGGCGACTTGCCGCCCAGCTCGACGGTGGAGGGGATGATGTTCTGCGCCGCGCACTTGAGGATGTGCGAGCCCACCGGGGTGGAGCCGGTGAAGGCGATCTTGGCGATGCGCTTGCTGGTGGCCAGGGCTTCGCCCGCTTCCTTGCCGAAGCCTTGCACCACGTTGAGCACGCCGGCCGGCAGCAGGTCGCCGATCAGCTCCAGCAGCACGCTGATGCCCAGTGGCGTCTGCTCGGCCGGCTTGAGTACCACGCAGTTGCCAGCGGCCAGGGCCGGGGCGAGTTTCCAGGCGGCCATCAGCAGCGGGAAGTTCCACGGGATGATCTGCCCGACCACGCCCAGCGGTTCGTGGATGTGGTACGCCACGGTGTGTTCGGTGATCTCGGCAGCGCCGCCTTCCTGGGCGCGGATGCAGCCGGCGAAGTAGCGGAAGTGGTCGGCGGCCAGCGGGATATCGGCATTCAGGGTTTCGCGCACCGCTTTGCCGTTGTCCCAGGTTTCGGTAACGGCGAGCAGCTCCAGGTTGGCCTCGATACGGTCGGCGATCTTCAACAGGACCAGCGAGCGGTCCTGGACGGAGGTTTTGCCCCAGGCATCGGCGGCGGCATGGGCGGCGTCCAGGGCCTTGTCGATGTCTTCGGCCGTGGAGCGGGGGAATTCGGCAATCGGCTGGCCGGTGATCGGTGAGGTGTTGGTGAAGTACTGGCCTTTGACCGGGGCGACGAACTCACCACCGATGTAGTTGCCGTAGCGCGCCTTGAAGGACACGACGGCGCCGGGGGTTCCGGGTTGGGCATAAATCATGATGGCTCTCCAGGTTCTTGTCGTTATGCGCATGCGCGCCGGGGCGTTCATCAGGTATAGAGCACGAGGGCAGGCCTGCCAGGAAAAGCACCGTTGGCGGATGAAGCGAAGGCTCAGTGCTAGAGCTTTCCGTGCAGGGCCGCGGTGAAGATCTGGGTGACATCGGCCTCGGTCAGCGGGCGTGGGTTGCCGCCGGCGGACGGATCGACCACCGCCATCTGCGCGATCAGGATGGTGTTGCTGTCATCCACACCCAGCTCGGCCAGGCTGTGTGGCACGCCGGTGTCGGCGCGTAGCTGCATGACCAGGGCGAGGAAGCTGTCGAAGCCAGGGTTGGCCAGGCCCAGGTAGGCGGCCAGGCGGGTGATGCGCTCTTCGATCAGGCTGCGGTTGAACTTCAGCACGTAGGGCATCAGCGTGGCGTTGGTCATGCCGTGGTGGGTGTCGTACAGCGCGCCGATCGGGTGAGCCAGGGCGTGCATGCCGCCGAGTCCCTTCTGGAAAGCGGTGGCGCCCATGGCTGCGGCGGCGAGCATGTCGGCGCGCGCGTCGAGATCATCCGGCTGGCGTACGGCACGGACCAAGGCGCCTTGCACCAGGCGCATGCCTTCCACGGCCACGCCGTCGGCCAGCGGGTGGAAGCCCGGTGCGCAGTAGGCCTCCAGGCAGTGGGAGAAGGCATCCATGCCGGTGCCTGCGGTGATGATGGCCGGCATGCCGACGGAGAGCGCCGGGTCGCTGATAACGATCTTGGGCATCATCAGCGGGTGAAAGATGATGCGCTTGGTGTGGCTGCGTTCGTCGGTGAGGATGCCGGCGCGGCCGACTTCCGAGCCGGTGCCGGCAGTGGTCGGCACGGCGATCACCGGGGCAATGCCGCGCGGGTCGGCGCGGGTCCACCAGTCGTCGACATCCTCGAAGTCCCAGACCGGCCGAGCCTGGCCGCTCATGAAGGCGATCAGCTTGCCCATGTCCAGGCCGCTGCCGCCGCCAAAGGCGACCACGCCGTCGTGCTTGCCGGCGCGGTAGGCCTCCAGCCCGGCCGTCAGGTTGCTTTCCACCGGGTTGGGTTTCAGTTCGCAGAACAGTGCGGCGCCGAGCCCGGCGGCCTTCAGCGAGTCGAGTGCGGCAAGGGTGATCGGCGCGCTGCCCAGGCCACGGTCGGTGACCAGCAGCGGGCGCTGCATGCCGACGCTACGACACAGTTCGGGCAGCTCCTTGATCCGGCCGACGCCGAAGCGTACCGAGGTCGGGTAGTTCCAGTTGGCGGTCTTGCTCATGGCGGACTCCTGGTCAGAGCTGATGGCGCAGGTGGAAGGACTTGGGCCGGGTCAGGTGCTCGTAGCCGAGGCTGGACAGGCTGGCGCCACGCCCGGTGTGCTTGACCCCGGTCCAGGCCAGGGCTGGGTCGAGGTAGTCGCAGCGGTTCATG
>JBBNAI010000161.1:0-6126 GCA_037994305.1 Pseudomonas sp. | reverse complement strand
CGGGAAAGGCGAGGGTTCGACGGGCGGATGTGCAACAGCACCGGGAGTGGCGTTACGACCGCCCCGGTCCAGGGGTGAGCGGCGTGGCACGTTCTCTATCGATTCTGTTGTTGGCGACCGGTCTGGCGCCGTCGTTTCCGGCACTGGCCCAGACTTACATCTGGACGGGTTTCGGATGCTATACCTGCCCAGGGTCCTGGACCCCGCAAGGTGTTCCCGATAGAGAGGGGGAGGACGCTTCATTTGTTAGTGTTGGTGACAACAATATCTCAGTGCTGATCCCGGTCACCCCGTCATCCTGGGTATTCGAGGCCAACGGCCACGATTACGTCATCTTCGGTTTGCCAGTTTTCTTCGAGGGAGCCGGCCTGATCAACAATTCCCCCGAACTGATCGTTATCAGTAATAGCCTCGGCGGGACCGGTGCAGTGATTAAGAACAATGCCCTCGGGACATTGGCTCTATATGGCAACAACACCTACACCGGTGGCACCATCATCAATGCTGGCACCCTCTCCGTCGACGTGGACAGCAACCTTGGCGCCCCAAGCGGGCCATTGACCATCGGCAACGGCACGCTGAACACCAAGACAACCTTCGCCACCAACCGCTCGGTGACCCTGACCGGCACCGCCTCGTTCGCCCAGGCGCTCGGCACCGGTTTCACCCTGAACGGTACGATCAGCGGCCCCGGCAGTCTGAACCTGAGCGGTGATGGTTCTGACGGTGGCTTCGTTACCCTCAATGCTGACAATACCTACACCGGGGCTACCAACCTGAACAGCGGGGTTCTGTTCGTCAACGGTTCCATTGCCACCTCCAGCCTGCTCACCAGCACCTCGGATACGTTCATTGGCGGCACCGGCATGCTGTCGACAGCCACTGTCGCCGGGAGCATTTCACCGGGTGCTCGTCGTGGCACGAGTGGCACCCTCGGTGTCGCCGGCAACCTGAGCCTGGGCTCCTCGTCGCAGTACACCATCGATTTCAACCCCGGCAGCGCTCCCGACCTGATTCACGCCACCGGTAGTGCCGAGCTGAACGGTGCCACTGCCACCACCGTGCTCCACGACTTTATTCCGGTGGTGAACCAGCGCTACACGATTCTCACCGCCGACGCGGGGGTCACCGACACGTTCACCTATGCCACCCGGCAGCTGCCGTTGTCAGACGTCAGCCTTGTCTATGACGCCAACAACGTCTACTTCCTGGTAAGCCGCAACGACGTACCGATTGGCGGCACGCCGTTACCCCCCATAGGTGGCGTGCCAATACCGCCCGTAGGCGGCATACCGGAGCACCCCATCGCAATCACTCCGCCGCAAACATCAACGGGGGGAGGGGTGGATGAGTTGCCGCCGGACCACCCGATCCTCGGTGCGATCGTCCTGCTGCCGACCGTGGGCGAAATCCGCGATGCCCTCGACCAGCTCTCCGGGCAGCTTTATCCCTCGCACAAGACCCTGCTGCTGGAGGACAGTCATTTCGTGCGTGACGCGGTCTACGAGCGCCTCGATGGACAACGGGACGCACCGGTATCCACCACCCTGCAGCCAAGCAGTACCCTGCAACTGGCCCCGAACCTGGCCCTGTGGGTGCAAGGCGTAGGCGCGAGCCGCGATCAGGAAGACCTGTCGGACGATACCTGGGGTACCTTCTTTGGTCTCGACTCGCACCTCACGGACACCACCACCCTGGGCATTCTCGGTGGTTACACGCGAGCGGATGTGGATGCCGCACATGGCTCGGCCACAGGCGACAACTACAGCATCGGGACCTACCTCGGCACAGTGCTCGGGCCGTGGTCGCTCAAGGCGGGTACCAGCTACACCTTCAATGAGATCGATGCCAAGCGGCATGTCAGCTTCGGCGACTTCCATGACTCCCTGAGCGAGGACTACTCGGCTTCTACCAGTCAGGTATTCGCCGGCGCCGGCTACCGCATCAACGCCGGGCCGGTTGTGCTGGAACCCTATGTCGACTTCGCCTGGGTCCGGGTCAGTGCCGAAGGGTTCACCGAGGATGGCGGCCCTGCTGCACTGCGCGTGGACAGCAGTGCCCACGAGACGACATTCAGCACCCTGGGGCTGCGGCCGAGCTACAGCTTCGTCGTCAGCGACATGCCGATCCGGCTGAAGGGCGGCCTGGGCTGGCGGCATGCCTATGGTGACCTCGAACCGTCCGATGACCTGTCATTCGCGCCCACCGATTCCTTCGGCATGCCTGGTGTGCCACTGGCCGAGGACACCACGGTGGTCAGCCTGGGGCTGGAGGCAGCCCTGACCCCGAGCACGCATCTGGGCCTGAGCTACAACGGCCAGTTCGCCAGCGACGTGGATGAAAACGGTCTCACGGGGCTGTTGCGGGTGATGTTCTAGCCGCGCGTTGCACGCAGCCGCCGGTCAGACGCAGCAGGCGTCTGCCAGCCCTGGTCGAGGGGCATTAGCCAGGCCGGCTCTAGCGCCAGAGCCGCTGCCGATCTACCCGCGCGGGGGTACTCTGCCGCGTGTCCGAACCCCCTGTCACGAAATGAAAAGCCCCTGTCGTGCGATGAGAAGCACCCGTTCGGGGGCAGTTCTACAGTCCGATCCACGCTATTGGTAGCTAATAACAAGACTGGAGAACAGGCATGGCCAAAGCCGTCCGCTTTTACGAGGCCGGGGGTCCCGAGGTGTTGCGCTACGAGGACGTCGAGGTCGGCGAGCCCGGCCCGGGGCAAGTGCGCATCCGTCACGTCGCCGTCGGCTTGAACTATGCCGACACCTACTTCCGCAACGGTACCTACCCGATCCCACTGCCCAACGGCATGGGTGTGGAAGCGGCCGGTGTGGTGGTGGAACTGGGCGAGGGCGTGGACAACGTCGCGGTGGGTGACCGGGTTACCTACACCGGTTTCCTCAATACCCTCGGCGCCTACAGCACCGAGCGCCTGATCGCGGCTGCACCGCTGATCAAGCTGCCGGAAACCATCGCCTTCGAGACTGCCGCAGCCATGACCATGCGCGGCCTGACCTCGTCCTACCTGATGCGCCGCATCTATGACTTCAAGCCGGGCGACAGCATTCTGCTGCACGCCGCTGCTGGTGGCGTCGGCCTGATCGTCTCGCAGTGGGCCAAGCTGCTCGGCCTCAACGTGATCGGCACGGTGTCCACCGAGGCCAAGGCCGAAGTCGCCCGCGCCCACGGTTGCGACCACACCATCAACTACAGCCACGAAGACGTTGCCAGCCGCGTACGCGAGCTGACCGATGGCGTCGGCGTCAACGTGGTGTTCGACAGTGTCGGCAAGAACACCTTCATGGGCTCGCTGGATTCGCTCAAGCGCCGTGGCCTGCTGGTTTGTGTCGGCACCGCTTCGGGGCCGATCGACGGGTTCAACCCGCAACTGCTGGCGATGAAAGGGTCGTTGTACATGACCCGTCCGGCCCTGGCCGACTACATCGCCGATCCGGCAGAGAAGGCCGCGCTGGCTGGCGAGCTGTTCGACCACGTCGGCAGCGGCCGGATCAAGATCGAGATCAACCAGCACTACGCCCTGCAGGACGCGGTGCAAGCGCATCGTGATCTGGAGTCGCGCAAGACCACCGGTTCATCGATCTTCGTCATCTGAGGAGGCCAGCATGCGTATTGAACAACTGACCTGCGCCATCGGTGCCGAACTGAGTGGTGTGAACCTGGGTGATGCCGCGCGCGACGACGGCCTGTTCGCCGAGATCAAGCAACTGCTGCTGCAACACAAGGTGCTGTTCCTGCGTGACCAGGACTTCAGCCGGGCCGAACACGTGGCCTTCGCTCGCCGCTTCGGCGAGCTGGAGGACCACCCGGTGGCTGGCAGCGATCCGGAGCATCCGGGCCTGGTGCGTATCTACAAGACGCCGGATAAACCCAACGACCGCTACGAAAACTCATGGCACACCGACGCCACCTGGCGTGAGGCACCGCCCATGGGCTGCGTGCTGCGCTGCGTGGAGTGCCCGCCGGTAGGTGGCGACACCATGTGGGCGAACATGGCGCTGGCCTATGCAAACCTGCCGGCCGAGATCAAGACCAAGATCGATGGCCTGCGTGCCCGCCACAGCATCGAGGCGAGCTTCGGTGCGGCCATGCCGATCGAGAAGCGCCTGGCGCTCAAGGCGACCTACCCGGACGCCGAGCACCCGGTGGTGCGTACCCACCCGGAAACGGGCGAGAAGGTGCTGTTCGTCAACGCCTTCACCACGCACTTCAGCAACTACCACACGCCCGAGCGGGTGCGCTTCGGCCAGGACGCCAACCCCGGCGCGAGTGACCTGCTGCGCTACCTGATCAGCCAGGCGTACATCCCCGAATACCAAGTGCGCTGGCGCTGGAAGCCGAACAGCGTGGCGATCTGGGACAACCGCTGTACCCAGCATTACGCCGTCATGGACTACCCCGCATGCCACCGCAAGATGGAACGTGCCGGGATCATCGGTGACAAGACCTACTGAGTCGAAGCGCCCTAGACGCATCGCTCACTATCAATTTTTTGAGGCAAAGAAATGAACTTCCTCGACGGCTCTCTCTTCCCTGAAAACCAGGACAAGCTGGTCATCACCGTAGCGCCCTATGGCCCTGAATGGTTCCCCTCCGACTACCCGGAAGATATTCCGGTGACCATGGAAGAGCAGATTCAGAAGGCCGTCGACTGCTACGCCGCGGGCGCCGCGGTACTTCACCTGCATGTGCGTGAGCTGGACGGCAAGGGCTCCAAGCGCCTGTCCATGTTCAACGAACTGATTGCCGGCGTACGCAAGGCAGTGCCGGACATGGTCATCCAGGTCGGCGGCTCCATCTCCTTCGCGCCCCCGGAAGATGGCGCAGCGGCGAAGTGGCTGCATGACGACACTCGCCACATGCTCGCCGAGCTCGACCCCAAGCCCGATCAGGTCACTGTGACGGTCAACACCACGCAGATGAACGTCATTGAGCAGATGGATGTGCGCGACTACACCGGCACCTCCATGGGTAGCGATACCTACGAAGCCTACCGCGAGATGATCGTGCCTTCCGGCCCCGGCTTCATCGAGGAGCACGTCAAGCGCCTGAGCGCTGCCGGCATCCAGAGCGCCTTCCAGTTCTACAACATCAACAGCTACGAGTCGGTGGAGCGCCTGATCCGTCGCGGCGTCTACAAGGGGCCGCTGGTGTGCAACTGGGTAGCGATCGGCGGTGGCATGGACCAGCCGCATATCTACAGCCTGGCCAACTTCCTGCGGGCCATCCCCGACGGCACCATGCTGACGGTGGAAAGCACCATGCTCAACACCCTGCCGGTCAACCTGATGGGCATGGCGATGGGCTTGCACGTGCGCTGCGGTATCGAGGACAACATCTGGACCCAGGACCGTTCGCGCAAGATGACCTCCGTCGAGCAGGTCGAGCAGTTGGTGCGCATCGCCAAGGAAATCGGCCGGCCGGTTGCCAACGGCCAGGAAGCCCGCGAAATCCTCAAGATCGGCGTTTTCTACGACACCGTCGAAGAAACCCTGGCGGCCAACGGCTTCGCCCCGAATCCGAAGGGCGGTCAGCAAGGCTTCCTGCGCAAATGATTGATCCGCAGCCGATGGGGGAGAGCCGCGACAGCGGCGTAACCCCTTAGGCAATGAGTCAGTCCCCTGCGGGTCAGGTCAGGGGGCGGATACTGTGAGCACGGGCTGACCCGTGCGCACAGGGGCCGTGACGGACACGGGGCCTGGCCTTGTGTCCGACCGACTTCGATCCGTTTGTGCAAAGGCTTCTACCCGGTCGGCGCCACCCGCTTGTCACCACACTGACACGCTCAGGCGCCGAGCGTCGGTTCCCACGAAGAGCCAGGCCGAAGCCTTTGCACAACCGGTTCCACACAGAACAACAACAATACGTTTTCTAGGAGGCACTCATGGCCTTTCATCACAGCGCAGACAATGAGGTCGATACCTCGTCTGGCATTCCGCGCAGTTATGCCTGGGTGGTTTTCGCCCTGACTTTCGGCCTGCTGATTTCCGACTACATGTCGCGGCAGGTGCTCAACGCCGTGTTCCCCTTGCTGAAGGGCGAGTGGGCACTGTCCGACAGCCAGCTGGGCCTGCTCAGCGGCATCGTCGCGCTGATGGTCGGCCTGCTGAC
>JBBNAI010000160.1:0-1477 GCA_037994305.1 Pseudomonas sp. | reverse complement strand
CGGAGCTGGCGCTGACGCCCATCGACGATGCCCACACCCTCGCCCCTCTCGGCTTGATCCTGCGCCGCAGCCTGCCGCGCTCGGCCCTGGCCGAAGCCTGCTTCGACGAAGCCAGGCGCCTGTTGACCGAGACGCGGTAAATCTAGCCCGTACTGCCGCGATGCCGCTCGGTGGATCGATGGAGCGCGATCCACCCTACGTGCTGCGCAGCGCTTTCCACCGCCAGACCATGACCGCTGTTGAGGCGCGAGCAGGTAGCCCGGACTTCAGTCCGGGGCAAGCTGGCCGGTTCCCAGACTGAAGTCCGGCTACATCGCTGACCAGCCACCCCATAGAGCAGATCGATCAAGCCATCGGCAACAGCGATTAGACGCCCCCACCCCGCCAGCCTAGGCTGAGCCCATCCTATCCGTGGAGGGCTCGCCCATGCCCCGCGCCAGTATCCGCCAGCCACTCGAAACCCCAGCAGGGCCCACACTCAGCGCCGATTACAGCTATGTCGAGCTGGGCGCCGGGAGCGCCGTCGAGCATGCTCCGCTGGTCAGCGAAAGCGCCCTGGCAATCAGCTACAACGGCCTCAACCACACGGTGATGATGGTTTCGCCCGGCGACCTCGAAGACTTCGTGCGCGGCCTCAGCCTGAGTGCCGGCCTGGTAGAGTCCATCGACGATATCTATGACATCCAACTGAGCGGCACCGGCGAAGCCCACAGGGCCGAGGTGCGCATCAGCAGCCGCGCCTTCTGGGCCCTCAAGCAGCAGCGCCGGCAGCTGGCCGGCACCAGCGGCTGCGGCCTGTGCGGCGTCGAGGCCCTGGAGCAGGCGCTGCCCGACTTGCCCGCACTGCCCGCCAGCCCCTTGCCGCCCGCCGCGCACCTGCACGAACTGCGCCAGCGCATCACGGCTGTGCAGCACCAGGCGCGCAGCAGTGGCGCGCTGCATGCCGCGCTGTTCGTCGACGAGCACGGCGCGATCCGCCTGTGCCGCGAAGACATCGGCCGCCACAACGCCCTCGACAAGCTGATCGGCGCGCTCAAGCAGCAGAGCCTGGACGGCGCCCGTGGCTTTGCCGTGGTCACCAGCCGTTGCAGCCTGGAGTTGCTGCACAAAGCCGTGCGCGCCGGCATCGGCAGCCTGGTCAGCCTCTCCGCGCCCACTGCGCTGACGGTGGACTGGGCGCGGCGCCATCAGCTCAACCTGATCCACCTGCCCCATCAACACGCGCCCCGGGTGTACAGCCCGGCGCCCGCCACCGAGAACACCCAGCCATGAGCAGCCAACCCCGCTACCAACCCTATGCCGGCCCGGCTGCTGGCTGGGGCGCGCTGCGTAGCGTCACGCACTTCTGGCTGGGCAGTAAGCAGCCGATCAAGAATCTGCGCGCCCTGCTCAAGACCAACCAGAATGGCGGCTTCGACTGCCCCGGTTGCGCCTGGGGCGAATCGCCGGACAACGGCCTGGTGAAGTTTTGCGAGAA
>JBBNAI010000159.1:0-6432 GCA_037994305.1 Pseudomonas sp. | reverse complement strand
AATGACGCCGGGGTGGCTGGGGCACCTCAGTCGATACGACCGACCAGATGGCCGATAGGGAAGATCTCGCCGGCATTGACCAGGATGGTCAGAGTGCCGCTGGCCGGAGACTCCACATCCAATACGGATTTGTCGCTTTCGATCGAGTAGATGACTTCCCCTTCGGCGACTTGCGCGCCGTTCTCTGCGATCCATTCAACCAGTTGCACTTCGGATACAGCATCACCGGCGGCTGGGATTCTGAGTTCAGTCATTTCATGATTTCCTGAGTTGCTTTAACGATGGCGTCAGCGCCTTTGTAGTGAAGGCCGAGCAGGCCCCCATGTTTCGGAACCGGCGCGTAAGCGCCAGCGATCCGTTGTATAGGGGCTTTGAGTTTGCCGAACAGCTCCTGATAAATCAGGGCGGAAATTTCGGCGGCTGGGCCCATGAAGTCAGTCGCGCGATGGGCGATCACGGCACGCCCGGTTTTGGCGACGGACTCGAGAATTGTCTGACCGTCCAGCGGTACCAGGCTGCGCAGGTCAATGACTTCGGCGCTGATACCCTGACCCGCCAAGGCTTCAGCAGCCTTGATCGCGTCGCCTACGGCAGGACCGTAGGAAATGATCGTAACGTCACTGCCTTCGCGGCGGATGGCTGCCAGGCCCAGGGGAATTCGATACTCGCCTTCTGGCATTTCCGAACTGCCAAACAGGTTCAGCATGGAGTGAATCAACACTACTGGATCCGGATCGAAGATGGCCGACAGCAGCAGGCCCTTGGCATCGGTCGGGTTGTTCGGGTAGCACACTTTGAGGCCCGGAGTGTGCATCAACCACGCTTCGGTTGACTGCGAGTGCTGGGCGCCGTTACCGGCACCGACCAAGGTCATCATGGTCATCGGTACGGACATCTGGCCCCCGGTCATGTACCGAGCCTTGGCGGCGTGGTTGACCATCTGGTCCATGGCTACTGGCAGGAAATCCATCATCAGCAGTTCGCCCACCGGTTTCAGGCCTGCCAGGCCGGCGCCCACACAGGCGCCGAAAATGCCTTGTTCTGCAATCGGTGTAGAACGTACCCGATCACCAAAACGGGTTGAGAGTCCGCGGCTGATGCCAACCACGCCGCTGGCAGGGTCGGCAATATCTTCGCCCAGCATGATCACGCGCTCGTCTTGTTCCATGGCGATGGCGAGAGCTTCGTTGAAGGCGTCGCGCATTGTCGCCTTGCGCATTGGCCCGGTCGGCAGGGCAGAAGATTGCGGGCGAGTGCGGCTAATCGGTTGGAAGCCAGGGTCTTCATAAACATCGCTGACCAGATCGGCTTCGGTGAACGGGGCCACAGGGGTTTCCAGCACTGTGGCCATGTCACGCGCCACTTCATCCGCTACACCCGCATCCAGTGCCTGGAGTTCTTCCTCGCTGGCATGACCTTCGGCTAGCAGTTGCGCACGCAGTGCTTCGATAGGGTCACGGGCGCGCTCGGCGGCCAGCTCATCCTGGTTCATATACGCGCCTGCATCGGCAAAGTAGTGCCCGCACAGACGGTAAGTCATGGACTCGACGAAGGTCGGGCCGTTGCCGCTACGGGCGCGCTCGATAGCCTCACTAAAGGCGGAGGCCAGGGCCTGCGGATCGCGGCCGCTGACGCTGACACCAGGCATGCGGTAGCCATCGGCACGCTCGGCCAGCTTCTCAAGCACGGAGTAGTCGGAGAGCGGGGTGGACTCGGCCCAGCCGTTGTTGTGGCAGACGAAAATGATCGGCAGTTTCCACAGCGAAGCGAAGAGCATCGCTTCGTGCACGGCACCGATGCTAGTGGCACCGTCGCCAAAGGTAACGGTGACCACCTTGCCGCTGTTCTGCAGTTGCGAGGCGAGGGCCAAACCGACGCCGACCGGAGCGCTGGAGCCAACGATACCTGTGGTCATCATCAGGCCAAGGTCGGCGCGCGCCACACCCATCCCGCCGCCCTTGCCGCCGCATACCCCGGAAGAGTGACCGATACATTCAGCCAGCAGCTCACGCAGCGGCAGGCCCCGGGCCAGGGTGTCCGCCAGGCCGCGGTAGATAGTCACCATCTGGTCGTCCTTGCTCAGGCATTGAGCGAGGACGGAAGGCGCGAGCTCTTGACCGGTGACGGGGTAGAAGCTGAAGGAAATCTTGCCGGCACGCAGTTGCTTGGATATGGCCTGTTCAGCGGCACGGATCAGCGCGACACGTCGGTATACGGCCTTCATTTCGGCGGCAGCAAGAGGGGCCGAGTCTTTATGGGTTGGCGTCGACACGCGTACATCTCCTATTAATAGGGTTCGAGTTGTTGTGATTCTCAAGTGTCTGCGCGGGTGGCAGGTCTGAATCCCGTGGAAAATAAAATAACCGCAGAGATTTAACTTGTATACCTAATTTATCTATCTTGATTTTGGCCACGGCGTTTTGTCGGTAGCCACACGCCGATGAATCAAACGGCTTGTGCTGTGTAACTTAGTTAACTATATTGGCGATGTCGCTCGCCGGCAGGTCAGCAGTGCTTGTCCAGGCGTACGGAAGGAAATGAGGAGGGGACATGTCCAGCAAAGAACAATCAAAACAACCCACGCTCGGCATCCGCATGGCGGAAGACGTACAGCGCCCCATTGAAGGGGCGTTTGCCGCCCATTCCACGTTCGATATGGGGACTGCAGACCTGCCCGTGGAGCGCTATATCTCGCGCGAATTCCATGAGCGTGAGAAGCAGGGGCTCTGGTCGCGTGTTTGGCAGATGGCTTGCCATGAAGGTGATATCCCGGAGATCGGCGACTACATAACGTATGAGATCGTCAATCGCTCCTTCATTGTGGTGCGCACGGCTGTAGACGAGATCAAGGCCTACCCAAATGCCTGTCTGCATCGTGCTATGCGTCTGGTCAAAGGGCAGGGCAAGGCGGGTGCGTTTACCTGTCCTTTCCATGGTTGGTCATGGGATCTGAATGGCTGTAATCGCCGCGTTACCGAGGACTGGGATTTCCCGCAGACCTGCGATCGCAATATGAATCTCCCAGAGGCCAAGGTCGGCACCTGGGGCGGATTTGTATTCATCAATCCTGATGCCGAAAACGCCGAACCATTCGATGAGTGGATTGGTGTGTTGCCCGACCATTTTAGTCGGCTGCCTTTGGATGACTTCCGCGTAGCTGTGCATGTCGCTCGCATCATGCCTAGCAACTGGAAAGTGGCGATGGAAGCATTCATCGAGTCTTACCACGTGATGCCGACGCACCCGCAGTCTGTGCCAGTGTCCGAGTATGCCGAGACCCAATACGACATCTTTGATCGCAACGTCAGCCGTCTCGCCACCGTGGCGGTTGCACAGGCCTCCGGTATCACTCGCAAGATGTCGCAGCAGGAGTTTGCCGACTACGCGTCCAAAGGCACGGGGCGCGAGCCGATTCAGGTTCCGGATGGCATGACCTACCGCAGCGCCTTGGCGGATCAACGCCGCCAGGCAGCCGCCGCTGCTATGGGCAAGTCGCTGGACCACCTCAACGATGTCGAGTTGCTTGATGCGATCGAGTACTTCCTGTTCCCGAACTTCATGCCCTGGTACGGCATGGGGCTGCCCATCGTTTATCGCTTCCGACCCAATAAGGACAACCATGACAGCTGCATCATGGAGGTTTACGTGATGACGCCACGGCTTCTGTCCGAACCCATGCAAAAGAGCCCGGAAATCCTCTGGTTACCTGCGGACAAGCCTTTTGTTGACTGCCCGGCGCTTGGGCGCTTAGCGCCAATCTTCGATCAGGACTACGAGAACATCGAAGGCGTCTGGTTGGGGCTGCAGTCAACCGTGAAAAAAGGGCTTGTGTTGGGCAAGTACCAAGAAGCGCGCATTCGTCATTACCACGGTCGCATCGACGACTTTATCAATGCTCAAGAGAAGTAACGACCATGAACAGCATCCCCGAAAACACCGAGGAAGATCTCTCTCAGAGCATTCTCTATGAGGTCATTGATGGGCACATCGCCCGTATCACGTTGAACCGCCCGCATCGCAAGAACGCGATTGTGACGCCTGATATGAACGATATGCTCGCCCAGGCGTTCGCGAAGGCGCAGGACGACGATGAAATCAAGGTGATCATCCTGGCGGGTAACGGCAGTGACTTCTGCTCCGGGGAAGACACCAAGAAAATGCCGGTCGAGGCGTTTGGCCTGAAAAAGGGCGGTCGGTTGGGGCAGTCCAAGCGCATGCGTGGCATCCGCAAGCTGCTCGATAGCACCCTTACTGGCACCGTGTGGGGCGACAAAGTTGTGATCCTGGCGGCGCAGGGCGCTGTGCTGGGGCAGGGCTTCTCGTTCGCGATGACGGCCGACATTCTGATCCTGTCTGAAGATGCCTATGTGGCTCGTCGCCAAAGCCGCATTGGCTTTGCCGGGTTCGAAACTCAGCTGCCGATGACCATGCTTCGACTGGGCCTGAATCGGGGCATGGAGATTCTCCTCACCGGACGCAAGATGAGCGCCCAGGAACTCAAGGAGTGGGGAGTCGCCAACTCGGTGGTGCCGCGCGAAAAGCTGGAAGACGAAGCGCTGCGCTATGCCCGCGCCGTGGCGGCTCACAGCACCGACAACCTTATGCTCGGCAAACGCGCGCTTCAACAGTACTTCCATGGACTGGGTATTGGTGCCTTCCTCAACTTCGCGACCGTGGGGCACTCGTTGTTCTCCAACGTGGTATGGCGAGAGGACGAGATTAACTTTCTGCGCGAGCGCGACCGTGTCGGGGGCCGTCAGGCCATGAAAAACCTCAACCAGGTCTGGGACGACCTGGGATTCGACTGAGGCGCCGCACACTATGGAACTTAACTACGGACCAGAACACGACGACTTCCGCGAGCAGGTACGCGGTTTTCTTCGCGATACCTGGAAGGAAGGCGCGGATGTGGCCGCCTTCCGCCAGCAGGCGGTCGAGGCGGGCTATCTGTATCGGGGCATTCCTAAGCGTTTCGGCGGTTCCGAGCAGCCTTCCGATGTAATTCGGGCTCGGATCATTTCCGAAGAGTTCGCTGCGGCCAGGGCGCCCGGGGAGATCAAAGGCAACGGCGTGCAGATGCTGGTGCCAACCCTGCTTGAGCGCGGTACTGATTGGCAGAAGGAACGCTTCGTCGCCAAGACGTTGAGTGGCGAGTATCGCTGGGCCCAGGGGTTCAGCGAACCAGGCTCGGGCAGCGACCTGGCAAGCCTGCGGACCCGCGGCGAATTGCGCGATGGGCAGTGGGTGATCAATGGCCAGAAGGTGTGGACGTCCTATGCCAAGGATTGCCAGTACATGTTCGCCTTGATTCGCACCGAACCGGAGGCGAGCAAGCATCAGGGTATTTCTTACCTGCTGATTGATCTCGACCAGCCGGGCATCGATATCCGTCCGATGAAGCAGATCAACGGCGGAAATGATTTCAACGAGGTGTTCTTCACCGATGCGGTGACCCCCGAGGATTGGATTGTAGGCGAGCGAGGCAATGGCTGGAGTGTATCCAAGTCATTGCTCAAGCATGAACGCAACATGCTCGGTGGTATCGATCGTTCGGAGTCGCTGTTCGACAGCCTTTTGGGATTGGCGAAACGGACCGCGAAGAATGGTGCGCCGGCGATCAAGGATCCTTGGGTTCGCGACCGACTGGCTGCGCTCAAGGCTGAACTGGAAGTGCAGCGCTGCTCCAGCCTCATTCAGATGACCCGCGAGCTTTCGGGAGACGGTGGCGGTTTGTTGCAGATGATGAACAAGCTTGGGCAGTCCAACTATGCCGCGGCGGTGGCGGAGGTGGCCAATGCGATTCTTGAAGACGAAGGGTTGATCTCGCCGATTGGTAACCGGAGACCAGGTAACGAACGTTGGGTCAATCAGTACATGAACTCCCTGGCGGCGGCAATTGCCGGCGGCACCTCCAATATCCAGCGCAACATCATCGCCGAGCGTGGTCTCGGCTTGCCGCGGGAGAGCAGTCAAGAATGAGGTTCGATCTAGACGACCAACAGCGAGCCTTTCAGGACGCTGTAGTGGATTACCTGCGCGCTGAATGCCCAATTAATCGGGCTCTTGAGCCGCACGAGAATGGTCAGGCTGACTTTGCGCTTTGGCGCGGGTTGATGGACTTGGGCATCGGCGGCATGGTGGTGCCGGAGGAGTATGGCGGCCTCGGTCTTGGCCTGCTGGATCTGGCAGTGGTGGCCGAGCCGGTGGGACGTTATGCCATGCCGGGTCCGTTCTTCGAACACGCCCTGGCGACGCTGGCTATCACCATTGCAGCCAGCGACGAGCAGAAAGCCAAATGGCTGCCGGCCCTGGTAACGGGTGAGCTGCGCGCTACGGTTGCCTTGGCGGAAGCCAAGGGTGAGTGGACTGCGGATACCTGGGCCCTTGAAGGCGAAGAGCAACTGACCGGTCGCAAGCAGTACGTGCTACACG
>JBBNAI010000158.1:0-7034 GCA_037994305.1 Pseudomonas sp. | reverse complement strand
CTCGATGCCAACGGCGACGGCAGCATCGATGAGGAAGAACTGGCAGCGCTGACTGGCAGCGACACTGATGTCAGCAGCCTGTTCAGCGAACTCGACGGCGACAGTGACGGCAGCCTCAATGTTGATGAGCTGGCCGCCCTGGCGCCGCCACCACCGCCTCCGCCACCGGCAGCCGAAGCCAGCTCCGATGAACTGTTCAGCCAACTGGATGCGGACAGTAGTGGCAGCATCAGCCGCGATGAGTTGAGCAGCCTGCTCGACAGCATCGGCCAGCAAGCGCAAGCCAGCAGTAAAAGCTCCAGCAGCGAGGAGGAAAACTTCTCCGGTCTGATCGCCCAATTGCTCAAGCAGTACCAGAGCAACGCCAGCTATCAGTCCAGCATCGGTAGCCAGCTCGACCTATCGGCCTGAGCGTCGGTTGACGATCCACGGCGTTCACACGCCAGGTCGCCAATCGACTGCAGGTGCTAAAAGCAAACGGCCGGTCTATCCGCAGTACGGATAGACCGGCCGTTGTTTTTTGTAGCCGTCGTAATCTGCGGCCAGCTCAGCCCTCGGTCTTCTCCGGCGCCGGTGCGTTGAGCTTCTGCGGCTCGCCCTTGACCCAGTCACCGAGCAGGCTGAAGGCAATTGCCAGCAGGGTTGGGCCGAGAAACAGACCCATGAAGCCGAAGGCGAGAATGCCGCCGAATACCCCGAGCAGCACCACCACCAGCGGCAAGTTACCGCCACGGCTGATCAGGTACGGCTTGAGCACGTTGTCCACGCCGCTGATGATGAACATGCCCCAGATACCGAGGAAAACCGCGGAACCATATTCACCCTTGCTGACCAGCCAGGCCGTGGCAGGAATCCACACCAGCGGAGGGCCCATGGGAATCAGGCTGAAGATGAAGGTGACGATACCCAGCACCAGGGCGCCGGGTACCCCGGCAATCCAGAATCCGATCAGCGCCAGCAGCGCCTGCGCCGCCGCCGTGCCGATCACGCCATTGACCACCCGTTGCACGGTGCCTGCCACCAGTTCGGTGTAGTGGCCCGCGCGGTCGCCGATCAGGCGCTCCAGCAGGCTGTGCACGAACGCCGCCATCCGCGGGCCATCGCGGTAAAAGAAGAACACCAGCACCAGACTCAGGGCCAGCTCCAGCACCCCACCGCCAATTTGCGCACTGCGCGCCAGCAACCAGTTGCCGACCTGGCCGAGATAGGGCTTCACGCTGGCGAACAGCTCGGCACCTTCGCGATCGACACGCTGCCAGAGCTGCTCCAGGTTATCGCCGATGATCGGCAAACCCACCAGCCAGGCGGGTGGCGCCGGCAGCCCACCAACCTGGACATCCTTGAACAGCTCGGTGGCATCGCGAATATGGTCGGCCAGGTTGAAGCCCAGCCAGACCAGCGGCACCGCCACCAGAATCATCCAGCCACCGGTCAGCAGCACCGCCGCCAGGGTTTCCCGACCATCCAGCGCCTTGCTCAGCAAGCGCATCAGCGGCCAGCTGGCAAAGGCCAGCACCGCCGCCCAGAACAGCGCCGAGAAGAATGGTGCCAGCACCCACAAGCAGGCGCCGAAAAGGGCCAGCAGGAGAATCTGTATCAACAGACGATCGTTATTCAGCATTGCCAGAATGTCCTGCTACAAAAGTGTCGGCTCACTAGCGAGCCGACACCGGATGATTCACGGTAAAGATTGCAATTGCAGACCAGCAGCACCGCCGCTGCCAGTTTCCAGGCGACTGCTGCGCACGCCCTGCTCCACCAGCGCGGCTCGCCAGGCCTCAGCCTGGGGCCCGGTCAAGCTGACGCGCAAGGTGCTGTCGAGGTTCAGGGTGCGCGCCAGCAGCTCGCTCCACTGGGTGTCCAGCTCACTCAACTGCGGCAGCTTGAGGTCGCCATGCACGCGCAACTGACGCAGCAGTGTACTGGCGGTCGGCAGTTGATCGGCCACCGCCAGGTCGGCGTCCAGCTGTTCGACCTGCAGATAGACCCGGCGGTTGCCACGGGTGATGCCATACAGAGCCAGCAGGCTGTTCTGTTGCGGCTCGGCCAGGCGCAGCAGGATAAAGCTCTGCCGCTCATCTGGCCCGAACAGCTTGGCATTACCGAACAGCGCATTCGCCCACAGGTTGCTCGAGCCGCACTCGCGCCCCTCGCACCAGTAGAGCAATTGCGCGCCGCCATCGAGCAGCGTCTTGCGTGCGGCAGCGAGGGCCTCACTCGGGTTGTGGCCATCCGGCAGGCGGTAGGTCAGCGCGCGCAGGCGGCCCTCGGCGAGCACTTCGCGCTCGACGCGCAACTGGCCGCTGATACGCCGCAGCTCACCACGGGGATAACGCCGTTCCACATCGGCAGCGTCGCTGTAATCGACGATCTCGGCATGGGGAAAACGCGGCAGGATGGGTAGATCGCTACTGCCGGGCAGGTCATCGGCCAGCACGACGGGCGAGAGAAACAGACAGAGAAATAGGCTCAGGCGCATTCGTGTACTCAACGCGTCAGCATGCTTTGTGCGGTTTTCACCAACGCGTCATCGGTGTGGCGTTGCGGTATCAGCAGGCCGCGTTGCACCGCCGGGCGCTCAGCAATGGCGGCGATCCAGCGTTGCAGGTGCTCCAGGCCATCCACCGAGACCCCGGCCCACTCGTGCACGCGCACCCAGGGGAACGTGGCGATGTCGGCAATGCTGTAATCGCCAGCCAGAAAATCGGCTTCGGCGAGGCGCCCATCCAGCACTTCGTAAAGGCGCCGCGTCTCGTGCTGATAGCGGTCGATGGCGCCTTGCAGCTTCTCCGGGAAATAGCGGAAGAACACGTTGGCCTGGCCCTGCATCGGCCCGACCCCACCCATCTGGAACATCAGCCACTGGATCACTCGCGAGCGTCCTTTGACGTCGCTGGGCATCAGTTGGCCAGTCTTCTCGGCGAGGTAGATGAGGATCGCCCCGGACTCGAACACGGCGAAGTCGTCGTTGCTGCGATCGACGATGGCCGGGATGCGCCCGTTGGGGTTGAGCTTGAGGAACTCCGGGGTTTTCTGTTCCTGCTTGTCGAAGGACAGCGCGTGCACCTCGTACGGCAGGCCCAGTTCCTCGAGGGCGATGGATATCTTGTGGCCGTTAGGGGTGGCAGCGGTGTAGAGATCGATCATGACGGACTCCCATAGCAATCCGCCCAGCGTCGGCAGTTGTCAGGGGCAAGTCAAGGCCGTGGGAAGAAACGATTGAAACAGTCTGCGACCTGCTGCGCACCGGCCTCGTCGTTCAAGTGCAGGTGATGCCCGCCGTCCAGTTTGTGCACCTCGAAATGAGTGCCCTCGATCAGCCCGGCGATACGCGGCTCGACCGCCATGTGCCCCTGCGCCGCCAGCACCAGGCTGACCGGGCATTGCACACTGCGCACGAACTCTTCGACATGGGCAAAGGTCAGGCGCATCACCGACGGCAGGGTCAGGCGGATGTCGGTACGCCAGGTGTAGCCACCCGGCACCGGCTCTAGGCCACGCTGGGCCAGCAACTCGGCGGCTTCACGACTGACCGCGACCACGCCCTGCATGCGCGCCTGCACCGCGCGGTCCGGATCGGCATACACCGGCTTGCGCTTGTCGCGCACCGCCAGCCGCGCACGCAGGGCGTCGCCCAGGCGCTTGGCCGAGCCCTGCGCCTCGCCGACGAAGGGAATCAGCCCGTCGATCAGCGCCAGGCGCTCGACGCGCTCGGGCACGGCCGCAGCCAGCAGCGTCGAGATGATCCCGCCGAGGGAGTGCCCCATCAGACTGAAACGCTGCCAGCCGAGCTGTTCGGCCACCAGCAGCACATCTTCCAGGTACTCCCACATGCTGTAGCTGGAGTTACTCGCGTAATGCCCGGAATGACCGTGGCCGGGGAAATCCAGGGCAACGATGCGCAGCCCCTGCAGCTTGGGCGCCAGGCGTGCGTAGGTCATGGCGTTGTCCAGCCAGCCATGCAGGGCAATCACCGGAATGCCGTCCTCGGGGCCGAACAGGTGTGCGGCCAACTCGACATGCGGCAGGCTGAAACGGATTTCCTCGACGGTGACGGTCATGCCGAACGCTCCTCAGCAACGCCCTGCCAGCGGGCAAACAGTTCACGCAGCAGCACAGCCGTCTGCTGCGGGCGCTCCAGGGGAAACATGTGGCCGCCGGGCAGGTTGTGGTATTCGCCCTGCGGCACCCGGTTGATCTGCCGCGCATGATGCGGCAGCACCACCTTGCTGTGGCGACCGCGCACCACCGCCAGCGGCACCTGCAGCTGCTGCGGTCGACCGGGACTGGTATGCGGCACGCTGCGGTAGATGCTGATTTCCGTGGCCGGGTCGAAGCGCAGGCGCAGGCCCTGCCCGTCCGCGCGCAGGCCATGTTGCACGTAGGCATCCAGGCACTCCGGATCGAAGCGGCTGAACAGCGTCTTGCCGGCGAAGTACTGGCGCGCCTCGGCCACATCGCTGAACAACTCACGCCGGCCGACGGTGCGCCCGGCTGGGGTAATCCGGTCAATGAAACCGAAGCGTTTGGCCGCACGGATCAGTACCCGGTCGACCACCGTCAGCAGCGGTGAATCGAGCATCACCACGCCGCGATACAACTCGGGCCGGCGCAACGCGGCGTGGTAATGCAGCACACCACCCAGCGAGTGGCCGACGCCCCACACCGGTTGGTCCTGACGCTCGAGGTGATCGATCAGCTCTTCGACCAGGTTCTGCCAGTTGTCATCCACCGGGAAGCGCGGGTCATGGCCGTGCTGCTCCAGGTGCTGAACGTGGAAGTCCGGTGCCAGGGCGGCGAACAGCTTGCCGTAAGTGGCAGAAGGGAAACCGTTGGCGTGGGCGAAGAAGATGGCTTGCGACATGAGGGCTGGCTGCATGGGGTTCGCAGGGATTGTCCGGCACCGCCCCTTCATCAGCAATCGGCAAGCCGTGGCAGAACGGCCAAAAAAGCGCAGTGGCGCGCCAAAAGGTGCGCCCCAGAGCCTTTTCGCGTCAGGCAGTTTCCGTTTGCGGTGCGCCCAGGAAACGATCGACGGCCATCAGCAGCAAGGTGAGCAACGCTACCGGCACCAGCCAACCCAGGCCTTGCGCCGCCAGAGGCAACTGATCGAGTGCCTTGGGCACCAGGCCGTGCAGACCCGCCGCCTTGAAACCGTCAGCCACGCCGAACAGCAGCGCTACCAGCATTGCCGGCGCCACGATGCGACCCGGCGCGTGCCACATGCCCCAGCAGAAACTCAGCGCCACCAGCACGATGCACGGCGGGTAGATCGCCGTGAGTACCGGTACGGATACCTGGATCAGGGTGGCCAGGCCGAGGTTGGACACCAGCAGCGAGAAGCCGGCGAGCATCACCACCAGCGTGCGGTAGGACAGCGGCAACAAGCGGCTGAAGTATTCGGCACAGGCGCAAGTCAGCCCCACCGCCGTAACCAGGCAGGCCAGCGAGATCAGCACGGCGAGGAACACGCTGCCCAGCCCGCCGAAGGTGTGCTGCACATAGGCATGCAGCACCGCCGCGCCATTGGTGGCGTCACCAGCAATGGCGTGGCTGCCGGCGCCCAGGCGGAACAGGCTGATGTAGACCAGTGCCAGGCCGAGACCGGCGATCAGCCCGGCGATGATCGCGTAGCGCGTGATCAGCCGTGGCGACTCGACGCCGCGCGAGCGGATCGCGTTGACGATGACAATGCCGAATACCAGAGCACCGAGGGTATCCATGGTCAGGTAGCCATTGATGAAGCCCTGGGAGAACGGCGCTGCCTGGTAAGCCTCGGTCGCTTCGCCGATCTCGCCCAGCGGCAGCATGAAGGCGGCGATGCCGAGGATCAGCAGCGCGACGATCTTCATCGGTGCCAGCACGCGGCCAACGCTGTCGAGCAGCCGGCCCGGGTACAGCGACACAGCCAGAACCACGGCGAAGTACACCAGGCTGTAGAGGAACAGCGGCAGCGCGCCGTGGCCAGTCAGCGGCGCCAGGCCGACTTCGAAGGATACGGTGGCGGTACGCGGCGTGGCGAACAGCGGGCCGACCGAGAGGTAGCAGATGGCGGCGAGGATCACCCCGGCCGTCTTGCCGATCGGGCTGCTGAGGGTATCCATGGCGCCG
Source organism: Pseudomonas sp. (assembly GCA_037994305.1). Lineage (GTDB taxonomy): Bacteria > Pseudomonadota > Gammaproteobacteria > Pseudomonadales > Pseudomonadaceae > Aquipseudomonas. Next base: position 923 of record JBBNAI010000158.1, on the reverse strand, counting down.
CCAACCTTGGCCAGGGCGATCACGGTGACCACCGGCAAGCCGACGGCGGTGATCAGGAAACCGAGGGCCGCCATCCACACATGGGGACCGGCCTGCAGGCCGACGATAGGCGGGAAGATGATGTTGCCAGCCCCGACGAACAGGGCAAAAGTCATGAAACCAAGGGCCAGCAGGTCGAGGCCTTTCAAGCGAGTCATAGCGGGCAGTACCAGAGGCAGGAAAACAGGAAGAAACGCAGGTTTCCTTTGAGTTCAGGAAGGGTGACTCGCCCGGTTCAGGCCACTCACCAGGTACCCGCCGCCAACCCTTGTGGGGTCTGGCCGGGAAATAGTTGCAAGCCTAACGATTTTCATCGAAAGGCGCGTCTGACAGCGGTCGGGCTGTCGACCAGGCGCAATAATCCGTCGCCCTGGCGCAAGTTTCTGACTGGGTAGACAGCAATAAAAAAGGCCACCCGAAGGTGGCCTTTTTCAGATCAAGTCAGCCTCAGGCTTTCTTGACTTCCCAGCCGGTCAGCTCGGCCAGGGCCTTGCCGATATCGGCCAGCGAACGCACGGTTTTAACACCGGCGTCCTGCAGTGCAGCGAACTTCTCGTCCGCAGTGCCTTTACCACCGGAGATGATGGCACCGGCGTGGCCCATGCGCTTGCCCGCAGGGGCAGTCACACCAGCGATGTAGGACACCACCGGCTTGGTCACGTTGGCTTTGATGAAGGCAGCAGCTTCTTCTTCAGCGGAACCGCCGATCTCACCGATCATCACGATCGCTTCGGTCTTCGGGTCTTCCTGGAACAGCTTCAGGATGTCGATGAAGTTCGAACCCGGGATCGGGTCACCACCGATGCCGACGCAAGTCGACTGACCGAAACCGGCGTCAGTAGTCTGCTTCACAGCTTCGTAGGTCAGGGTGCCGGAACGGGAAA
>JBBNAI010000157.1:0-17127 GCA_037994305.1 Pseudomonas sp. | reverse complement strand
CGTATTAAAAAATCACTTGGCAAGTCAAATGCTTGTTTTATACTCGACGAGCGGTCGCATAAGGACGCCATTCAAATGACCTGCTTCCTGCTGTTCTGGCGGGGGCGGAAACAAGAAGAAGAGCGTTGGTTCGATCGTCGAGGCCCGTCCGGGCACTAAAACAATATTGAGAGTCGAGGGAAGTGGTAATGGCTGATCGTGAGGTCGGAACCGTCAAGTGGTTCAATGATTCCAAGGGCTATGGCTTCATTCAACGCGAAAGCGGGGCGGATGTATTCGTCCACTACCGCGCCATCCGTGGCGAAGGTCACCGCTCTCTGGTAGAAGGCCAGCAGGTCGAATTTTCCGTGATCGAAGGCCAGAAGGGGCTTCAAGCGGAAGACGTATCCAAGGTCTGAGAGTCTGTCTACGATCTCTTGATCGTCGGCCATGCTGCGTTGAAATGGGGCTCGGGCTGCTCATTTACAGCTCGTAAACTCCGCGCCCTCGCCCCATTTCGCCTTGCCTGGCTCTAGCTCAAGAAATCGTAAACAAGACCTGAGCCCTTCACCGGCTCTACGCAAAAGGCCCGTCAGTGACGGGCCTTTTGTTTTGACGGATACCGGCTTTCAGTCGGTACGCCAGGTGATCTCTTCTTCGCCATCGCTGCTGAGGCGAATCCAGCGGTCGGCGGTTTCCACGCTTTCCTCTTCGTCCCAGCCGCCCGGTGCGCAGCGTACTTCCACGTTCAGCGCGGCGAAGGCAGCACGGGCGCAGGTCAGGTCATCGGCCCAGGGCGTGGCAGCGCTTTCCAGGTAGAGGCTGTGCCATTTGCCCACGGCTTTCGGCAGCCAGGTAACCGGCACGTCGCCGGCCTGGCATTTGTAGGTCTGGCCCTGCTGGCGCCATTCGCTGACGGGGCCGATGGCGTCACCTAGCCAGGCGGCGACGGCCTTGTGATCGGCGTCCTTGAGGTAGATCTCGATATCGGGTTGGCGCATCAGTGTGTGTCCCTAGATTTTCTCTATCCAATCGTAGCGAATGGAGACAGTGACTTCGAAGTCTTCGGCGATCACCGCCGCGCGGCGTTCGGCGCTGGCGCGCCAGCCGTGCGGGGTCATGGCCAGCAGGTCGGCGCGGGCCTGGCTGCTGGTCAGCGGCAGGGCAAAGCGCAGGGTTTCGCTGTGGGCCAGGCGCATGCCGGGCGGAATCAGTTCGAGGTGCTTCTGGTCATCATAGTCGCGCACCTCGTCGTACAGCTTCTGCCGTAGTTCCATCAGGTGCTCGCCGGTCGGGCCCATGCGCAGCAGGCCGCCACCGGGAGCGAGCAGGCGCAGCGCTTCCTGCCAGTCCAGCGGGCTGAATACGCTGGCCAGCAGGGTGCAGCTGGCGTCGGCCAGGGGCACGCGGGCCATGCTCGCCACCAGCCAGCTCAACTGCGGGGCGCGTTTGCAGCCGCGCTTGACCGCCTCGCGGGAGATATCCAGGGCATAGCCATCGGCGTCCGGTAGGCGCTCGGCGAGCTGGGCGGTGTAGTAGCCCTCGCCGCAACCGATATCCAGCCAGCGCTGCGGGTTACGCTCGGCAGCCAGTTCGGCCAGGCGCGTGGCCAATGGCGCGTAGTGGCCGCCATCGAGAAAGCGCCGGCGGGCCTCGACCATGGCCACGTTGTCACCCGGGTCACGGCTGTTCTTGTGCTGCACCGGCAACAGGTTCAGGTAACCCTGGCGCGCACGGTCGAAACGGTGGTTGGCCGGGCAGGCCACGCCATTGTCGACGGGGCTCAGGGCCTCCTGGCAGATCGGGCAGGTCAGACTCATGCGAGCAAGTTGACCAGGGTCTGGTAGTAGATTTCGGTCAGCACATCGAGGTCGCTGGCCAGCACGCGCTCGTCGATCTGGTGGATGGTGGCGTTGACCGGGCCCAGTTCGACGACTTGCGTACCCAGGGTGGCGATGAAGCGCCCGTCCGAAGTGCCGCCGGAGGTCGAGGGGGTGGTCTCGCGGCCGGTCACAGTTTTGATCCCGGCGGCCACGGCATCCAGCAGGTCGCCCGGCTGGGTGAGGAACGGCAGGCCGGACAGCGCCCAGTCCAGTTCGTAGTCCAGACCGTGCTTGTCGAGGATGGCGCGCACGCGCTGCTGCAGGCCTTCGACCGTCGACTCGGTGGAGAAACGGAAGTTGAACACCGCTTTCAGCTCACCCGGAATCACGTTGGTCGCGCCGGTGCCGGAATTCAGGTTGGAAACCTGGAAGCTGGTCGGCGGGAAGTAGGCGTTGCCGTTGTCCCAGTGCTCGGCGGCCAGTTCGGCCAGGGCTGGGGCGGCCAGGTGGATGGGGTTCTTGGCCAGGTGCGGGTAGGCCACGTGACCCTGCTTGCCGCGCACGCTGAGGGTGCAGCCGAGGGAGCCGCGGCGGCCATTCTTGACCATGTCACCGACCAGGGTGGTGCTCGACGGTTCGCCGACGATGCACCAGTCCAGGCGCTCGCCACGTTCGCGCAGGCGCTCGACCACGGCCTTGGTGCCGTGGTGGGCCGGGCCTTCCTCGTCGCTGGTGATGAGGAAAGTGATCGCGCCCTTGTGGTTCGGGTGATCGGCGACGAAGCGCTCCACCGCGATGATCATCGACGCCAGGCTGCCCTTCATGTCGGCCGCGCCACGGCCGCAGAGCATGCCCTGCTCATCGATCAGCGCATCGAACGGCTGGTGCTGCCAGGATTGCAGCGGACCGGTCGGCACCACGTCGGTATGCCCGGCGAAACACAGCACCGGACCGTCGCCGCCACGGTGGGCCCAGAAGTTGTCCACCTCCTCGATGCGCATCGGCTCCAGCGCGAAGCCGACGGCAGCCAGGCGGCGCATCATCAGCTCCTGGCAGCCTTCGTCGACCGGCGTGACGGATGGGCGACGAATCAGGTCGCAGGCAAGCTCGAGGGTGGGGGAGAGGGTGGGCATGGATCGACTCCGGATAACACTCAGGGCGCGGAAAAGGCGCACATCTTAAAGCAAAACGGCGGCCCAGGGCCGCCGTTTCGACAGGTCACGCGTGACTCAGGCCTGCGCCACAGCCTCGTCGGCCGGGGCTTCGGACGGTTTCGGCAGCGACGACAGCAGGGCCATGATCAGCGCCGCCAGGTACGGCAGCGACTGCACCAGCAGGGCTGCGACCCAGAACTGCACGTCGGCGTTGTGGATGTCCTGGGCGAAGCTGATGCCGATGGCCGCACCCCACAGCAGGAGCATGACGAACACCTCTTCGCGTGCTTCCGCCAGGGCCACCGCGATGCCGTGGTTGCTGGCCATCTTCGGTGTGCGGAAGAACGGGATGGTCTTGGTGAACGCGCCGTACAGCACCGCCTTGGCGATGGTGTGCGACAGCGCCAGACCGGCCACCGCCGCCTGGAACGAACGCTTCAGGTCGACACCCACCGCACGCTGGTAGAGGAACATGATCTTGCCGAACTTGAAGAAGAACAGCGTCAGCGGCGGGATGGCGAAGATCAGCAGCGGCGGGTCGACCCGGTTGGGCACGATGATCATCGCCGACGACCAGAGCAGGGCGCCGATGGTGAAGAAGATGTTCAGGCCATCGGCAATCCACGGCAGCCAGCCGGCGATGAAGTGGTAGCGCTGGCCACGGGTCAGTTCCGAGCCCTGGCCGCGGAACAGACTGCGGGCGTGGCCTTTCATGATCTGAATGGCGCCGTAGGCCCAGCGGAAACGCTGCTTCTTGTAGTCGATGAAGGTGTCAGGCATCAGGCCCTGGCCGAAGCTGTCGTGGGCGTAGGCGGCCGAATAGCCTTTCTCGAACACGCGCAGACCCAGCTCGGCGTCTTCGCAGATGGTCCAGTCGGCCCACTTCAGCTCGTCCATCACGGTACGGCGGATCATGGTCATGGTGCCGTGCTGGATGATCGCGTCGCGGTCGTTACGGGTGACCATGCCGATGTGGAAGAAGCCTTTGTACTCGGCGTAGCAGAGCTTCTTGAAGGTGCTCTCGTTGCCGTCGCGGTAGTCCTGCGGCGACTGCACCACGGCAATATCCGGGTTGGCGAAGTGCGGCACCATGTGCTTGAGCCAGTTGGGATTGACGCAGTAGTCGGAGTCGATCACCGCGATCACTTCGGCATCCGGCGAGGTGTGCGGCAGGATGTAGTTCAGCGCGCCACCCTTGAAGCCTTCGATCGGTGCGACGTGGAAGAAGCGGAAACGCTCGCCGAGCTGCTCGCAATAGGCCTGTACCGGTTCCCAGACCGCCGGATCCTTGGTGTTGTTGTCGATGATGATGACTTCGTAATCCGGATAGTCCAGAGCGGCCAGGGCATCCAGGGTCTGTTTCACCATCTCCGGTGGTTCGTTGTAGCAGGGCACGTGGATCGACACTTTCGGCCGGTAGGCGGTGTCGGTCAGCACTGGCAGGAACGGCCGGCGGCGGGTGCGCGTCCAGGCGGTTTCAGCCAGCTCGTGGGCCTCGGTGAGCAGCACGATGAACACGCCAAGGGCGCCGATCCCGAGCAGGCAGCCGACGGTCAGGCTGAACCAGGTGCTGTACTGCTGGCTGTAGTCGTAGGCGATCCACACCAGGGCGGAACCGCCGACGAAGGCGACGAAGGTCAGGAAGGTGCGGCCGCGCTGACGCAGCGAGCTGCCGTCGATCAGCATCAGGGCCAGGGCCAGCAGGGCCAGGACCACCGAGCCAACGGCCAGCATGCGCCACTGCGGAATGGCCACGATCGGGCCTTCGAAGGCGAACTTGGGTTGGCGGTCGAGGTTGTACACCCCCCAGTAGGCGCCCACGGAGCCTTCATCGCTGGCCTTCCACGGCTGGTCGAAGGCTTCGATGACGAAGTAGTTGTAACCCTTGGCGTTCAGCGTGTTGACCAGCGTGCGCAGGTAGATCGCCTGGTCGGCCTGGGAGGCGTCGGCGCCGCCACGCATACGCCCGTTGCTTGGCCAGCCGACTTCGGACAGCAGCAGCGGTTTTTTCGGGAAGAGTTTCTTCAGGTCCTTGGCCCGCTCGAGGACGAACTCGGTGGAGTCCTCCATCGGCACGAATTCCCAGTAGGGCAGCACGTGGGCGGCGACCAGGTCGGTGTGCTTGGCCAGCTGCGGGTATTCCTGCCAGATGTGCCACTGTTCGGAGGTGGTCACCGGCACCTTGACGGCGGCGCGCACGCGATCGATGTACTCGATCAGGTGTTCCGGGGTGATCTCACGGCGGAACAACGCTTCGTTGCCGACCACCACGCGAACCACGCTGCGCGAGTTGTTGGCGATCTCGATGGCCTTGACGATCTCGCGTTCGTTGCGTTCTTCGTCGGGGCTGATCCAGATGCCCAGGGTCACGCGCAGACCGAACTCTTCGGCGATGCGCGGAATGTCCGCCAGCTTGCCATCCACCGAGTAGGTGCGAATGCTGTCGGTCTGCTTGCTCAGCAGCTCGAGGTCGGCGCGGATCTGCTCGTCGCTCGGGTAGATGTTGCGCTGCGGGTCTTGCCCGGCGCGGAACGGCGAGAAGGAGAAGCCGGAGATCTGCTCCGGCCAGTCCGGGGCAGTGACGGGGCGGTTGTACAGCGCCCAGATACCGGTGAACAGCGCGGCAATCGCCACGAAAACCACCAGATTGAGACCGAATTTGCGCGTTGGCATAGCTATTGTCTGGTTCCGCAAGGTGGAACGAAAAAGGGCCGGCGAACGCCGGTCGGCGCGCATGCTACTCCGCCGCCGATTACCTGTATAGCACCGCTAGAGCCGCTAATGGCGGGCTTTTGCAGGTGCTGGCGGTTTTGATCCACGGGGCGCGGATTTAGTTCTTCGGTCGAGGCCTCACAGGGCACGCAGGAGGATGCGTTCGCTGGTGGCCAGGTCGATGTCGCGGTGCTCGCCGAGGGCGAGCATGCCATGGCGCTGCAACTGCGCCAGTACTTCAGGAATCGCCTCGGCATCCAGGCCATGAGCGGACAGCCGCGTGGCCACGCCCATGCGCCGGAAGAAGGCTTCGGTGGCGTGGATGGCCGCATCCACACACTCGTCCGGGCTGCCCTTGCGCAGGCCCCAGACCCGCTCGGCGTATTGCAGCAGTTTGGCGTGCTTGGCGTCGCGGCGTTCGGCCAGTAGTGCCGGGAGGATCACGGCGAGGGTCTGCGCGTGGTCGAGGTGATACAGGGCGGTGAGTTCGTGGCCGATCAGATGGGTCGCCCAGTCCTGTGGCACGCCGCAGCCGAGCAGGCCATTGAGGGCCTGGGTGGCGCACCACATGAGGTTGGCGCGCACGTTGTAGTCCTCGGGGTTGGCCAGGGCCTTGGGTCCTTCCTCGATCAGGGTCAGCAGCAGGCCTTCGGCATAGCGATCCTGCAAGGGCGCATCGCTCGGGTAGGTGAGGTACTGCTCCAGGGTGTGCACGAATGCATCCACCACGCCGTTGCCGATCTGTCGAGGCGGCAGGCTGAAGGTGGTCCGTGGGTCGAGAATGGCGAAGCGCGGGAACAGCAGCGGGCTGAAGAACGGTAGCTTCTGCTGGCGCTCGGCATGGCTGACCACGCCGTTGCCGTTGCTCTCGGAGCCGGTGGCGGCCAGGGTCAGCACGCAGCCCAGGGGCAGCGCCTGTTCGGCGCGGGTGCCACAGAGCAGGTCGAATGGCTCGCCCGGATAAGCGCAGGCGGCGGCGATGAATTTGCTGCCGTCGATCACCGAACCGCCGCCGACCGCGAGGATGAAATCGCACTCATCGGTTCTGGCCTGGGCCACGGCGCGCAGCAGGGTGGTGTATTGCGGGTTGGCCTCGATGCCGCCGAAGCGGCTGACCCGGTATTCGCTCAAGGCCAGTTCTACCTGCTGCCAGACGCCGTTCTGGAAGATGCTGCCGCCGCCATGGGTGACCAGAACCCGGCTGCCGGCGGGAATCTGCTGGGCCAGGCTGGCGATCTGGCCTTCGCCAAAGAGGATGCGTGTCGGGTTGTAGAAGTTGAAGTTGCGCATGAGCGGCTCCGCGCAGGACTGTCCATGCACTATAGCGAAGCGCCTCTGCGCCGCCTGGCCTGGGCTTCAGTGCGCGCTTGCGCCGACCCAGCGGCTGCGCGTTGACAGTTCCCGTGCTCCACGTGGGAGCCGGCTGAATTGCACCGCCGCATGGCCGACGATCAAGAGATCGCGAGCGGGTTCTTATATAATGCCGGCCGGTTTTCGAGGTGTGTGGCATGGCAACAGATGATCAGCGTTTCGGCGGCATCGCCCGTTTGTATGGCGTGCAAGGGCTGGAGCGCCTGCAGGCGGCGCATGTGGCGGTGGTCGGTATCGGTGGCGTCGGCTCCTGGGCGGCGGAGGCACTGGCGCGCTCCGGCGTTGGCGAGATTTCCCTGTTCGACCTGGATGACATCTGCGTCACCAATACCAACCGTCAGGTACATGCCCTGGCCGGCGCGATCGGCAAGGCCAAGGTCGAGGTCATGGCCGAGCGTATCCGTGCCATCAACCCGGCCTGCGTGGTGCATGCGGTGGCTGACTTTGTCACCCGCGAGACCATGGCCGAATACATCACCGAGGAACTGGATGCGGTGATCGACTGCATCGACAGCGTGGCGGCCAAGGCGGCGCTGATCTCCTGGTGCAAACGACGCAAGATCCAGGTCGTGGCGACCGGCGGTGCCGGCGGGCAGATCGACCCGACGATGATCGAGATCGCCGACCTCAACAAGACCGTCAACGACCCACTGATCGCCAAGGTGCGCTCGCTGCTGCGCCGTGACTACAACTTCTCGCGCACGCCAGGGCGTACCTACAGCATCACCTGCGTGTACTCGCGCGAGCAGCTGCGCTACCCACAGGCCGATGGCAGCGTGTGCCAGACCAAGGTGTTCGCCGGCGAGGGCACGCGCCTGGACTGCGCGGGCGGCTTCGGCGCGGCAATGATGGTCACCGCCAGCTTCGGCATGCTCGCGGCGGCGAAGATCGTCGACAAGCTGGTAGCCGGCGCGCGGCGCCCATCGGAACGGCAGGCGCCGACGGTCTGAGCTTTGTATCAGCCTCTTTACCCCGGCATTACCTCGGGCTGACCCATCGGCGCGGTACTTACCCGTTGTGCCGGGCAGAGTCAGAGTGTTGAGGACGCATTCGATCCACGTCAGGCGGCCAGCGTGCGGGCCGTCAGCCTGGCATTTCTGAATGCCCGTGTGCACCACTCGGACGCGGCATAGGCCTGGCTGGATCAGGCTGCCGGGCAGTGGTTGCAGCAAGCGGCCAGCCTGCAACGCAAGCCTTGAGCGGGACCGCACGGCAGCTCGGCTGCTTTTATCTGCCGCTGCTGGTGCCGCCTGGCCGTATAATCGCGCACTTTCCCGGCCTGCCGGCCCCAAGAGATACCCCGATGATCAACAACGATGTGCTGCGCAGCCTGCGCTACCTGCTGGATATCAGCGACGCCAAGCTGGTCGAGATCTGCCAGTTGGCCGACTACCCGCTCAGCGAAGCTGAGGTCGCGGCCTTCCTGAAGAAGGATGAAGAAGAAGGCTATGCCCCCTGCAGCGACGAGGTGCTGGCGCATTTCCTCGATGGCCTGGTGTTCTTCAAGCGTGGCAAGGATGAAAGCCGTCCAGCGTTGCCCGTAGAGAAACGCCTGACCAACAACACCATCCTTAAGAAGCTGCGTGTGGCCTTCGAACTGAAGGACGACGACATGCACGAGATTCTCCAGGCCGCCGACCTGCCGATGACCAAGGCCGAACTGAGCGCGCTGTTTCGCAAGCCGGGGCACAAAAACTTCCGTCTGTGTGGCGATCAGGTCCTGCGCAACTTCCTGCGCGGCCTGACTCAGCGCCAGCGCGGCTGAGTCTTCGGCTCAGCCCTGCGCCAGCTCACGCATGCGCTGCAGCACGGCGTTCAAGCCGTTGCTGCGCGAGGGTGACAGCTGGCGACCCAGGCCCAGCTGGTTGAACCAGTCAGGCAGGTCGAGGGCGGCCAGTTCGGCAGCCGACAACCCGTCGATGCGCACCAGCAAAACCGCCAGCAGGCCGCGAATCAGCCGCGCATCGCTGGTCGCGCGGAACCGCCAGCTTCCCTCGCTACACGTGCCTACCAGCCACACCTGGCTCTCACAGCCCGCTACGCGGTTGGCCTCCTGCTTTTCTTCGTCGCTCAACGGCTGCAGGCGTTCGCCCCACTGCATCAGCAGGCGTGCGCGCTGTTCCCAGCTTGGGCACTGACCGAACGCCTCAACGGCTTCGCTGGCGCCAGTGGGTAGGCTCATCGCAGCAGCTCCAGCGCTTTATCCAGGGCGCTGAAGAAGCGTTCCAGGTCGGCGCCATCGTTGTACAGCCCCAGCGACACGCGGATCGCCCCAGGCAGCCCCAGGCTTTTCAGTAGCGGCATGGCGCAGTGGTGTCCGGCGCGCACGGCGATGCCCTGTTCACTGAGCAAGTGGGCCAGGTCGGCGCTGTGCACCTCGGCCACGGTGAAGCTGGCCAGGGCTACCTGTGGCTCGCCGAGCAGGCGGACGCCGTCACGCACGGCCAGGCCGGCCAACAGCTTGGCGTGCAGGGCAGCCTCGTGGCCGGCGACGGCCGCTGCGTCCAGGCGCTGCAGGTAATCCAGCGTCGCGCCGAGGGCGATCACGCTGGAGATGGCCGGCGTGCCGGCCTCGAAGCCTAGTGGGGCGGGACGAAAGCGCGCCTGCTGGTAGTCGGCGTCGAGCACCATTTCTCCGCCGAACTGCCAGTGGCGCAGCTGCGCCAAAGCCGCGCGGCGCCCGTAGAGCAGGCCGACGCCATCCGGGCCATACAGCTTGTGGCTGGAGCAGACATAGAAATCGCAGCCCAGGGCCTGCACATCATGGCGCCCGTGTACCACGCCCTGGGCGCCGTCGATCACGCTCAGGGCGCCCTGTGCCTGTGCCTGTGCCTGGGCCAGGGCGATCAGCTCGCGCACCGGTTGCCAGCGCCCGAGCACGTTGGACAGCTGCGACACCGCCAGCAGGCGGGTGCGCGGGCCGATCAGGCTGGCGGCCTGCGTCAGGTCGATCTGCCCTTGCGCATCCAGCGGTAACACCACCAGCTTCAATCCATTACGCTGCGCCAGTTGCTGCCAGGGCAGCAGGTTGGCGTGGTGCTCCAGGGCGCTGATGACGATCTCGTCGCCAGGTTGAAACAGGTGCTCCAGGCCGTAGGCCAGCAGGTTGAGGGACTCGGTGCTGCCGCGGGTGAAGAGGATCTCCTCGCTGCTCGTCGCATTCAGCCAGCGTGCGGCCGTGGTGCGGCTGTCCTCGAAGGCGCGGGTGGCGCGCTCGCCCGGCAGGTGCTGGGCGCGGTGCACGTTGGCTGCACCGCTGGCGTAGTAGCCCAGCAGGCTGTCGAGCATGGCCTGCGGCTTCTGCGCAGTGGCGGCGCTGTCCAGGTAGGTCTGGCCTTCGGCGTCGAAGGCCTGGATGCCGGGAAAGTCGGCGCGCCAGGGAGAGATCAGGGACATGGGCTACGGCACCGCAGGAGATGTGTGCTGAGTATAAATAGACAGGCCGGGCATAAGCCCGGCCTGTGGCAACCGCGTAGCGCTTAGTTGTGCGCGTGCAGCGCTTCGTTAAGCTCGATCGCGGTCTTGTTGGTCTTGCACTCCACTGCACCGCTCTGCGAGTTGCGGCGGAACAGCAGGTCCGGCTGGCCAGCCAGGTCGCGGGCCTTGACCACCTTGACCAAATTGTTCTGGTCGTCCAGCAGCGCCACCTTGGTGCCGGCGGTGATGTACAGGCCGGACTCGACGGTGTTGCGGTCGCCCAGCGGAATGCCGATACCGGCGTTGGCTCCGATCAGGCAGCCTTCGCCGACGCTGATGACGATGTTGCCGCCACCGGACAGGGTGCCCATGGTCGAGCAGCCGCCGCCCAGGTCCGAGCCCTTGCCAACGAATACGCCAGCGGATACGCGGCCTTCGATCATGCCCGGGCCGGCGGTGCCGCCGTTGAAGTTGACGAAACCTTCGTGCATCACGGTGGTGCCTTCACCGATGTAGGCACCCAGGCGCACGCGGGCGCTGTCGGCGATGCGCACACCGGCCGGCACCACGTAGTCGGTCATTTTCGGGAACTTGTCCACCGAGAACACTTCCAGCAACTCGCCCTTCAGGCGGGCTTCCAGTTGGCGCTCGGCCAGCTCGCCGAGGTCGACGGCGCCCTGGCTGGTCCAGGCCACGTTTGGCAGCAGCGGGAAGATACCGGTCAGGTTCAGGCCGTGGGGCCTGGCCAGGCGATGCGACAGCAGGTGCAGCTTGAGGTAGGCCTCGGGGGTGGAGGTCAGTGCGGCGTCATCGGCCAGCAGGGTGGCGACCAGCGGGCGGGTGCTTTCCGCCAGGCGAGTGAGCAGGGCAGCCTGGGTAGCATCCACGCCCTTGAGCGCGGCAGCCAGTTCGCTGGCCTGGTTGGTGGTGATGGCGATGGCCTGGTTGCCACCGCTGTAGCCCAGTTTGTCGGTAACGGCGGCGACCAGCTCGGCGGCCGGGTTGAGCAGGGGTTGGGCGTAGAAAACTTCCAGCCAGTTGCCCTGGCGATTCTGGGTGCCGACACCGAAGGCGATGCTGAAGAGGGTCGTGGACATGATGATTTCCTTGTTGCGAACAGGGTGGGCGCGCGGCGTCAGGCCAGCGCGGCGGAATAGAGTTCAGGCTTGAAGCCGACCAGGGTGCGGTTGCCCAGGTCGAGTACCGGACGCTTGATCATCGACGGCTGCGTGAGCATCAGCTCGATGGCCTTGGCTTGGTCGAGATCGGTTTTTTGCGCGTCGTCGAGTTTGCGGAAGGTCGTCCCCGCACGGTTGAGGACGATCTCCCAGCCGTGCTCGTCGCACCATTTCTGCAGGTTGGCGCGGTCGATGGCGGAGACTTTGTAGTCATGGAAGCTGTAGCTCACGCCGTGCTCGTCGAGCCAGGTGCGGGCTTTCTTCATGGTGTCGCAGGCTTTGATGCCGTACAGGGTGATACTCATGGTCGTGATCCTTAACTTACAGTCCTTTGCTACTCACAGGCCTTTGACGAAAGCGCGGATACGCTCGGCCGCTTCGATGCATTCGGCCAGGGGCGCAACCAGGGCCATGCGCACGCGGCCGGCGCCCGGGCTGACACCGTCCACTTCGCGCGACAGGTAGGAGCCGGGCACCACGGTGACGTGCTCGCGGGCGAACAGTTCACGGGTGAAGCTGGCGTCGTCCATGGGTGTCTTGGCCCACAGGTAGAAGCCGCCATCCGGGCGTTGCACGTCGAGCACGTCGCCGAGGATGGCCAGCACCGCGTCGAACTTCTCGCGGTACAGGGCACGGTTGGCGCGTACATGCACTTCGTCATTCCAGGCAGCAACGCTGGCCAGCTGGGTTTGGATCGGCATGGCGCAGCCGTGGTAGGTACGGTACAGCAGGAATGATTTCAGAATGTCGGCGTCACCGGCGACGAAGCCCGAGCGCAGGCCCGGCAGGTTGGAACGTTTGGACAGGCTGTGGAACACCACGCAGCGTTTGAAGTCGCTGCGGCCCAGTTCGGCACAGGCGGTCAGCAGGCCGGCGGGCGGGTTTTGCTCGTCGAAGTACAGCTCGCTGTAGCACTCGTCGGCGGCGATCACGAAGTCGTACTGGTCGGCCAGGGCAATCAGCTTCTTCAGCACTTCGACCGGGATCAGAGCGCCGGTGGGGTTACCCGGCGAGCACAGGAAGAGGATCTGGCAGCGCTGCCAGACGTCAGCCGAGACGGCGTCGAAGTCCGGGTTGAAGCCGTTGTCTTCCAGGCACGGCAGGTAGTGCGGCGTGGCGCCGGCGAGCAGCGCCGCGCCTTCGTAGATCTGGTAGAACGGGTTGGGGCTGACCACCAGGCCGCGCTCTTGTGATGAGTCGGCACGCTGCACCACGGTCTGGGTGAAGGCAAACAGCGCCTCGCGCGTACCGTTGACCGGCAGCACGTGGCGCGCGGCATCCAGCCAGCCGGCCGGGACATTGAAGCGGCGCTCGCACCAGTGGGCGATGGCTTCGCGCAGGGCCGGCACGCCAAGGGTGGTCGGGTACACCGCCAACTGATCGAGATTGGCCGTCAGCGCCTCGCCGACGAAAGCCGGGGAGCGGTGCTTGGGTTCGCCGATCGACAGGGCGATCGGGCGTTTGGCCGCATCCGGGGTGGCGCCGGCGAGCAGGCCGCGCAGTTTCTCGAAGGGGTAGGGCTGCAGCTGGGTCAGGGCGTGGTTCATAACGTCTCTTTGCGCATGCGAGCCGGGCGGCGCGAGGCCCGGCCGGGTTCAAATACTGATTGAGCCGAGGCTGACGGTCTCGCCGTTGGCTTGCGACAGCTGCTGGCCGATGGCCTCCTGCAGGCGGGCGCATAGCTCGGGGTCGGACAGCGGCTGGTTGTTGGCGTCGGTGATGAAGAACACGTCTTCTACCCGTTCGCCCAAGGTGGCGATCTTGGCGTTCTGCAGCGACAGGTCGAAATCCAGGAAGATCTTGCCGATCCGCGCCAGCAGGCCCGGGCGGTCCGGGGCGGTCAGCTCAATCACCGTCACCGGGCGCTGGGCATCGTTGTGGATGCTCACCTGCGGGGCGAAGGCGAAGTGCTTGAGCTGGCGCGGCACGCGACGCTGGATGATGTTCGGGTAGTCGTCCGGGTTCTTCAGGGCGTTGATCAGGCCATCACGAATCTGCTTGATGCGCGCCGGGTTGTCGCCGATGCGCCCGCCGTCGGCATCCAGGACGATGTAGGTGTCGAGGGTGAACTGGCTGGTGGAGGTGATCACCCGGGCGTCATGGATGTTCAGGTTGAGCTGATCCATGGCGGCCACGGTCACGGCGAAAAAGTCGTGTTGGTCCGGGGCGTAGATGAATATCTGGGTCGCCCCCTCGAACTCGCGCTGGGCGGTTTCCTTGATCAGCACCAGTGGGTCGTTGCCGGCTGGGTGCTGGAGGATGGCCTCGGTGTGCCAGGCCACGTCGGCGGCGGTGTGGCGCAGGAAGTAGTCGTCGCCGAGCTGGCTCCACAGTTGCTCGGCGTCGTCCTGGTCGATGCCGCCGCGCACGAGTATGTCGATGGCCGACGTCTGCGTCTGGCGAATCTGCTCCTCGCGGTCCAGCGGGTTCTCCAGGCCGCGGCGCAGGGCGCGCTTGGTCTCGGTGTAGAGCTGGCGCAGCAAGCTGGCGCGCCACGAGTTCCACAGGCTGGGGTTGGTGGCGTTGATGTCGGCCACGGTCAGCACATAGAGGTAGTCGAGGCGGGTCTGGTCGCCGACCAGTTGGGCGAAGTCGAAGATCACCTGCGGGTCGGAGAGGTCCTTGCGCTGGGCGGTGGTCGACATCACCAGGTGCTGCTGCACCAGCCAGACGATCAGGCGCGAGTCCCAGTTGGGCAACTGGTGGCGCACGCAGAAGGCTTCGGCATCCACCGCGCCGAGGGCGGAATGGTCACCGCCGCGGCCCTTGCCGATGTCGTGGTAGAGCCCGGCGAGGTAGATCAACTCGGGCTTGGGCAGCTTGTCGATGACCTTGCTGGCCAGTGGGAATTTCTCCGCCAGCTCCGGCCACTTGAGTTTGCGCAGGTGCTTGATCAGGTTCAGCGTGTGCGCATCGACCGTATAGATGTGGAACAGGTCGTGCTGCATCTGCCCGACGATGTCACCGAACTCGGGCAGGTAGCGGCCCAGGATGCCGTAGCGGTTCATCCGCCGCAGGTTGCGGTGGATGCCCTGGGGCGACTTGAACAGTTCGATGAACAGGCTGGTGTTGCGGATGTCGCGGCGGAAATCGTCGTCGATCAGGTGGCGGCTGTCGCGCAGCAGGCGGATGGTGTCGGCGCGCACGCCTTGCACTTCCGGGTGCTGGGCCATCAGCACGAAGACTTCGAGGATGGCGAACGGGGTGCGTTTGAACACGCCGGGGCTGGTCACTTCGAGGTAGCCGTCGCGGAGCTGGAAGCGGCTGTTGAGCGGCTGTGCCGGTCCGGTTTCGCCGGCGCGCAGGATGACTTCGACGAAGTGCTGGTTGATCAGGTCGGACAGCTCGGCGACGCCCATCACCACCCGGTAGTACTTCTGCATGAAGCGCTCGACGGCCATCTTGCCGTCGCCATCCTCGAAACCGAGCATGCCGGCGATCTTGCGCTGGTGGTCGAACAGTAGGCGGTCCTCGGCGCGGCCGGCGAGCATGTGCAGGGCGTAGCGCACCTTCCACAGGAACTCCTGGCTGGAGGCGAGCATGTTGTACTCGCTATCGACCAGGAAGCCTTCCTTGACCAGCGAATGCAGGTTGAGGCTGCCGAACTGGCGGCGCGCCACCCAGAGCACGGTCTGGATGTCACGCAGGCCGCCGGGCGAGCCCTTGACGTTGGGCTCGAGGTTGTACTCGGTGTCGTTGTACTTGGCGTGGCGGGCCTTGGCTTCCTTGCGCTTGGCCAGGAAGAAGTCCTTGCTCGGCCACATGCGTTCGCTGGCGGTGACGTCCTGCATGCGTTGGCGCAGGCGCTCGGGGCCGGCGATGGTGCGGCTTTCCATCAGGTTGGTGATTACCGTCAGGTCGGCGCGCGCCTCTTCGGCGCACTCGTCTACCGAGCGCACGCTCTGGCCGACTTCCAGACCGATGTCCCAGAGCAGGGTGAGGAAGCCCTCGATGGGCGTGCGGAAGACTTCGTGGTCGGCGCTGTCGAGCAGGATCAGCAGATCGATGTCGGAGTTGGGGTGCAATTCGCCACGGCCGTAGCCGCCGACGGCTAGCAGGGCGATATCGGCGTCTTCGCTCCAGTCGAAGCGCTTCCAGGCTTCATGCAGGATCTGGTCGACGAACCAGGCACGGTCTTCGACCAGGCGGCGAATGTCGCGTCCTTCGCGGAAGCGCCCGTCGAGCACCTCGCGGGCCTGTTTCAGGGCTTTCTTGAAGGCGGCGATGGGGCTGGACTTGAGCGCCAGTTCTGCCTGGAACTGGCCGCGATCAAACAACTCCGGGTCCATCTGCGGCATGCGTGCCTACCTTATATAAATGCTCAGGCGGATGTGCGCGGCAGGGTGTCGTCGCTGCGCAGGGTGAGGATCTCGTAGCCGTCGGCAGTGACCAGCACGGTGTGCTCCCACTGGGCGGAGAGCTTGCGGTCCTTGGTGATGGCGGTCCAGCCGTCGCCGAGCAGGCGGGTTTCCGGGCGGCCCTGGTTGATCATCGGCTCGATGGTGAAGGTCATGCCTTCCTTGAGCTCGAAACCGGTGCCGGAGCGGCCGTAATGCAGGACCTGCGGCTCTTCGTGGAACACCGCGCCGATGCCATGGCCGCAGTATTCGCGGACCACACTGAACCCCTGTTTCTCGGCGTGCTTCTGGATCACTTCGCCGATATCGCCCAGGCGCGCGCCCGGTTTGACCAGCTGGATGCCTTTATACATGCACTCCTGAGTGACCTGGGCCAGTTTGACTGCCCACTCGGCGACCTTGCCGACCATGAACATCTTGCTGGTGTCGCCGTGGTAGCCGTCCTTGATCACGGTGACGTCGATGTTCAGCACGTCGCCGTCTTTCAGTGGCTTCTCGTTGGGGATGCCGTGGCAGACCACATGGTTGATCGAGGTGCACACCGACTTGGGGAAGCCTGGGCGGCCCGGTGCGGCGCCATAGTTGAGTGGCGCCGGAATGGCCTTCTGCACGTTGACGATGTAGTCGTGGCAGATACGGTCGAGCTCTTCGGTGGTGACACCGGGCTTGACGTGTTCACCGATCATCTCCAGCACTTCGGCGGCCAGACGGCCGGCTACGCGCATCTTTTCGATTTCGGCGGGAGTCTTGATGGTCACGGTCATGCGGTCTCTCTCGGCGCCGGTGGCGCAAGGCAAAATCAGGGAAGAGGGCGATTCTAGCAGAAAGCCGCCCTGTGGCGGCAGGGCGCCGGGGCAGGTGTGCGGGTTTTGCGGGTGTCACTCGCGCTAGCTCGGCTGGCGATTGTGTGATATAAAATGCGCCGCTTTACGGGCTGTGTGTCCGTGGAGTACTAAACCCGCACACGTATCGACACGTTATCCTGGGTGCCCGCAAGGGTTGGATAGCGGGATGCGTGGAGGCCTAACCCGACTTATCAAGGAACTATCATGTCCCAAGTCAATATGCGCGATATGCTGAAGGCCGGTGTGCACTTCGGCCACCAGACCCGTTACTGGAACCCGAAAATGGGCAA
>JBBNAI010000156.1:0-1371 GCA_037994305.1 Pseudomonas sp. | reverse complement strand
TGCTTGTTGCGCATGTGCTCGACGTAATTGTCGTAGTCGGGCATGCCCACCAGCATCCGTGCGGCCTGGCCCAGGTATTTGCCCATCCGACTCAGGTCATTGAACATGCGCGTCTCCTCAAGCGTCCGGAATCGGCTGGTAGGGAGCTTCCCGATCGGTGCGCTCCGGCTTGATCCACGAAGCCCGGCCGACCTTGACCGCGTAGAACAGCACGCTGAGCACGACGAACAGGAACAGTACGGTCAGCGTGGCGTTGGTGTACGCGTTGAAGATCACGTGGTTCATCTGGCTGATGTCCTTGGCCGGGGCAAGGATCTGCCCGGCGTCCAGCGCATCGCTGTACTTCTTGGCCAGGGCCAGGAAACCCACCGCCGGGTTCGGGTCGAGCAGCTTGATCAGGCCCGCCGTGGTGGTGCAGATCAGCAGCCAGGTGGCCGGAATCAGGGTGACCCAGACATAGCGCTGGCGCTTCATCTTGATCAGCACCACCGCACCGAGCATCAGCGCGATACCGGCAAGCATCTGGTTGGAGATGCCGAACAGCGGCCACAAGGTGTTGATGCCGCCCAGCGGATCGATCACGCCCTGGTACAGCAACCAGCCCCACATCGCCACGCAGCCAGCGGTGGCAATCAGGTTGGCGGTCCAGGACTCGGTGCGTTTCAGCGCCGGAACGAAGTTGCCCAGCAGGTCCTGCAGCATGAAGCGCCCGGCACGGGTGCCGGCGTCCACCGCGGTGAGGATGAACAGCGCCTCGAACAGGATGGCGAAGTGGTACCAGAACGCCATGGTGTTCTCGCCCGGCAGCAGGCTGTGGAGGATCTGCGCGATACCGACGGCCAGGGTCGGCGCACCACCGGCACGGGCCAGGATGGTGTGCTCGCCGATGTCGCGGGCGACCGCTTCCAGCGCGTCAGGCGTGATGGCGAAGCCCCAGCTGCTGACGGTGGCGGCGACTGTCGCAACGTCCGAGCCGACTACGGCAGCCGGGCTGTTCATGGCGAAGTACACGCCCGGCTCGATCACCGAGGCGGCGACCATGGCCATGATGGCGACGAACGACTCCATCAGCATGCCGCCGTAGCCGATGTAGCGCGCGTGGGATTCGTTGGCCAGCAGCTTGGGCGTGGTGCCCGAACTGATCAGCGCATGGAAGCCGGACACCGCGCCGCAGGCGATGGTGATGAACAGGAAGGGGAACAGCGTGCCTTTCCACACCGGGCCGGTGCCGTCGGTGAACTGGGTCAGCGCCGGCATTTTCAGCTCGGGCATGACGACGAGAATGCCGATGGCCAGGGCGATGATGGTGCCGATCTTGAGGAAGGTCGACAGGTAGTCACGCGGCGCCAGGATCAGCCACACCGGCAGTAC
>JBBNAI010000155.1:0-3870 GCA_037994305.1 Pseudomonas sp. | reverse complement strand
GCCTGCCAGCCGTTGGTGATGAAGGTCTTCGAGCCGTTGATCACATACTCGTCGCCATCCAGCAGCGCAGTGGTCTTCACCCCCTGCAGGTCGGAGCCGGTACCCGGTTCGGTCATGGCGATTGCGGTGACCACCTCACCGCTGACCATCTTCGGTAGGTAACGCTGCTTCAGCTCTTCGCTGCCGTAGTGAAGGATGTAGGGCGCAGCGATGTCCGAGTGCAGGGAGAAGCCCACGCCGGTCAGCCCGAGGCGCGCCTGCTCTTCGATCACCACAGCGCTGTAGAGGAAGTCGGCGTTCATGCCGCCGTATTCTTCCGGAATGTGCGAGCAGAGCATCCCCGCCTCGCCCGCCTTGTTCCACAGCGCGCGGTCGATGTAGCCGTCCTTCTCCCACTGGGCGTGAAACGGCACCGCCTCCTGCTCGAAGAATTTACGCACGGACTCGCGAAACTGCTCGTGCTCGTGACTGAACAGGGTTCTTGGAATCATTGTTGTACCTGCATCTGAGTGGTCATTGAGTGAGCACCACTCTAGGCCAGCCCAGACACACTAGACACTGGACACATACGACAAAAAATAAGACGATCCAGCCACTGAATGACCGTTTCACCACCAATAAGAACAACAGCCAATGCCTGCAACAACGCCACAAACCCGAATCTGCATCCTCGCCACCGAAGGGGTGTTTGCCGCCACCCTGATGCAGGCGCGCGATTTCTTCCACATGGCCGGCATGCGCTACAGCAAGCAGCACGGCCTGGATACCGCCACCAACTTTCTGATCCGTGTGGTTAGCCCGGACGGCCAATCGGTCACCAGTTTCAGCCAGGCCAATATCCAGGTCGACGGCCCACTGGAGTCGGCCGACGTGATCATCCTGCCGGCCTTCTGGGGCGATTTCGACGAACTGCGCCAGCGCCACCCACACGTCACCACCTGGCTCAGGGAACAACACGCTGCCGGCGCCTCGATCTGCGGCGAAGCCACCGGCGTATTCTGGATGGCCGAAACCGGCCTGCTCGATGGCAAGGAGGCGACCACCTACTGGCGATTCTTCCGCGAGTTCGCCGAGCGCTTCCCCAAGGTACTGCTCAACCAGGACAAACACCTGTCGGACGCCGACAACCTGTACTGCGCCGGCGGGGTCACCTCGGCCTGCGACATGTACATCTACCTGATCGAGCGCTACTGCGGCGCCACCGTGGCCCAGGGCGTGGCACGCGACATCCTCTACGAAACCCAGCGCAGCTACAGCCCCGGACGCATCGGTTTCGGCGGACAGAAGCTGCACCAGGACGTGGCCATCCTGCAGGTACAACACTGGCTGGAAGAGCATTTCGCGGAGAAATTCCGCATCGAGGATGTGGCCCGCCAGCACGGCATGAGCATTCGCAACTTCATGCGCCGCTTCCAGGCCGCCACCGGCGACAAGCCCCTGCACTACCTGCAGCGCCTGCGCATCGAGACGGCCAAGAGCCTGCTCAGCTCGACCCGCAAGAGCATCAAGACCATCAGCTACGAAGTTGGCTACGACGACGCCAGCTTCTTCGCCCGCCTGTTCCGCCAGCATGCCGAGCTGTCGCCCAACCAGTACCGCCGCCAGTTCCAGCACAAGGACGGCGCCTGAAACGAAAAAGGGGCTGCCGACCGGCAACCCCTTCTCATGGCACGCGATTGACGCTTACGGCCGGTGCGCGCGAGCCAGGAACTCGTGGGACTGCATTTCCAGCAGGCGGCTCAAGGTGCGCTGGAACTCGAAGCTCAGGCGACCGCCGGTGTACAGGTCCTTCAGCTCCACCTCGGCCGAGATGATCAGCTTGACGTTGCGATCGTAGAACTCGTCCACCAGGTTGATGAAGCGCCGCGCCATGTCGTCCTTGGCGACGCCCATCTGCTCGACGTTGGACAGGATCACTGCGTGGAAGATCTTGCCCAGCTCGATGTAGTCGTTCTGGCTACGCGGGCCGTCGCACAGTTCGCGGAACTCGAACCAGGCCACGTCGTCGCCCTCCTTGCGCGCCATGATCGCGCGGTTCTCGATCATCAGCGCCTTGTTCTCTTCCACCGCGCAGTGCTCGGGCAACAGGCTACGGAAGCTCTTCTCCAGGCTGACCTCGGCCTCGGCGTCCAGCGGCCAGTGGAACAGCTCGGCCTGCTCCAGGGCACGCAGGCGGTAATCCACGCCGCTGTCGACATTGACCACGTCGGTGTGCTGCTTGACCAGGGCGATCGCCGGCAGGAAGCGCGAGCGCTGCAGGCCATCCTTGTACAGGCCGTCCGGGACGATGTTGGACGTCGCCACCAGGGTCACGCCGTTCTTGAACAGCTCCTCCAGCAGGCTCGCCAGGATCATCGCGTCGGTGATGTCGGAAACGAAGAACTCGTCGAAGCAGATCACCCGCGTCTCATCGGCGAAGCGCTTGCCAATGATGGTCAGCGGGTTCTTCTCGCCCTTGAGGGTGCGCATTTCCTCATGCACGCGCTTCATGAAACGGTGGAAGTGGGTACGGACTTTCTGCTCGAACGGCAGCGCCTCGAAGAAGGTATCGACCAGGTAGGTCTTGCCACGTCCGACGCCACCCCAGAAATACAGGCCCTTGATCGGCTCCTGGCGCTTCTTGGAGAACAGGCCACCGAACAGCCCCGGCTTGCTCTTGGAGTCGGCCACCAGCTCGTCGTACAGGCGCTGCAGATGGCGCACGGCAGTTTCCTGGGCGGCGTCGTGGAAAAAGTCCGGCCGTTTCAGGTCGGCCTGGTAGCGCTCAAGAGGAGTCATGATGGGAAATTCGGTAACAAAAACGGGGCGGTCACTTTAGCGACGCACCCCGTGCTTGGCAATCAGCCAGTAGCCTGGCCGGGATTTATTCCTGTGGCGCCAGCGCCTCGCGCAGACGGGCAATACCGGCCTCACAGGCCGCTCCATCGGCAAAATCCGGGCTCTCGCCAATCAGCTCGCCATCCAGCCACAGGCCGAAACCTGCGCCCTGCCCACGCACATCCAGCGCTTCTCCAGCCTGCAGGCGCTTGCTCGCCTGGCCCGCAGCCTTGCCATCGGCAAAGGACTTGGACAGCAGCAGTTGCTCGCCGGCGGCATCCAGCAGGCGGAAACGGAAGCTGCCGTCTTCATCACGGAAACTGACGAAGCGCGCACTCTTCGCCGCTTTCTTCTTGCCGCTTTCACTGCCCTGCGCCTGGCTACGGAACGAGCGCAGGCCAACGGCTTCGCGCAGCTCGTTGAGGAACGGGGTGGCGGTCTTGCGGGCCTTGGCCGCACCAGCGAGGAGAATGTCCTCCAGATCGGCCGGTTTCTCGATCAGCGTGTGGTAGCGCTCGCGGGCCTCGCCCAACTCGTTATCAAGCAGCTGGAACAGGCGGCTCTTCGCCTCACCCCAGGCCAGCCCCGCGAGCAGCTCGGCGCGGAACTCGGCCTGCTGCGCCGGCGTGGAGAAAGCCTGGTAGAGGGTGAACAGGTGCGAGTTGTCCGGGTCCTTGGCTTCGCCCGGCAGCCTGGAGTCGGTGACGATGCGGGCGATGGCATCCTTGAGCTGCTTGGCGCTGCCGAACAACGGAATGGTGTTGTCGTAGCTCTTGCTCATTTTGCGCCCGTCGAGGCCTGGCAAGGTCGCCACTTCTTCCTCAATCACCGCTTCCGGCAGGGTGAACAGCTCCTTGCCCTGGCCGAACAGATGATTGAAGCGCTGACCGATGTCGCGGGCCATTTCCACATGCTGGATCTGGTCGCGGCCGACCGGCACCTTGTGCGCGTTGAACATCAGGATGTCCGCCGCCATCAGCACCGGGTAGCTGAACAGGCCCATGGTGATGCCGGCATCCGGGTCTTCTCCCTGCTCGACGTTCTTGTCCACCG
>JBBNAI010000154.1:0-1840 GCA_037994305.1 Pseudomonas sp. | reverse complement strand
TGGAGCTGGGCGACGGTCAGATGATCGAAAGTGTGCTGCTGCCGCGCGGCGGCCTGTGCGTATCGAGTCAGGTCGGTTGCGCAGTGGGCTGCGTGTTCTGCCAGACCGGCAAGAGCGGCCTGCTGCGCCAGGTGGGCAGCGCCGAGATCGTCGCCCAGGTCGCCCTGGCGCGGCGCTTTCGCCCGGTGAAGAAAGTGGTGTTCATGGGCATGGGCGAGCCGGCGCACAACCTCGACAACGTGCTGGAAGCTATCGACCTGCTCGGCACCGAAGGCGGTATCGGCCACAAGAATCTGGTGTTCTCTACCGTCGGCGACCCGCGAGTGTTCGAGCGCCTGCCGCAACAGCGGATCAAGCCAGCCCTGGCCCTATCGCTGCACACCAGCAATGCCGAGTTGCGCCAGCAACTGCTGCCGCGCGCACCGCGCATCGACCCGGAAGAATTGATGGAGCTGGGCGAGGCCTACGCCCGCGCCGTCGACTACCCGATCCAGTACCAGTGGACGCTGCTCAAGGGCATCAACGACAGCCAGGAAGAGATGGACGCCATCCTGCGTCTGTTCAAGGGCAAGTACGCCGTGCTCAACCTGATCCCGTACAACAGCCTGGAAGCCGACGAGTTCCAGCGCCCGGACGGTGACCGCATCGTGCAGATCGTGCGCTACCTGCACAGCCGTGGCGTGCTGACCAAGGTACGCAATTCGGCCGGTCAGGATATCGACGGCGGCTGCGGCCAGTTGCGCGCCCGGGCGGAGCTGATCAACACCCGGCGGTTGCGCGGTTGATGCTGCGCCTGCTCGCCCTCTGCGCCGCGCTGGGGCTGCTCACGCCCTGGCTGGTGCCGCTGCTGGCGGACCACTCACAACACCTGGCCTGGCTATTCGACCTGGCCAGCCACTGGCAATGGCTGCACGTGGCCCTGCTGCTGATCTGTCTGGCGCTGCTGGCACGCCGCCGGCCGCGCTGGCTGCTCCTGTTGCCGCTGGCCGTGCTGCCCTGGCTGAGCGTGGCGCCGAGCCTGCCACCGCAAGCCGGGGACGCCAGCCTAGACCTGCAGCTGGTCACCGCCAACCTGCAGCAGAGCGACGACGCCAAAGCCCTGCGCGCCTGGCTGGACGCTCAGCCGGCCGACCTGGTTCTGCTGCAGGAAGTCACCCCTAAGCTGGCCCAACAGCTGAGTCGCTGGCCAGACTACCCGCATCGCGTGCTCGCCCCGGACAACTCGCCGTTCGGCTTGGCCCTGCTGTCGCGCCTGCCGCTCGAAGATACTCGGGTTCGCCACGACAGCGACGCTATCCCGAGCATCGAGGCACGCCTGCACAGCGGCGGCCAGACCGTCGCGCTGACCCTGGTGCACCCGATGCCACCGCTGTCGCCCTACTGGCACCACCAGCGCAACCTCGGCCTGCAGCTACTGCTGCAACGCAACGCCGCCGGCGGGCTGCCCGGCCTGCTGGCCGGCGACCTCAACGCCAGCCCTTGGTCCCAGGCGACCCGCAAGCTGGATACCCTCGGCTGGTACCGCGCCAACGACCTCCACGCCACCTGGCCGGCCTGGGGCCAGGGCTGGCTGGGCATCGCCATCGACCAGGTGCTGGTCCGCGGACCCTGGCGGGTCGTCACGCAAAACCTGGGGCCGGACCTAGGCGCCGACCACCTGCCACGCCGCCTGCACCTGCAATTGCTGGAAGCCGACTGACCATGCACAGCCTCGAACAACTGCGCCGCGGCGAACTGGCCGGCATCACCCGCCTGGATCTGTCCGCCGAGCTGCACGAATTCCCGCGGGAAATCTTCGACCTGGCCGACAGCCTGGAGGTGCTCAACCTCAGTGGCAACC
>JBBNAI010000153.1:0-4717 GCA_037994305.1 Pseudomonas sp. | reverse complement strand
TGGCGGCCCTGCAAGTGCCGGAAGATGAGCGCCACCTGATCCCGGCAGCCCTGGATGCCATCGGCTATCCGTACTGGGATGAGACCGAGAACCCGGCCTACCAGCTGTTCCTCGGTTAAGCCACTCGCACAAGGAATCCGTGATGGAACACTACACCCTGCTCAAGATCGCCCACAGCCTGCCCGCCGTGCTGTTGCTGCTCGGCCTGCTGGCCCATGCCTTCATGCTGTGGAAGGCCCAACGTGGTGGCAATGCCGCCGTGCTGGCCCGCAAGCTACGCGTCACCCGCCTGTACAGCCTGCCGGCACTGGGCCTGGTGGCCCTGAGCCTGCCGATCAGCGGCTGGTGGCTGGTGCACATCGCTGGCTGGCCGCTCGGGCAGCTGTGGCTGCTGCTCGGCGCCGGGCTGTTCGCCCTGCTGGTGCTGTTCGGCCTGCTGCTGCACGGTCGCCTGAGCGCCTGGCAAGCCCTGGGCGATAGCCCCGCGCCGGTGAAACTGCTGCGCTTCACGGCGGCCTATGGCGTGCTGTTGCTGGTTCTGCTGCTGGCGCTCTTCGCCCTGATGGGGGCCAAGCCGGCCTGACTGCGATGGTTGCCTCTTCCCGACCTCGGCAGCAGGCGGCTCAGCCATGAGCCTGTACCTGCTGCTCAAGACCCTGCACATCCTCTCCTCCACCTTGCTGTTCGGCACCGGCCTGGGCTCGGCGTATTACGCCCTGCGCGCCTGGCGCAGCGGTGAGGTGCAGGTGATCGCCGTAACCTTCCGCCACCTGGTGACGGCTGACTGGCTGTTTATCGCCACCACGGCGCTGTTCCAGCCACTCAGCGGCCTGGCCCTGGCGAAGATCGCCGGCTGGCCGCTGAGCCAGGTCTGGCTGCTCTGGAGTGCCGGTCTGTTCGTCTTCGCCGGGCTATGCTGGCTACCCGTGCTATGGCTGCAGGTTCGCGTACGCGACCTGGCCACCCAGGCGCTGCAGGACGGCACGCCACTGCCCGAGCGGGCCAATCGCTACATGCGCATCTGGTTCGCCCTGGGCTGGCCGGCCTTTCTGGCTTTTATCGCGATCTTCTGGCTGATGGTGGCCAAGCCGCTGTGATTGCGCAGGGTGGATCACGCTTCTCTGATCCACCGAACGGGGCCATTGGTGGATGAACAGAGCGTCCATCCACCCTACGGAGCCTTTCAGCGCAGGCTGAGCACCGGCCAGCCGCGCTCGCTGGCGATGGCACGCAGGGTGTCGTCCGGGTCCACCGCCACCGGGTGGGCAACTTGCTCCAGCAGCGGCAGGTCATTGCGCGAGTCGCTGTAGAAATAGCTGTCATCGAGGCTGTGGCCCGTCTGCTGCAGCCACTCGCCGAGGCGCACCACTTTGCCGCCCTGGTAGCACGGTGTGCCGGTGATCTGGCCGGTGTAACAGCCATCCTGCATGCCGCACTCGGTGGCCAGCAGGGTCTCGACGCCCAGGCGCGCGGCAATCGGCGCGGTGACGAAGCGATTGGTGGCCGTGATGATCACCAGCTTGTCGCCCGCCTCGCGGTGCTGCTGCAGCAACGCCTCGCCCTTGGCCAGGATGATCGGCTCGATCACATCGCGCATGAACTCGCCATGCCACTGCGCCAGTTGCGCCATCGAGGTACGCCCGAGGATCGACTGGCTGAAGTTCTGGTAAGCCACCACGTCCAGCTTGCCGGCGCAGTAATCGGCATAGAAGGCGTCGTTGCGCGCCTGATACTCGGCGGCGTCGACCAGGCCGCGCTGGCAGAGGTATTCCCCCCAGCTGTGGTCACTGTCGCCGGCCAGCAGGGTGTTGTCGAGGTCGAAAAGGGCGAGGCGCACGAGGTTTTACCTGCATCGGGTGGGTCGAAAAGGGCGCCAGAATAGCCGCTTTCCGCCCAACTGCCCATTACCGGAGCCGCGCGTTTGCTGCGCCTGCGGGCTTTATGGAACAATGCCGAAACATGCGTTTTCGAGGTGTTGTGCTGTGATCGACTCCGATGGCTTCCGCCCCAATGTCGGCATCATCCTGACCAATGATATCGGTCAGGTGCTGTGGGCACGGCGGATCAACCAGGATGCCTGGCAGTTTCCCCAGGGCGGCATCAATCCCCAGGAGACCCCCGAGCAGGCGTTGTACCGGGAACTGAACGAGGAAGTCGGTCTCGAAGAGCAGGATGTGAAGATTCTCGCCTGCACCCGCGGCTGGTTGCGCTATCGTCTGCCCCAGCGTCTGGTGCGCACGCACAGCCAACCGCTGTGCATCGGACAGAAACAGAAATGGTTCCTCTTGCGCCTGACCGGCGACGAGAACCGGGTACGCATGGATGTCACCGGCAAGCCCGAATTCGACGGTTGGCGCTGGGTCAGTTACTGGTACCCGCTGGGCCAGGTTGTCACATTCAAGCGCGAGGTCTATCGCCGCGCGCTCAAGGAACTAGCCCCGCGCCTGCTGGCGCGCGACTGACCACGGAGTTCGACCCCGAGCCATGCTCAACACGCTGCGCAAGATCGTCCAGGAAGTAAACGCCGCCAAGGATCTCAAGGCGGCGCTGACGATTATTGTGCAGCGGGTCAAGGAATCCATGGGCAGCCAGGTCTGCTCGGTCTACCTGCTCGACCCCGAGAGCAACCGCTTCGTGCTGATGGCCACCGAAGGCCTCAACAAGCGCTCCATCGGCAAGGTCAGCATGGCGCCCAACGAAGGCCTGGTCGGCCTGGTGGGTACCCGCGAGGAACCGCTCAACCTCGAACACGCCTCCGAACACCCCCGCTACCGCTACTTCCCGGAGACCGGCGAAGAGCGCTACGCCTCCTTCCTCGGCGCGCCGATCATCCACCACCGCCGGGTGATGGGCGTACTGGTGGTGCAGCAGAAGGAGCGCCGCCAGTTCGACGAAGGTGAAGAAGCCTTCCTGGTGACCATGAGCGCGCAGCTCGCCGGGGTCATCGCCCACGCCGAAGCCACCGGCTCGATCCGTGGCCTGGGCAAGCAGGGCAAGGGCATCCAGGAAGCCCGTTTCGTTGGTGTACCGGGTGCGCCGGGCGCTGCCGTCGGACGCGCCGTGGTGGTGCTGCCGCCGGCCGACCTGGATGTGGTGCCGGACAAGCCAGTGGACGACATCAAGGCCGAGCTGGAACTGTTCGGCAAGGCCCTGGGCTCGGTGCGCGATGACATGCACGCACTGTCCGCCAAGCTCGCCACCCAGCTGCGCAAGGAAGAGCGCGCGCTGTTCGACGTCTACCTGATGATGCTCGACGACGCCGCCCTCGGCCTCGAAGTGCGCACGGTGATCGAAACCGGCCAGTGGGCCCAGGGCGCGCTGCGCCAAGTGGTCAACGAGCACGTCAAACGCTTCGAACTGATGGACGACGCCTACCTGCGCGAGCGCGCCGCCGATGTGCGCGACCTCGGCCGCCGCCTGCTCGCCTATCTGCAGGAAGAGCGCAAACAGAATCTGGTGTACCAGGACAACACCATCCTGGTCAGCGAGGAACTGTCGCCGGCGATGCTCGGCGAAGTGCCGGAAGGCAAGCTGGTCGGCCTGATCTCGGTACAGGGCTCGGGCAACTCCCACGTGGCCATCCTCGCCCGCGCCATGGGTATTCCCACGGTCATGGGTGTGGTCGACCTGCCCTACTCCAAGGTCGACGGCATCGAGCTGATCGTCGACGGCTACCACGGCGAGGTCTTCACCAACCCCAGCGAGCTGCTGCGCAAGCAGTACGCCGAAGTGGTCGAGGAAGAACGCCAGCTGTCCCAGGGGCTCGACGCCCTGCGCGAACTGCCCTGCGAAACCCTCGACGGCCAGCGCATGCCGCTGTGGGTCAACACCGGCCTGCTGGCCGATGTGAAGCGCGCCCAGGAGCGCGGTGCCGAAGGCGTCGGCCTGTACCGCACCGAAGTGCCGTTCATGAATGGCGAGCGCTTCCCCAGCGAAAAGGAGCAACTGGCCACCTACCGCGAGCAGCTGGCGGCCTTCCACCCGCTGCCGGTGACCATGCGCACCCTGGATATTGGCGGCGACAAGGCACTGAGCTATTTCCCGATCAAGGAAGACAACCCTTTCCTCGGCTGGCGCGGTATCCGCATCACCCTCGACCACCCGGAAATCTTCCTGGTCCAGGTGCGCGCCATGCTCAAGGCCAGCGAAGGCCTGAACAACCTGCGCATCCTCCTGCCGATGATTTCCGGCATCCAGGAAATGGAAGAGGCCCTGCACCTGATCCACCGCGCCTGGGGCGAGGTGCGTGACGAGGGCGTGGACATCCCGCTGCCTCCGGTGGGCGTGATGATCGAGATTCCCGCAGCGGTCTACCAGGTGCGCGAACTGGCCCGCCAGGTCGATTTCCTCTCGGTCGGCTCGAACGACCTGACCCAATACCTGCTGGCCGTCGACCGCAACAACCCGCGCGTCGCCGACCTCTACGACTTCCTCCACCCAGCCGTGCTGCATGCGCTGAAACTGGTGGTCGACGGCGCCCATGCCGAAGGCAAGCCGGTAAGCATCTGCGGCGAGATGGCCGGCGACCCGGCAGCGGCCGTGCTGCTGCTGGCCATGGGCTTCGACAGCCTGTCGATGAACGCCACCAACCTGCCCAAGGTGAAATGGCTGCTGCGCCAGATCAGCCTGACCAAAGCCCGCGATCTGCTCGCCCACCTGATGGTGATCGACAACCCGCAGGTGATCCACAGCACCCTGAATCTGGCCCTGCGCAACC
>JBBNAI010000152.1:0-16297 GCA_037994305.1 Pseudomonas sp. | reverse complement strand
GGCACCGCCTGGCAGGGTGAGCTCAGCTACCGGCCCAACGCACCGGTGCAGCTGAACACCACGGATATCCTCTACTCCGGCCTGACGCCGCTGCCCGCGTTCAGCAACGTTTCCGTATTGCAGGGCGTTCCGGGACAGGATACCCACGGCTATCGCCGCAAGGAGATCACCCAGTTCCAGACCACCTTCACCCACTTCTTCGACCAGGTCATGGGCGCCGAGCGCCTGACCCTGGTGGGCGAGGTCGGGGTCACCCATGTCGGCGGTCTGGAAAGCACTTCTGAGGCGCGCTATGGCCGTGATCCGCTCTACGGGCCGGGTGAGCTGTCGGGTAGTCGCCCCAACACTGCCGGCTCCCTGTTCGGTGCAGGGCTTTCCTCCTCCTGCGTAGCCTTGAACAAGGGCACCCTGAACAACGGTGCGGCGGCTGGCGCCTCTCCGGAAAACGTCAGCAAGTACTGCGGCGACGATGGCTTCGGCACCAGCACGTCCTGGGGTTATCGCGCCCGGGCCATCTGGGACTACAACGATGTATTCGCCGGGGTGAACCTCAAGCCGAGCATCGCCTGGTCCCACGACGTCGATGGTTACGGCCCCAACGGCCAGTTCAACGAAGGCAGCAAGGCCGTCAGCCTGGGTCTGGATGCCGAATACCAGAACACCTACACCGCCAGCCTCTCCTACACCGATTTCTTCGGTGGCGACTACAACACCTCGATCGACCGGGACTTCCTGGCCTTCAGCGTTGGCATGAGTTTCTAAGAGCGGAGAGGAATTTAGGATGACTATGCAAATGAAAGCGAAAAATACCCTGTTGCAAACCAGTGCCCTGGTACTGAGCCTGCTGGCCACCAGCGTGGCGCTGGCCAAGGTCAGCCCGGAAGAAGCGGCCAAGCTGGGCACCAGCCTGACCCCGACCGGCGCCGAGAAAGCCGGTAACGCCGATGGCAGCATCCCGGAATGGACCGGCGGCCTGCCGACCAACGCCGGCACAGTGGACGCCAAGGGCTTCCTCTCCGACCCCTTCGCCAACGAAAAACCGCTGTTCACCATCACTGCGGCCAACGCCGAGCAGTACAAGGACAAGCTGTCCGCCGGACAACTGGCGATGTTCAAGCGCTACCCGGAGACCTACAAGATCCCGGTGTACCCGACCCACCGCAGCGCTGCCCTGCCGGACAGCGTCTACAGCCTGATCAAGACCAGCGCGCTGAATACCGAGGGCGTCGACGGCGGTAACGGCCTTAAGGGCTTTGGCGACAGCCGCTACTACGCCTTCCCCATCCCCAAGAGCGGCGTCGAAGTGGTGTGGAACCACACCACCCGCTACCGCGGTGGCAACATCAAGCGCTACATGACCCGCGTACAACCGCAGGTCAATGGCTCGTTCAGTCCGGTCGAATTCATCGATGAAGTGTCCTACCCCAGCAACCTGCCGGACCTGGACAAGAGCAAGGCGGAGAACATCCTGTTCTTCTTCATCCAGAACGTGACCGCCCCGGCACGCCTGGCCGGTAACGTGCTGCTGGTCCACGAGACCATCGACCAGGTCAAGGAACCGCGCATGGCCTGGCTCTACAACGCCGGACAGCGCCGCGTGCGCCGCGCACCACAGGTCGCCTACGACGGCCCGGCCACCGCCGCCGACGGCCTGGCCACCTCGGACAACTACGACATGTTCAACGGCGCCCCGGATCGCTACAACTGGGAGCTGGTCGGCAAGAAGGAGATGTACATCCCCTACAACAGCTACAAGCTGGACTCGCCGAACCTGAAATACGCCGACATCCTCAAGGCCGGCCATATCAACCAGGACCTGACTCGCTACGAGCTGCACCGCGTCTGGGAAGTGGTAGCCAAGGTCAAGCCGGGCGAACGCCATATCTACGCGACCCGTCACATGTACTTCGACGAGGACAGCTGGGAACTGGCCGAGGTGGACCACTACGATGGCCGTGGCCAGCTGTGGCGAGTCGGCGAGGGGCACATCCAGCAGTACTACCACAAGCAGGTGCCTGGCTATACCGCCGAAGCCCTGTATGACCTGATCTCCGGTCGCTACTCGGTCGTCGGCCTGAAGAACGAGGAGAAACAGAGCATCGAGTTCGGCGCCAAGGCCAGCGCATCCGGCTACACCCCAGCAGCCCTGCGTCAGGCGGGCGTACGCTGATCCAACGTTTGTCGGCAACTCCGTGATTTGGCGGCCCCTCCCGGGCCGCTTTTTTTATGCCGGCGCATTTGCGCAGTGGCGCCCAGCTCTGCAAGGATGAACCCATCGCGACCCAGTACTCGAGTGACCTCATGGCACAGCTGCCAATACGTGCCGACCTGCCTCGGCTCCCCTCCACTCACCTGCCCCGCCCGCGCCTGCGCGATGCGCTGCTGCAGGCCGACTGCCGCCTGCGCCTGCTCTGTGCCCCGGCCGGCAGCGGCAAAAGCGTGCTGCTCAGCGAGTGCGCCCAGCAGTGCCCGGCCGGCACCCGCATCATCCACCTAGACCTGCGCGGCCAGGCCATCGGCGCCCAGGTCCTACTGCAGCGCCTGGCCCAGGCCCTGGCCTTGCCGGATGCAGAGCCAGAGACCATCGACCACCATCTGCAGGACCAGCAGGAACCGCTCTGGCTATTGCTCGACGACTACCCGCGTTTCCCCTACGCGGAGCTGGACCAGACACTGAACCAGCTGATTCTCGACGCCGCCCCCCAGGTGCACTGGTGGATCGCCGGCCGGCGCCGCCCGCAACTGCAGCTGGCTCGCCTGCTGCTGGACGGCGAGCTGTTCGAACTGGGCAGCGCGGAGCTGGCCTTCAGCGAAGGTGAACTGAACGAGCTGCTGCAGCGCATCGGCCACGCCTGGCCGCGACCCCAGGTGCGCCAACTGCTGGAACAGACCCAGGGCTGGTGCGCCGGCCTGCGTCTGCGCCTACTCGGCGTCAAACCCGGCCAGCCTCTGCCCGCCGAAGCCAGCAGCAGCCTGCTGCTCGATTACCTGAAGCGCGAAGTGCTCGACGAGCTACCTGGCGAATGGCAACTGGCGCTGTTCACCCTGGCCCATTTCTCCAGCTTCGACCGCGAGCTGTGCGAGCAACTGCTCGGCGTTGGCGAAGGCGCACAACTGCTGACCCGCCTGCGCGAATGCGGCCTGTTCATCGAAACAGCCAGCCCCGACGAGCGGCTGCTACGCGTGCAGCCAGCGCTCGCCGCCCTGCTCGCCGAGCAGCTACCCGGCAGCATGACCAAGGCCCTGTTCCGCAAGGCCTGCCAGTGGTA
Source organism: Pseudomonas sp. (assembly GCA_037994305.1). GTDB lineage: Bacteria > Pseudomonadota > Gammaproteobacteria > Pseudomonadales > Pseudomonadaceae > Aquipseudomonas. The sequence goes on along the minus strand of JBBNAI010000152.1, from coordinate 13,028 downwards.
CGTGAGCCGCGAGGAATATCGCCCGGCCCTGCAATACGCGCTCAAGGCCGGCCAACAGGAAGTGGCGGCCAGCCTGATGCAGCGCTACACCGAAGACCGTCTGCTGCGCGGCCGCGACCTGGCCCTGATGCTGGAGTGCTGCCACGAGTTGCCGGAGACCCTGCGTTACAGCACGCCGCGTCTGACCCTGCTCAACGCCTGGGCTCTGCTGCTCAGCGGCCACCTCGAAGAGAGCGAGGTATACATCACGGCGCTGGAGCGTTTCCTGCCGCAGCCCGATGCCCGCCGCCAGCAGGAGTTGATCGCCCAGTGGAAGGCCCTGGCTGGCAAGCTCGCCTTCCACCGCGGTGACGCCGAGCGGGCACGCCACCTGCTCGCCGAAGCGATCGCCGAGCTGCCCGAGCGGGCCTGGAGCCAAGCCCTGCTGTGTCGTCTGGCACAAGTCGAGCAGGCCCTGACCGAGAGCAACTTCGAGCAGGCCCAGGAACTCAACCGGGCGGCCATCAAGCAGGCCCGCGAGCATGGCAGCCTGGTCTTCGAGAGCCTGCTGGCGCTGGAGCACGCCAAGCTCCTGGAAATCCGTGGCGAACTGCTGCGCGCGGAAAGCCTGCTGAGCCGCCTACACGTCGAACTGAGCGAGGCCTGGGGCAACGAACCCAGCCCCATGCGCGGGCGCGGGCAACTGCTGCGCGCCGGCCTGCTGCTGCAGCGGGGTAGCTACCAGGAGGCCGAAGCGGTACTCAACGCCGGCGTACAGGAGTGCCAGGCTTGCTCCGACCCGGCCGCGGCCTGGGGTCTGCTCGGCCTGGCCGAAATCGACGCCCTGCACGGCGAGTTCGCCAGGGCCTTCGCACGCGTCGCCGATGTCGAGCGGATGATGCAGTACGGCCAGATCAACCCCCACCTGTATCAGGGCCTGCTGCTGGCGACCAAGGCGCGCCTGTGGCTGGCCCAAGGCCGGCATGCCCAGGCCGAGAAGGCCCTGCGCCCGTTAGTGGCGGCAGCGCCGCAGTTACCTCCCTTCGGCGCGCCGGAGCTGAATATTCGCCTGCAGCTGCTGCTGGCCCAGGCACAACTGGGCGGTGCTGAGGTGCACGCGGCAGTGGACAACCTCGCCCAGATGCAGGCCCGCGCCCTGGCGGAAGGCCGCCGCCCGCTGGCCTGCGAGATCGGTTTCAGCCTGGCCGAAGGCCTGTACGCCAGCAATCGCCAGGCACAGGCCAAGCAGACCCTGCTGGACGCCCTGGCCATGGCCCGACAGATCGGCCTGGCCAGCGTCGAGCGAGCCTTCGCCCAGCGCAACCCGGCACTCATGCGCTGGGCCGGCAAATCCAGTGGCGGCGGCGAGGATGGCGAGTCGGCTGCCCTGCTCAGCCGCCGCGAACTGGATGTGCTGCGCCTGATCGTCCAGGGCCTGTCCAACCAGCAGATTGCCGAGAGCCTGTTCATCTCCCTGCACACGGTGAAGACCCACGCCCAGCGCATCAACTTCAAGCTCGGCGTGGAGCGCCGCACCCAGGCGGTAGCACGGGCCAAGGAACTGGGCCTGGCCGACTAAACCTAGTCGCCCCGGTAGCTACGCTGCTCGAGCAACTGCCGGCGGCGTGCGCCGGGCGTCTCGGCGAACCAGCGGCGGCAGGCACGGTTGAACACGCTCTGCTCGCTGTAGCCGAGCATGCCGGCGACCTGCGACATGGGGATGTCGCGCTCGGCCAGGTAGAAATCCGCCCGCTCGCGGCGAATGCCCTCCAGCAACTCATCGAAGCGCTGGCCCTGTGCGGCCAGCTGGCGCTGCAGCGCACGCTCGTGCAGGCCAAGCTGTTCGGCAATCAGCGGCAGGCGGCACTGCTGGGTCGGCAGCAGGCGCAACACCAGGCGACGCACCTGGTCGACCAGATCCGAGGCGCTCTGCGCATGCACCTGGTTCAGGTACTGGCCGAGCATGCGGTGCAGGTGCGGGTCCTGCTGTTCGATGCGCTGGCGCAATTGCTGGGGGGTCACCACCAGGGCGTTGCAGGCCTGGCCGCCATACACCTCAGCCTGGAAATAGCGCCGATAGCGCGCCAGCGGCATGGGCCCGAGACCGCGCAGCAGCACCGCCTGGGCACTGAACTGCGGGCCGCAGAGTAGCTTCATGGTGTTGAGCCCCACGCCCATGGCCAGCTCCGTCATCTGCCGCTGCGGCACCGGGCCGAGTAGCTGCAGATCGATCACCAGACGCGGCGACTGGGGTTCACTGAGATCCAGGTCGACCCGCACGCCAGAGCTGTGATAACCGATGAAGCGCACGATCTCCGCCAGCGCGCGCTCGACGCTCGCCGAGCTGAGCGCCATCACCGCGACCGGCCCGAGCACGTGGAGGTTCTGGTACTCGGCCATGCGCAGGCCGAAGTCGGCGCAGTCCAGTTCCTCGGCAGCGCACTCCAGCAGGCCGACCAGCGAGCGCAGCGGCACCCGGGCGTCCTCGTCGTCGAGCAGTTCCGGCTTGATCCGGAAACGCTGCAACAGTGCCACGGGGTCGCCACCGAGCTTGACGGCCAGCTCGCGGAAACCGGCGAATGAGGTGGTTCGGATGAAGGGCTCCATGTCGGCAAAGATCAAATATTCGTCGGTAAAGATCAATCTTTAATCCCCCACACCACGAAAAATCCGCGGGTCCCTCTCTTCCAGGAGCCTCGCCGTGGAATTCGACTACATCATCGTGGGTGCCGGTTCGGCCGGTTGTGTACTGGCCAACCGCCTGAGCGCCGACCCAGCCGTTTCCGTGTGCCTGCTCGAAGCCGGTCCGCGCGACTGGTCACCACTGGTGCATGCCCCGGCCGGGGTCGCCGCCATCTTGCCGACCCGCCACGTCAACTGGGCCTTCGACACCGTGCCGCAGCCCGGCCTGGGCGGGCGCATCGGCTACCAGCCGCGCGGCAAGGTGCTCGGCGGTAGCAGCTCGATCAACGGCATGATCTACATCCGCGGCCACCAGAGCGACTTCGACGACTGGGCCGCGCTGGGCAATCCCGGCTGGTCGTTCGCCGAGGTGCTGCCGTACTTCCGCAAGAGCGAGATGAACCACCGCGGCGGCAGCGATCTGCATGGCGAGAACGGCGAGCTGTACGTCGGCCAGATCGAAGCCCACGCCGCCACCCATGCCTTCATCGAAGCCGGGCAAAAGGCCGGACATCGCTACAACGCCGACTTCAACGGCGCCGAGCAGGAAGGCGTCGGCCAGTACGACGTGACCATCCGCGACGGCCGCCGCTGGAGCACCGCCACCGCCTTCCTCAAACCGATTCGCGAGGTGCGCAGCAACCTCACCGTGCTCACCGGTGCCCATGCCGAACGCATCCTGCTGCAAGGCAAGCAGGCCACCGGCGTGCAGGTATGCATCAAGGGCCGCTCCACCGCCCTCAAGGCACGCAAGGAGGTGCTGCTCAGCGCCGGCGCCTTCGGCAGCCCGCAACTGTTGCTGCTCTCCGGCATCGGCGCGCAGGCCGAACTCAAGCCCCATGGCATCGCCGTGCAACATGAGCTGCCGGGCGTCGGGCAGAACCTGCAGGACCATGCGGACGTGGTGCTGGGCTACCAGAGCAGCGACAACTCACTGCTTGGCTATTCGCTCGGTGGCAGCCTGAAGATGGGCGCCGCGTTGGGTCGCTACCTGGCCAGCAAGCGCGGTCCGCTGGCGAGCAACTTCGCCGAGGGCGGCGCCTTCCTCAAGACCGATGCGGCCCTGGCCCGTCCGGACATCCAGCTGCATTCGGTGGTCAGCCTGCTCGACGACCACAACCGCAAGCTGCACTGGGGCCATGGTTTCAGCTGCCATGTCTGCGTGCTGCGGCCCAAAAGTATCGGCAGCGTCGGCCTGCAATCAGCTGACCCGAGTGCGCCACCGCGTATCGACCCGAACTTCCTCGGCCACGACGACGATGTGCAGACCCTGCTCAAGGGCTACCGCATGACCCGGGAAATTGTCGCTCAGGCGCCCATGGCCCGCTTCGGCCTGCGCGACGTGTTCAGCGACGGCCTGCACAGCGACGAACAGCTGATCGAGCTGCTGCGCCGCCGCACCGACTCCATCTACCACCCGGTCGGCACCTGCCGCATGGGCCACGACGAAGGTGCGGTGGTCGACAGCCAGCTGCGCGTGCACGGCATCCAGGGCCTGCGCGTGGTGGATGCCTCGATCATGCCGACCCTGGTCGGCGGCAACACCAACGCGGCGTCGATCATGATCGGCGAGCGCGCCGCGCAATGGATCGCCCAGGCCTGACGGCCACCGGTTCCCTCACACACCAATAACAATGAGGATGCACAGCATGCACCACCCCTTGAAACGCCTGGTCGCGACCAGCCTGGTCGCGACCCTGCTGGCAGCGCCGCTCGCCCAGGCCGCGCCAACTCCGGCCAAGCCGGCCAGCGAGGCAACCAAAGCCGCCCAGCAGGTCGTGCTGGCGGCGCTGCCGTTCAACGACACGCGCGACTTCGACGACGCCCAGCGCGGCTTCATTGCCAAGCCCGATACCCTGACCATCAAGGATGCCAACGGCAAGGTGGTGTGGGACCTGGAGAGCTACAGGCAGTTCATCGCCCAAGACAAGCCGGCGCCGGACACGGTCAACCCAAGCCTGTGGCGCAACGCCCAGCTAAATATCCAGTACGGTCTGTTCAAGGTCACCGACGGCATCTACCAGGTGCGCGGCTACGACCTCTCCAACATCACCTTCATCGAGGGCAAGACCGGCTGGATCGTCTTCGACCCTCTGGTGAGCACAGAACCGGCCAAGGCCGCCTATGAACTGGTGAGCCAGCATCTGGGCAAGAAGCCCGTGGTGGCGGTGGTCTACAGCCACTCGCACATCGACCACTTCGGTGGCGTGCGCGGCATCATCAACGAGGCCGACGTCAAGACCGGCAAGGTGCGCATCATTGCGCCGCAAGGTTTCGCTGAGCATGCGGTCAGCGAGAACGTGATCGCCGGCAACGCCATGGCCCGCCGTGCCATCTACATGTTCGGCGCACTGCTGCCGCGCAGCCCGCAAGGCAGCGTCGGCTCCGGCCTGGGCCTGACCGCCTCCAACGGCACCATCACCCTGATTCAGCCTACCGAGTTCGTCAGAAAGACCGGCCAGGAGCTGAACGTCGACGGTGTGCGCATGCAGTTCCAGATAACCCCTGGCACCGAAGCGCCGGTGGAGATGAACACCTACTTCCCGGACGCCAAGGCCATGTGGATGGCCGAGAACACCACCGCCGTGATGCACAACATCCTCACCCTGCGTGGCGCGCAGGTGCGCGATGCCCTGCAGTGGTCGAAGTACATCGGCGAGACCCTCGCCCTGTACGGCGACAAGACCGAGGTGCGCTTCCAGAGCCACCACTGGCCGCAGTGGGGGCAGGCGCAGTTCGACGACTACCTGAAGAAGCAGCGGGCGATCTACAAGTACATCCACGACCAGACCGTGCACATGATGAACCAGGGCCTTACTGGCGAGGAAATCGCCGAGGCGATCAAGCTGCCGCCGGAGCTGGAGTCGTTCTGGTCCGGGCGTGGCTATTACGGCACCCTCAAGCACAATGCCAAGGCGGTGTATCAGCGCTACATGGGCTGGTACGACGGCAACCCGGCCAACCTCGACAAGCTGCCACCGCAACCGGCGGCGAAGAAATACGTCGAGTACATGGGCGGCTCGGCTGCGGTGCTGGAAAAGGCCAAGGTCGACTTCGCCAAGGGTGAGTACCGCTGGGTGGCCGAAGCGGCCAAACAGGTGGTGTTCGCCGAGCCGGACAACCTCGCGGCAAAGAACCTGCTGGCCGACACCTACGAGCAACTGGGTTACCAGGCCGAATCCGGCCCCTGGCGTTCGATCTATCTGCAGGGCGCCTTCGAGCTGCGCAACGGCAAGCCCGCCACCGGCGGTGCCGTCACCGCCAGCCCGGACGTGATCCGCGCCATGACCCCGGAGATGCTCTTCGACTACCTGGCCGTGCGCCTCAATGGCGAGCGCGCCGCTGGCAAGAAGCTGGTGCTCAACTACAACTTCACCGACCTGGGCAAGAGCTATGCCCTGACCGTGGAGAACGGTGTGTTGACCTACGAGGACAAGGCAGCAACCAACGCCGATGTTGGCCTGACCATGAGCAAGACCGCCCTGGAAGACATCCAGTTGGGCAAGGCGACCCTGGAGCAGAAGGTGGCCTCCGGCGAGCTGAAGTTCGATGGTCGCCCGCAGGCCTTCGGCGAGTTCATGGGCCTGCTCGACAAGTTCGACTTCTGGTTCAACATCGTCACCCCATGAGAGCCTCGCCGCTAGTAGCCGGCGGGCTGGCGCTGCTGCTCGGCAGCGCCAGTCCGGCGGGTGCCTGCAGCTTCGACGGGCTGGCACTGGACCTGGCCACTGCCCACCCCGACTCTCTCGACGTGGCCATTGCCATGCAAGGCGCCTATGAGCAGCGGCGTATACCCAAGCCCATTCCCCTCCCCGGCGGCTTCGGTCTGCGTCGTGTACTGCAGGTGCTGGGCAAACTGAACGAAGCCCTGAATCGCACCCCAGGGCAGGATGGCTTCCACCTTCTACTGATCGAGTCGGGCCTGTGGGTACGCTACCGGGCAGAAGGCAACAGCCTGCGGGCCGAACCGCATGTGGCGAGACCCTCACCTGACGAACCGACAGTGATCACCGGGGAAGGTGTCTTGCTGGCCTTGCAGCAGGGCCGCTTTAGTCTGGACGATGCGCTTGCCATTGGCCTGCTGCGTATTCGAGCCCCCTCGCCGCAGCGTGAGCGCATCGTCGAACAATGGTATCTGGCCACCTCAACAACCATGGCGCAGCCTCATACCGCCCCGCTGGAGCAGTGATTACAAGCCATTTCCCATCGAATTGAGCGGTTCCATATCCGTAGCCCGCCAAACACCGCCCAATTGCACACCTGGCTAACTTGCCAAGCTGGTCAGGCCCACCTAGTTTCAGTGCACCACTTAGAAACGAGAAAGGACGAGCACCTAGCTACATCATGATCGGTGCGTGACGTCTGCCATCCGGCAAGGCTCCTAGAGCAGAAGGAAAAGACTGCCAAAAGATGGATCGGAGGCTAGCAGGAACGTATCTAGTCAGGCGTCACAACAGTTGGCTGTACAGCCCTCCTCCCGATCATTTGTTGCGGCAAAGCTCCCTCAAGACCTCCATCGAGAGAAGGATGCGCCATGACTCACTCGACCCACCGCCTCACCTACCTGCTTGCCCTCAGCGGAACCTTAGGTCTGTGCGCTCCTACAGCCTGGGCTGGCGGCATCCTGATCTATGAAGCTGGCCAGGAAGGCAGCGGCCTGGCCAACGCCGGTGCCGCCGCACTGGCCAGCGACCCCAGCGTGCTGATGAGCAATCCTGCCGGTATCACCGAGCTCAGCGGTACGCAGGTCAGTGCCAACGCGCAGGTGATCCTCGGCGACGTCAGCTTCTCCCGCGACGCTGACAATGACTTCGACGGCAACGAGGGTGGCAACGCCCTGCAATGGCTGCCCGGCGCCAGCCTCTTCGTCAGCCACCAGATCGACGAGCGCTCGGCCGTGGGCTTCGGCATGTACGGCAACTTCGGACTTGCGCTGGACTATGACGACGACTGGGCCGGTCGCTACTTCACCCAGGAAGCGGCGATCATCGGTATATCCTTCCAGCCGACCATCGCCCACAAGTTCACCGACCAGCTCTCGGTCGGCATGGGCCCTCGTATCGTCTACGGCTATTACCGCACCGAGATGGCCATCAACAACAACCTGCTCGGCCTAGCCAATCGCCCGGACGGCCAGCTGGAGTACAAGGACACCGATGTCGGCGCGGGGGTCAATCTAGGCCTGCTCTACAAACTCGATGAGCGCACGCAGATCGGCCTCGCCTACACCAGCAAGGTGAAGCTGGAGTTCGAAGACAGCCCCGATGTGCGCAACGTCAGCAACCCGATCATCAAGGCAGCTCTCAACCGCCTGGATGTCGACGCCCTCGAACTGGATATGAACGTTCCGCAAACAGTGTTGCTGAGCGTGGCTCACGACCTCGACTCACAATGGAAGCTGCTCGGTAGCCTGGGTTGGCAGGACTGGAGCGACTTCGGCGAGATCGGTGTGGAGGTGGACACGAATGTTGCCGACACCAGCGTTACCGTCGACCGCCAGTACAAGGACACCTGGCATGCGTCCCTTGGCACACAGTACCAGGCAACACCGCAGCTGCGCTGGAACCTGGGGCTGGGATACGACAGCTCGGCGGTGGACGACGACGATCGCACCGTCGACAACCCCATGAACGAGACTTGGCGCCTGGCCACCGGGATCAACTACCAACTGGAGGAAGGTCTCGACCTGCATCTGGCCTACACGCTGGTATGGCTAGGCGACATGGACAACGAGCAGACCAAGGCGCGCTCCGGCAACAGCCTTTCCGGTAGTTACAACAACAGCTCGCTGCATATCCTTGGTGGCGGGGCTACCTGGCGTTTCTGAGCGAATGAGCCAATAAAAAAAGCCCTCCGAAGAGGGCTTTTTTTATTGGCATGCCGCTATTGGGACTTCAACTGCTGGAACGAGGTGAACATGTCCTTGGCCCAGCCATCCAGCACGGCCCTGGCGTCCTTGGCCACCATCACCTGCGAGGAGTTCTCCAGGGTATTGCCCGCTCCCTTGCGCACCACCTTGGCCACGATACGGCCAGTGTCGGCGTCGATGAACGCCGCTTCGGTGGCGAGGGTGGTGTCCTGGTCACGAATCCCGGTTGCGGCACTTACCCCGGCGGCTACCAGGGCAATGGGAATGACCTCATAGGCATGCAGCCCCTCGGTCTTGGCGCTGACCGCAGTGATCGCCGGCTGTACCACCAGGGTTCCAGGACCAGGCCCGGTCGCCAGCGGCAGAGCCTTGGAGAACTGCGTTTTCAGGGCCTGATCGTAGTACTGGGTGATGCCATCCAGAGTGCTCTGCGGGATCTTCTCGGAAGCCTGGGGCGGCGGGAACAGCTGGCTCGGCTGGATAAACACACGGGTATAACGCCCGGCGTTGATGCCAGGTTCGATCCAGCGCATCACCGGGGCCCCCGAGGGCGACTTGGTTTCCGTCAGGTCGCTGTAGTTTTCGAGGAAGCCGGAATATTCATCCGGCTGCACCAGCTTGCTGGAGCAACCCGCAAGCGCGAGAGAAACAAAGCATATCGAGGCTATCCAGAACTTCGGTTTCATAACGACCCTCCAGTCGTGCTTGTTTGATCCTGATAGAGCACAGCAGAGCCTAGAACAAAGGCTCTGCCCACGAGATCCACATTGGGTTAAACCTTGATGACCGCTCCTGGCTCAGTTGGAGACGAAAACAATGATCGGACCACACACCGCCAGCAGCACATTGGAGATGGCGTAGCAGACGGTGAAGCCGATTACCGGGGTATTGCTACCTGACTGCTCGATGACCTTGTTCATGGATGCCGCCTCGGTCTGGGCACCGGCCAGGGCGCCAAACAGGATCATCGGGTGCAACCTCAGGACATAACGGCCGAAATACAGGGCAACCAGAGGAGGCAACAGGGTCACCACTACACCCGAAATCAGCAAAGCGACCCCCTGCTCCTGCATGGCGGCAATTGCGGCCGGTCCGGCCAGCAGTCCGACCACCGCACCGAAGGCTGTCAGGCCGAACTCGGAGAACGCCCACTGGGCAGCCGGCGGCAGGTTGCCAACCTCGGGATGGCGGGAATTGAACCAGCCGATCAGCAGTGCCACCACCAGCACCCCACCGCCGACACCCAGTTCAACCGGGATCATGCCCACATGGGTCGACAGCATGCCGAGCAGCGCCCCGATCACCATGCCCAGGCTATGCACGGCAATATCGGACTTGTAGCTGCTCTCGCGGATACGCCCGAGCTGCGCAGCCAGAGCCTCGACGCTGGCGGTACGTCCGGTAAGGGCGATGACATCGCCACGGCGCAGCACCGTGTGGGGCAGGAGCGGTAGCTCCAGTCCCTGGCGTGTAATGGTATTGATGAAGCAGCCGAGGCGATCGCTGCCAATCAGGAGCAACTTGATCTCGTGCACGGTCTTGCCGGCCAGTGCGGATGAGGTCAGCACTATGTCCGCCGTGCGTGTCGGGAAGGACAAGGCTTCGGCATGGTCGACCTCCGGTCCGATCCAGGGCGCCAGTTGGCCCACGTCCTCGCGCAGCGCGTACACCCCGGCGATATCCCCGACCTGCAAGACCAGGCTCGGATCACGCCCCAGAATCTTCCCGCCACGCACGACCCGCTCGACGCTCAGCGTCGGATGCAGCCGCTCGATGTCCGCCACAGTGGAACCCGCCGCCCCGCCCTCTGCGACTCGATAGGCACGTACCACCATGCGGGTATAGGGCGTGCTGATGAAGTCTTCGCTGGTGGCGATGCCGAGTTCAAGCTCCAGCTCGCGAGCCGAGGTGCGCAGGTCCACGCCCAGCAGCTTTGGGGCAATGCTGCCGACGAACACGATCAGGCCGATGGTGCCGAACAGATAGGTGATGGCGTAGGCGATGGCCATGTGGCTGTTCAACTGAGCCTTGGCTTCGGCAGCCATTGGCAGTTGGGCAATAGCGCTGCTGGCAGTGCCCATGATCGCCGTATCGGTCAGCGCCCCTGCCCCGAGCCCGGCGGTGAAGCCGGCGTCGAAGTCGTAGATGGCGTTCATCAACAGAATGGCGCCCAAAGCCGTGGCGCAGAGCACGACGGAAAACAGCACCAGTTTCAGTGTGCCGCGATTGAGACTGCCGAAGAACTCCGGGCCGCTCTTGAAGCCGACGGCGTAGATGAACAGCACGAAGAACACCGACTTGAGCTCATGGGGTACATCCAGGCCTATCTGGCCGATAATCAGCCCCATCAGCAAGGCCCCGGCGACCGAGCCCAGATGGAAGCTGCCCAGCTGAATGCGCCCGATCAGCACGCCCAGGGCGATTGCCAGGAACACGGCCAGTTCTGGGTTGGAGCGCAGGGCATGGAGTACGAAATCGATCATCACTGCTCCTCATGCTGACTGGGTGCCTGCGCCGGAGCGGCGTACCAGTTTTCCCTGGGCACCCATTTTTCCTGTTCGGGATCGCCCAGGTAATGTGGCGACATGATCTGTACGCCGTGCTCATTGAACACATCCTGGATATTGGCGTGCAGCATGCTCAGCAGCTCGGCACGCGGCCGTGGCTCGCTCGGGACCGCCTGGGCGACCAGGCGATACTCGGGATAGAAATCCGAGAGTGCGGTCTGGAACACCTGCGGCCTGGGCGTCTGTAGGATACCAGGGGTGCGCCGCGCGGCTTCGAACAACATGGCCTCGACCTGTCGCCAGGGAGTGTCGTAGCCAATGGTGACCACCGTGTCGACCACATAGCCGGCCCCCTGGACCACCCGCGAGTAGTTCTTGGTCACGCTACCGGTGATCATCGAGTTGGGGATGGTCAGCATCTCACCGAGACCGGTACGAATGCTGGTGGTGAACATGCCAACCTCGTTCACCGTGCCTTCGTGCTCGCCGATCCGCACGAACTCGCCAGGGCGCAGAGTACGGGTATAGGTGAGGATCAGCCCGGCTGCCGCCTGCCCCACAACGCTGGAAGCGCCGAGGGAAATCATCAGGCCGATCAGCACCGATAGCCCCTTGAACGCCTCGGTACCAGCGCCCGGCAGGTAGGGATAGGCCATGGCCAGGGCAAACAGCCAGATGCCCAGGGAGGTAAGTCGGGTGGTGGGCTGCAGTGTCTCGTGGTTCAGCCAGGAAATCGTGCCCGGCCTGGACAGACGCTCCAGCAAGCGCTGGGTGAACGAGCTGACGCCCCGGGCGATGAAGAAGATCAGCAGCGCGATGACCAGCCCCGGAATAGCACTGACCACAGCATCGAGCAGATAGCGTACGAGCTCGATCAGATAGTGGTTGAGGCTCTCGCCCCACGGGCGGGTGTAAGGGAAGCGCTGCAGTACGTAGCTCAGCCACTCGTAGGTCAGCAGTAGCACCAAGGACCAGTACAGCAGGCTCAGCAGGCGGCGAGCCAGGGCAAAGAGGTTTCTCGTATCGATCAGCGGAGTCTGACCGACCCGCAGCGCACTGGTGTGCCGCTGCACCCGATCAGGCAGCTGGGTCAGGAGCCAGCGGCGAGAATAAGAGATGAGACGCAACAGACCGATAAACAGCAGCGTTGCCGCAGCGCTGAAGCCTCCAGCTGTGAGCAGGAAACGGACATTGCGTGCTTCCCGGGTCTCTTCCATGACCTGGCGAAGGCGCTTGGCGGCATCCTCGGCAGCCTGGCGGACAGAGCTGGACTCCGAGTCGATATCCTGGGGAGAAACGATGAAGGCGCGCCGATCCCCCAGGAGCACCAGATAGCTGTCCTGGATGGTATCCAGGCGCACATCGGCCTCCTCGCTGCCCTCAAGCACTTCCCGGATCACCGTCTCAGCACGCCTGGCCCGGGTATTGGGTACCTCGCCCAGCAGGACGGCATGCAGCGTGATGATCACACGGTTGACGATCTTCACCTCTGCCGGCTCGGCCGCGCTCCCCATGGACTCCTCTGCAGCCTGTAACGGGGGAGCCAGCGCTATCCCGAGCAGGCAGAAGAACGTGAAGCACCAGCCATACACCCGTATCCACATAGATTCAGCCCCCACCGACGAAAAGGCTTCATGCCCGTCTTTGCATCCTAGACCGCCATTCTCAATACGCTTCCTCAAGATCTAGAGCAGGAGCGGGCCTGGTTACCAAACCTGCAAAGCCCTCGAAAAGCGCTGTTGCCTATTGCCATGGCCGCCTGACGGCATCCAGCAAACCATGGCGAGTCGACTAGTCTTGGATCTGCGCTTACCCCACCTGAAAATAGCAGCGTGCCATCACAGCGGCCTGTCTAGAGCGGTATGAGCGGTTCTTGACCGAACCGATAACTGTCTATAGTTCACGAAAGCGAGTTCGTCTCAGGGAGCCAAGGCGATGACGAGCGGCACCGGAAAAACTACCAGCGTATGCTTCCGACCACAGGGGCAGAC
>JBBNAI010000151.1:0-3343 GCA_037994305.1 Pseudomonas sp. | reverse complement strand
ATCAGGCCCCGGACCTGATGATCGCGGATCAGCGCCCGGCGATGCCCGCGCAGGGTGGCGACATAGAGGGTGAACGGCAGGCTGCCGAGGATCATCACCACCACCGCAACCCAGTGCACCGCTGGCTGTTTCCAGTTGGTCAGGGACATGTCTGAGGTGGAGAAACCGCCGGTGGAAATCAGCGACATCGCGTGGTTGATCGCCTCGAACGGGGTCATGCCGGCCCCCCAGAAAGCCAGGAAACCCAGCCCTGTGAGCAGCACGTAGACATACAGGATGTACTTGGCGGCCATGTGCGAGCGCGGCATGACTTTCTGCCCCCAGTCCGAGGACTCGGTCTGGAACAGGCGCATGCCGCCGACCCGCAGCAGCGGCAGGATCGCCACTGCCATGCCGATGAAGCCGATGCCGCCCAGCCAGTGCAGCATCGAGCGCCAGATGAGGATGCCGGGCGACATGTGGTCCAGCCCGGTGAGTACGGTGGCGCCAGTGGTGGTGATGCCGGACATGGTTTCGAAAACCGCGTCGGTGTAGCTGATGTGGGTGATCAGTACCAGCGGCAGGGCGGCGAAGGCGCACACCACCACCCAGCTGGCAGTGGTCAGCAGGTACATGTCGCGCGGGCGCAGGTGCATGTGTTGCGGGCGACCGGGGATCACCAGGCTCAGGCCGGCGATAAAGGTGGCCAGGCTCGACCAGAGAAAGGCATTGAGGTCGTCGGTACGCTCGAACGCGAACAGCGTGAGCATGGGGATGACCATGCTGGCCGCCAGGGTGATGAGGAAAATTCCGAGGATGAAGCCGATAACGCGCAGAGTCGGCAATGCCATGAAGTAAGGCTCGAACAGGCCAGGGCGAAGGGCGCCATTCTACGCCTGGCGCATCGCCTGTAAATCAGCGAACACGCTGATTCCGAGCTTGTGTGTGCGGGGTTGTGCAAGGCTGCCGGATGCGGGTGTGGAATCGGCTAGAATGCCGGCCTGATTCCCGAGGAGAAGGCCGATGGAAGCCCTCGATCTATTGCTCAATCGCGTATCTGTGGGGCGTTTGCTGGAGCCTGCACCCGATGCAGCGCAGCGCGACCTGCTGTTTCGTGCTGCCCTGCGTGCGCCGGACCATGGCCAGTTGCGGCCGTGGCGCTTTCTTACCGTGGAAGGCGCGGCTCGCCAGCAACTGGGCGAACTGTTCGCCGCGGCCCTGACGGCCAGCAATCCCGAGGCCAAGCCAGAGGCGCTGGACAAGGCGCGTGCCATGCCGCTGCGGGCGCCGCTGCTGGTGGTGGTCATCGCCCGTATCACGGATCACCCCAAGGTACCGCAGCAGGAACAACTGCTGGCTGCCGGTTGTGCGGCGCAGGGCATCCTGCTGGCGGCGCATGCGCAGGGCTTCGGTGCGATGTGGCGTACCGGTGAGTTCAGCTACGACGCCCAGGTAATGGCCGGGCTGGGGTTGCAGGCGGGCGAGCGCATTGTCGGTTTCGTCTACCTGGGCAGCGTGGAGGGCGAGCGGCGCGTGCCGCTGGCGCTCGATCCGGCCGATTACGTGGCCGCCTGGCAAGGCTGACACCCGTCCACGGGGTTAAACGGCTGCGTTCAGCGGCAACTCGAGGGTGGCGACAAAGCCGCCTTGCGGGTGGTTGTCCAGCAGCAGGCGGCCGCCGTGGCGCTCGGCAGCGCGGCGCGCAATGGCCAGCCCCAGGCCATGCCCGGCGGCCTGTTGGCCGGGGACGCGGAAGAATGGCTCGCCGAGTTTTTCCAGCAGCTCTTCCGGCGCCCCCGGGCCGTGGTCACGCACGCTGATCAGCAGGTTGTCCTGCTGCTTTTCGACCTGTATCTCGATGGGCTGCTCTGCCGGGCTGAAGCGCATGGCATTGCGCAGCAGGTTGTCCAGCGCGCGGCCGAGCATGTCCGGCCAGCCGTTGAGCACAGCCTGCGGATCACGCTGGATACGCAGGTGCTGCTCGGGCGCACTGAGCTGGGCATTGGCTTGCAGTTCGTCGAGCAAGGCGGCGAGGTCGATCGGTTGCGCGGTGCCTGGCGTCGCGTCCAGGCGGGCGAGGGCGAGAATCTCGCTGATCAGGTTTTCCAGTCGGTCGCACTCCTGGGTCAGGCGTCCCCACAGCTGCTCACGTTCCACCTGGCCGGCGCGCTCGGCCAGGGCCAGGGCGATGCGCAGGCGTGCCAGGGGCGAACGCAGCTCGTGGGAGACGTCGCGCAGCAACTGGCGTTGGCTGCCGATCAGCCCTTGCAGGCGCGCGCCCATGCGGTTGAAGTCGCGGGCCAGCACGCCGAACTCGTCGCCGCGCCCGGCCAGGCGCGCCAGGCTGTTCTGCTGATAGGCGGTTTGCCCGAGGTCATGCACTGCGCCGCGTAGGCGGCCGAGTGGGCGGGTGATGGACAGGGTCAGCCACAGGCTGAGCAGGGTCAGCACCACCAGGGCGATGCCCAGGGCGCTGAGCGGCCAGAACAGGCTGCCGCGGTGCCAGGCCTCTAGTTCCGGGTGCGGAATACGGTAGATGAACAGGTAGGTTTCGCCGGTGGCAGGGCTGACGTATTCCTCGGTCATGCGCCGCCACGGCATGCGTCGATCACCACCGTGACGTTTCTCGAAGGCCACGGCGCGCGGCGGGAAGGTGCCGTTGACCAATGATTGGCCACTGTTGTCGAGCACCTGGGTGTCGACATGGAAATCCCGTTTACGCTGCTCCAGGAAGTCCTGGGCGGCGCTTGGACCGCCTGGCCCTTCGTAGAGCTGGCTCCACTGCTCGGGCAGGTTCTTCACGGCAGGATGGTGACCGAGAATCCAGGTGTCCTGGTTCAGTGCGTGGCCGAGCAGCATGGACAGGCCGGCGACCAGGGCGATGGCCAGCCAGAAGCTGGCAAAGATGCGCCAGAACAGAGAACGCATGGGCACTCCTCGGAAATAGATGAAGCCCGGCCTGCAGAATTGCAGGCCGGGCTCAGGTCAGGCTGGGATTACTGCTTCTTGCTGTCGCGCTCGGCTTTCCAGGTTTCGAACTCTGCACGGTCGGCGCGGTTTTTCTCCATTTCCTGCTTGTGCTGGTCGAACACCTTCTGTTGTTCCGGCGTCAGGATGGCACGCACGGCCTTGTCGTGGTCCAGGCGCGCGGTTTCCAGCTCTTTCTTCATGGCTTGCTGTTCGGCTTGCGGCAGCTTGTCCAGGTATTTGCGGGTGAGGGCGCGCGGCTCATCCTTGCGTTCATGCATCAGCGTGCGGAACTGCTCGCGCTGCTCGGGCGTCAGGTTGAGGTCCTTGAACATGTCGCCCTTGCGTGGGCCGTGGTGTTCGCCAGGGGCGGACATGCCGCAGTCGTGGGCTGGGC
>JBBNAI010000150.1:0-7706 GCA_037994305.1 Pseudomonas sp. | reverse complement strand
TGCAGACCGTCCTTGTTGCTGTCGAGCACCACGACTTCCGTGCCGCTTGGGAGCCCGGCGATCAGTGCCTGGACATCCTGCAACTTGCCATCGACAAACACGATTTCTTGGCGCTGGTCGGCTGTTGCCGCCGGCGGCGTGGCGGCCGTGGCGTCATGGCTGTCATTGGCGTGGGAGTCGTTGGGCTGGTCGGTGGGGGCCTTGGCGGCATCCGGCTGTGCGGCGTCGGCTACGGTGGCGGCGACGGCGCCGTCGAACAGCATGCGTGGTTCGAGCGCGGCCGCCAGAGGCGCACGTTTGGCTGTGGATGGGCTTGCCTGGCGCTTGAACAGGTCCAGAAATTTCACAAGAACCTCCGTGTCGCTACTGCGGACTGGATCAAATTATTTGGGGAACTATCGGGGAAAGTGCCGGTCTCGCGCAACTTTCTTTGTCTCTTGGGTCAGAAACCGCTCTCGCGCACACCCAGCGCCGCCACTCGGCGCCAGACGAACCCGAGTACCGATTCGCCCTGGCCATCGAGTACCACCAGACCGCGTAGCGGCTGGGCCGGCGCTGCGAGCTCATCGAGCAGTTGCAGGTTGACGCCGTATTGCGCCTGTAACGGTTCGCTTTCTTGCTGGGCGTTGCGGCGCACGGCAATCGGGCCCTGATGGTCGGACGTCAGGGCTTCGAGCTGGAGGTGGGCGGCAGCGGTGGCGTCGATCTCTTCCAGGCGTACATGCGGGGCCGGGCGCGATGGGTCGTCTGCGATGAAGCGGCCTTGCGCGCCGGGCTCGACGCGCCAGAGTTCTTCTTCCCGCAAATAACCGCGCAGGCGCAGGCCGGGCTCGACCACGCGGGCCAGCACGTTATGTGGCGATAGCCAGCGACCGGGTTGCAGGCCACTGAGCAGGTCGCGCACCACACCGGCCTCCGGGGCGCGAATCTGCAGGCGCTCGCGCTGCGCTGCCAGGCCGCGGTATTCGGCGAGGGCTTCGGCCAGTTGTTGCTCGAGCACGCCGAGGTCGCCGATGGTTTCGCTGCGCCCGGCCTGGCGGCGCAGTTGCAGCTGCAGAGTATTGATTTCGCTGCGCACTACGGTCTGGCGCGAGTTCAGGTCGGGCGACTCCAGCTCCAGTAGCAATGTGCCTTTGGCGACCAGCTGGCCATCGGTGACGTGTATGGCTTTCAGTTGCGCCGACAGCGGTGCGTACAGCGCAGTGCTGCGCGAGGCTTCGAGCATCGCCGGAATCTCCACTGCGCTGCGCCAGGGCACCAGGAGCACGGCGAGCAGTGCCAGCAGGCCGATGCCGAGCAGGAATACTTTGCCGGGGTGGGCCTGGTCGCGGCGTTTGCTCCACTCCTGCATCTCGCGCCAGATTGGCAGGGCGATGAACCAGAGCAGCTCGACCAGCATCAGGAAGATGCCCAGTACCTTGAAGAACATGTGGTAGACAGCCAGGGCGATCCCGAGAAACAGCGCCGCCCGCCATAGCCAGGAACCGTACCCCCAGATCAGCAGCTTGCGCTGCATGCTGGGTGACCAGGGCTCCGGTGCTGGTTCGCCATAGCCGAACAGGGCCTCGCGCAGGTGCCAGCGGCACAGGGCGAAACCGCGTCCCTGCAAGTTGTCGACGCCCCACAGGTCGCTGAGCAGGAAATAGCCATCGAAGCGCATGAAGGGGTTGAGGTTGATTACCAGGGTGGTGATCCACGTGGCGCTGGCCAGCATGAACGCGGCTGTGCGTGCCGGCCCATCGGGCAGCAGCGACCAGGCGAGCAGGGCGATACAGGCCAGCAGCAGTTCGGCCATCACGCCGCCGGCACCGATCAGCAGGCGCGAGCGCCGGTCGTTGACGCGCCAGGCATCGCTGACGTCGGTGTAGAACATCGGCAGCATGACCATGAAGGCCACGCCCATGCTCTGCACCCGGCAGCCGGCGCGCTTGGCCATGTAGGCATGGCCGAATTCGTGGCAGAGCTTGGCGAAGGTCAGGGCAATACCGAACGATAGCGCGCCACCCAAGCTGAACAGGTGCGGAAAGGTGGCGATGAAACGCTCCCAGTCGCGTGCGGCGAGAAATACGCCAAGGCACAGCAACAGCGGCAGGCCGAAACGCAGCAGGTTCGGGCCGTAGCGGCGCAGCCAGGGCCAGGTACGGTCGAGAAAGGCATCCGGGCGCCACAGCGGGATGCGAAAGAACAGATACTGGTGCAGCAGGCGCTGCCACAGCCCTTGGCGTTGCTGGGTCGCCTTGGTTGCGTAGCTGGCGCGTTGATCTTCATCCATGGCGGCAATCAGGTCGTAGCCACGCAGGAAGCGCAGCAGCTCTTCCACGTCCTCTCCGCCCAGAGGGATGCCCGGCTCGCGGTTGGCGGCCTGCAGGACCTGTTCGGCGTGGCCCAGTTGCCAGTGCCGCAGCAGGCGCATGGCCGGTGCGCCGAGCTTGAAGTAGCGCCCACGCAGCGGGTCGGCGAGGGTCCATTGGGGCGAGCCATCCAGCGCCGGGCCGGCCTGGGACAGCTGCAGGTCGGCGCGTAGTGCAGGCAGTTGCATTTATAGGCCTACCGTCTGGCGCAACGCGGCAAGTGGCCGGCGCAGCAGGTAGAGAGCCAGCGGGCCGCGCTCGCCGAACAGTTTGGCAGTGCCGCGCAGACCGATGCGCGGCGGGGTTTCCTCGAACTCGGCGTCGAGGCGATAGGCCAGTTGGCCGCTAGCCGTCTGCTGCGCCTCGTAGGCGCTGCGCTGCAGGTGTGCGGCGTGGCGATTGAGCGGGTCGCTATCGAGGAACAGCGCCACCTCGGCTCCCGGTTTGAAGTCCAGGGCGTCGCCAACGGCCAGTTCGATACGCAGTTCGGCCTGGCGTGGGTCGGCGATTTCCATCAGGCGCTCGCCGGTTTGCACTGGTTTGCCGGTCCAGCGCTGGGCGTCGGCGAATACGGCAATGCCGCCACGCTCGGCGCGTACTTCGGTGCGGGCCAGGAGCTGACGGGCGTAGTCGCGTTCGGCACGCTTCTGTTCCACGCGCGCGGCGAACAGGTCTATCCGTGCGCTCGATTCGGCATCGCTAAAGGCGCGCTGGGAGTTGGCCTTGAGCTCGGCTTCGGCGACATTCAGGCTACGTTCGGCAACATCGGCCTGGGCCTTGATGCTGGTGGCGTCGAAGCGCAGCAGCACGTCGCCCTTGTTTACCGCCTGGTTGGGTTTGACCAGGAACTCGGCGATCACTCCATCCAGCGGTGCAGCGACTACCTGTCCACCCAGTGGCACCACCTCTGCTGGTGCCAGCACCGATTGACGCACTGGCAGCAGAAGCAACAAGAGTGCGGCTGCGACCACGGCTGCGATTTTCTTGCGCGGCCAGCGAAGGCGCCAGGGTTTGCCTGGCTGCAAGGCCAGCCAGGCGTGGCTATAGGCATCGCCTAATTGGCCGAGTAACGCTTGTTCGGCTTCGCTCCAAGGCTGTTCGCGGGCGATCCACAGGCCGCCGAACGGCTGTTGTTGACGATCAGTCAGCGGCAGCCAGAACGTTGCCCCAGTCGATAAGCTGTGCCAGTCGGCCTGTGTTTGCGCACTCAGGCTTTCAGGGCGGACCACCTGAGGCTGGGCAGAGCGCCCCTGGGCAAGTAACTGGCCGGCAGCGTTCTCGACGAAGGCAACGAAGGGGGCATTCGGTTCGACCACGCTGATACCGGTCAGCGCACGTACTTTCCCGGCGATGAGCAGGGCGGCATGGCGGTAGCCGAACAGACTTTGTGCATCGTTGGCCATGGCGTAGGCCAGGCTGTCGATATCCTTGGCGGCTCGGGCCTGGCGCTCAAGCGCGAGAAACTGGGCGAATACCCGTTCGGCCAGGCCCGGCACCTGCGCGGTCATGGCGCCTCCGCGAAGTGCGCGCTACCGCTCATGCCGGCTAGCAGGCCGTTCGTGTCGCTGGGCAGGCTGCCGATCAGCAGCAAGGTCTGGCTGCCTTCGTCGATGCGCGCGCCGAGGCGTTTGACTTCGACCTGCAGCGGCTGGCCGGTTTCGTCGGGAGTGAATTGAAAGTGCTCGCCAGGCTTGAGCCGGCCAAGCCAGCTGGAGGGCACCAGCAGGTGGACTTCCAGGGTGCGGTTGTCGACGATCTCCAGCAGCGGTGCGCCGCTGGCGACGCTCTCATGGGGTTGTGCCTTGCGCTGGACCACGCGGCCGTTGAATGGTGCAGCGACGCTGCAGCGTTTGACCTGCACCTGATAGACCTGTGCCTCGGCTTGTGCCTGGGCCTGTTTGGCCTCGGCCAGTGCGACTTCGAAACGGCCAACGGAGTTGAGCGCAGCCAGCTGTTTGTTGTGCGTCAGCTCTTCGCGGGCGGCGCGTACAGCGGCCTGAGAGGCATTCAGTTGGGCCTGGTAGGCGCTGCAGTCGAAACGTACCAGGACTTCACCTTTCTTGAAGTCCTGGCCATCGGCGTAGGGCATTTCGACGATGCGCCCGGCCAGTTCACTGGATAGCATCGCCTGGTCACGGGCCCGCAGTACACCGCGGGCACTGCGTTCGGTCAGGGCAGAGGAACTGACAGGGGTGTCGAGAAGTGGGTCGTCTGACGGGGAAGTGGCTTGCGCACTTGCGGCGCAAAGCAGGCTGGCAGCCGCGCAGGCCCAGCTGACTGTTCGGTGCATCTGTGCACTCCGGCAACTTTTTATTGCGCGCAGTGTACGGAAGAAGCGCGGACGCGCAAACGCCGGTCAGCGCTTGGCCAGCGCCAGCCCGGCGGCGAAGGCCAGCAGCACCGAGCCGGTGGCGCGGTCTAGCCATTTGACCAGGCCACCGCGGCGCAGGAAGTGGGCCAGCGGGCGGGTGGCAAGGATCAGGGTGGCGGCCCATACCAGCCCGAGTAGCACATGGATGCAGGCCAGCAGGAAGCTGAAGCTGCCCACTGCGTAGCCGGCCGGGACGAATTGCGGCAGGAATGACACGTAGAACACCCCGACCTTGGGGTTGAGCAGGTTGCCCAGCAGGCCCTTGATGAACCAGCCGAGTTGGCCGTGGCGTTCTTCTTCGGCGCTGCTGGCCAGGTTGAACTCATCGCGCGGCTTGAGCAGCATCTGCAGGCCCAGCCATAGCAGGTAGGCGGCGCCGGTCCACTTGAGGATGTTGAAGGCCAGCTCCGAGGCAGCCAGCAGGGCGCCCAGCCCTAGCGCCACTGCAGCGCCCCAGACCAGGCAGCCGGCGTTGATGCCCAGCGCGGCCATGGCCGCGCGTTTCGGCCCTTCGAGGGTGGCGGTGCGCAGGATCAGTGCGGTATCCACCCCTGGCGTGATGGTCAGCAGGCTGGCGGCAAGCACATAGGCGAACAGGGCCGCGGTGAGGGTCATGCTGTTATTCCGTGGAGGTGGGCTTGCCGCTGGACCACTGTTGCAGCGCCTTGACCCGCGCCTGGCTTTCGCCCAGTGGCTTGTTCAGGTCTGCTTGGTAGTCTTCCAGCCAGCTGCGCGAGCCGGCGATCATGCCGGCCAGGTCGCGCATACCGTTTTTCAGCGCGGTGATGCTTTGCTGGTAGTTCTGTTCCTGGCCGATCAGCACGCTCGCCACCTGCTGGATGGTCGCTCGGTCGGGGCGACTGGGCTCAGCAGTGGTCGGGGCGGCGGTGGCTGCTGGTGCAGGCTGGCTGCTTTGCGCCAGGGTGATCAGTGCCTGCTGGTTTTTCAGTTGCTGCTGGAAGGTGGCGACTTGCTGTTCCACGGCCACCAGGCGTTTTTCCAGGGCGACGACACTGGCTTGGCTGGCCACAGCTTCCGGCTTTTCGTGCTCGTCACTGCCACCGCTGAATACGGCGATGAGCACGACCGCCAACAGGAGCAGGACCAGGCCACCACCCAGACCGTAGATCAGCAGGCGGTTGAGCTTGGCGCTCTTTTCCAGCAGCTCGATGCGCTGTTGGTCACCGAGTATCTCGTTGACGCTGGTGGTGCTGTCATCGCTCATGGTGCTGCCCCCTGTTGTGATTATTGTCGTGGTAGTGGCCCGGAGGATGTCATTGTGCCACTACTGTGACGTCGCCATGCCTGGCATGGACACAATAGGCGTTGCAGAGCGGTGTGTCCCTTTCAGAATGAGGCCAGGATTCGCCCCAACAGTTCCATCGCCCGTTCGCTCTGCTCATCCCACGGATGCCCGTGGTTTAGGCGTGCGCAGTTGCGAAAACGCCGGGTGGCGGAAAAGATCGGCCCCGGTGCCAGGCTGATGCCCTGGGCGAGGGCGAGCTGGAACAGCTGCAGCGAGTCGACCTGTTCGGGGAATTCGAACCAGAGGAAGTAGCCGCCGCTGGGTCGGGTGACCCGTGTACCGGCAGGGAAGTGCCGCACAGCGGAGGCGAGCATCGCGCCCTGCTGGGTTTCCAGGGCATGACGCAGGCGGCGCAGGTGACGGTCATAGCCGCCGTGCTGCAGGTAGTCGGCGATGGCTGCCTGAGCCGGCACCGAGGGTGAAATGGTGGTCATCAGTTTCAACCGACTGATCTGCTCGGCATAGCGCCCGCCTGCCACCCAGCCAACCCGATAGCCCGGTGCCAGGCTCTTGGAAAACGAGCCGCAGTGCATCACCAGGCCGTCGCGGTCGAAGCTCTTCACCGGCTTGGGTGGCTGCGCGCCGTAGTACAGCTCGGCGTACACGTCGTCCTCGATCAGCGGCACCTGATGCTGATGCAGCAGCTCATACAGCGCGGCTTTCTTGCTGTCGCTCATGCTCGCGCCGAGCGGGTTCTGCAGGCTGCTCATGAACCAGCAGGCCTTGATCGGCAGGCTGTCCAGGCGCTCGGTCAGCACGTCCAGGTCGATGCCTTCACGCGGGTTGACCGGGATTTCCACTGCCTTGAGCTTGAGGCGCTCCAACACCTGCAACGTGGCATAGAAGGCCGGTGCTTCGATGGCCACCAGGTCGCCGGGGCTGGTCACGGTCTGCAGGCACAGGTTCAGCGCTTCCAGGGCGCCATTGGTGATCACCAGTTCGTCCAGCGGCAGGCGCACGCCGGCAACCATGTAGCGCAGGGCGATCTGCCGACGCAAATCGGGGTTGCCGGCGGTCATGTCGGCGATCACTGCATGCGCCGGCATGTCGCGCAGGGCATGGGCCATGGAGCGCGCCAGGCGCTGCAGGGGGAACAGTTGCGGGCTGGGGAAGGCCGAGCCAAAGGGTACGGTGTGCGGGTCTTTCAGTGAGCCAAGTACGGAGAACACCAGCTCGCTGACGTCCACTTCGGTGGTTTGCGCCGCCTGTGCGCTGGTTTCCGGTTCGGCCAGCGAGTGCCGCGCCAGTTCGCGGACGAAGTAACCGGAGCGCGCCCGTGCCTGGATCAGACCGCGATCCTCCAGCAGGTAGTAAGCCTGGAACACGGTGGATGGGCTGACCCCGTAGGTGCGGCTGGCATGCCGCACCGAGGGCACCTTCTCGCCGGGGGCGAGCACGCCGGAGCGGATCAGCTCGGCAATCTGGTCGGCGAATTTCTCGTAGCGTTTCATGGTGTTCATAGGGTCTGTTCCCGTTTCGTTCACGGCCGCGACGGAGCCAGTATTTGCGCGGAGCTAGGCGCGAGACGCGTGGTTTGGTCGTTCAAATGAGCGGTCGAGTAACGACGTTCCGCGCAAATACTGGCCCGTCCCTTCGGGTTGCGTGCAAAATCGCGCCACGCGGCGTTGCGGGACTTGGCAAGGGAGCGACCATTGCCTGCGTCCCGCGCCTTGCCTGG
>JBBNAI010000149.1:0-7337 GCA_037994305.1 Pseudomonas sp. | reverse complement strand
CGCTTCCATATCGCCGAGCCACACGCCAACCCGGCGCGCCAACGCCGGGCCTGGACCCTCGACCTGATCCTGTTGCCGCTGGTGGGTTTCGATGAAGAGGGCGGGCGCCTGGGCATGGGCGGCGGTTTCTATGACCGCAGCCTGGCCTACCGACAAGTGCGCAAAAATTGGCACAAGCCGACGCTACTGGGCCTGGCTCATGAATGTCAGAAGGTCGATAAACTGGCGCTGGCCAGTTGGGATGTGCGGCTGCAGGCGGTGGTGACGGATCGGCGCTGGTACGCCTGAGTCTCGCGTTGCTGAGGAACTGAGCTGCCGCGATCCCTGCGGCGCTCGTGAGCGGTGGTTTACTGCTGCGACAGGTTGGCCGGCTGGCTGCTCTGACGCTCCCACATGCTCTGGGTGTAACCGGTAGTAACCATCCCCAGACTGAACAGGATGACCAGTACCCATAGTAGATCTGGCTTGCGTTTCATGCGTTTGCCTCCCCCTTTCCAGGCACACTGCTTGATTGACCGGTGGTGGTTTTTATTATTGGTCGGTACAGCGGCGTCTAGCCTGAACCTTCTGCCGCCATGGGGCGGTGAAGAACTACACAGTTTTTGGCGCCAACCCATTGTCTATTGCGGGAACGAGATTCAATCCCAGCGCAAAGACCGGCAAACAGGAGCAAAGTTCATGCCTTTTTGGCTGATGAAGTCCGAGCCCGATGAAATGTCCATCCATCACCTGCAGCAACTCGGCCGCGCACGCTGGGATGGCGTACGTAACTACCAGGCGCGCAACTTCCTGCGCAGCATGCAGGTGGGTGAACAATTCTTCTTCTACCACTCCAGCTGCCCTGAGCCGGGCATTGCCGGTATTGCACGGATTGCCGGGCCGACCTATCCCGACCCTACGGCACTGGACCCGAACAGCCATTACTTCGATGCCAAGGCCAGCCACGAGAAGAATCCGTGGAGCGCGCTGGACGTCGAATTCGTCGAGGCCTTCCCCCGCGTGTTGCCGCTCGCCCGCTTGCGCGCAGAGCCGGCACTGGCCGAACTGGCGCTGGTACAAAAAGGCAGCCGGCTGTCGGTGATGCCCGTCAGTGACACCGAATGGGCGGCCATCCTCGCCCTGCGTTGAGTCGCCCCGTGCACTGTGTTATCACGTGCTGAAGCCCCCGGAGTCCGCCCATGCGAGCACGCCCTGTCTGGCCAGCGCGCCTGGCGCTGACCCTCCTCCTGTTGGCACTGTGCCTGGCCAGTTTCATGCTCTGGCGCCAACTGGAAAACAGCCAGCAGGAGCGCCTGCGCGAGCACGTCAACTTCCAGGCCCGCGCCCTGGCGCGACAGCTGGAAAGCAACCTGCATGGCGAAGTCGACAGCCTGGAGCGTATCGCCCGCCTGTGGAACAGCCTCGGGCGCCTGCCCCAACAGGCCTGGGAGAAAGAAGCGACGCAGGCTCTCGCCGACTTCCCTGCCTACCAGTCGGTTCAATGGGTCGGTGCCGACCTGCACATGCGCTGGTTGCTGCCGCTGAAAGGTAACGAAGCCGCGGTCAACTTCCAGCTCGCCGTAAACCATCCCAACTACCCGCTGGCCATGCAGGCGCGCGCCAGTGGCGAGCAGCGCTTCTCCAACAGTTTTCAGCTGGTCCAGGGTGGGCGCGGCTTCGTTCTCTATACCCCGCTGTACTTGCGCAACAACCAGGGCGAGCGCCAGTTTGACGGCTTCCTGCAAGGCGTATTCCGCGTCGAACCGCTGATGAGCGAGCTGCTGGCGGGTCTCGACAACGGCGATTTCAGTGTGCACCTGCTGGAAAATGGTCAGCGCATCTACAGCCGCGAACAACCGGGCAACCTGATGCAGCTGACCCAGCAGGTGCCGATCGAACTGCTCAACAACCGCAATTTCAGCCTGCAGCTGAGCCCCACTCACGCACTGCTGCAACGCCTGAGCACGCCACTGCCACAGGTGGTGCTGGGCGCCAGCCTGGCCATCAGCCTGCTGCTCGTGGCCGCACTCGCCCAGGCACTGACCAGCGCTCAGCGCGCCCAGGCCCTGCAACTGGCCAACCAGCGCCTGCAAGTGGAAGCCAATCGCCGCGAACACACCGAGCAGGAACTGCGCGACAGCCGCCAACGCTTGCAACTGGTGCTCGATCTCACCGACACCAGCCACGACAGCCTGTTCATCTTCGACACCCAGAGCCGCGAGCTGCTGCACATGAACCAGGCCACCTATGCCAGCCTGGGTTATCACCCGGAACAGTTCGCCCAGCTCCTGCGTGACCACCCCGAGCAGCTGCTGCCGGGCTTCTATGCCTGGCTGGAACTGGTGCGCAACGCCCAGCGTGACAACCAGTCGCGGATCTTCCAGCGCGAAATGCGCCGCCGCGATGGCAGCAGCCAGCCCGCCGAGATCAACACCCAACTGGTGCAGCTGGGCGAGCGCGAGTACCTGATCGGCCTGTCCCGCGACAACAGCGAGCGCCTGCAGCTGGAGGCCCGCCTGCAGCGCCTGTCGCAACTCGACGGCCTGACCGGCCTGTACAACCGGCGCTTCTTCGATCAGCAACTACAGGGCGAATGGCGGCGTCTGCGGCGCATCGGCGCGCCGCTGACCCTGCTGATGCTGGATATCGACCACTTCAAGGCCTACAACGATGCGCTCGGTCATCTGGCGGGCGACGACGCGCTGCGCAAGGTCGGCGCGACCCTGCAGGACTGCCTGCAACGGGAAGGAGATGTGGCCTGCCGCTATGGCGGTGAGGAATTCGCCATGATCCTCGCCAACACCGGGATCGAGGGCGGCGAGCACATGGCGGCGCGGGTGCATGAACTGATCGCCGCGCTGGATATTGCCCACCCCGCCAGCCCGCAGGGCCGACTGACCCTGAGCATCGGCCTGGCCATGGCCGATCCGGTCAGCGAGGAACAGGCCGCCAGCCTGGTCGCCCACAGTGACCAGGCGCTATACCTGGCCAAGCACGAGGGGCGCAACCGCACCTGCATCTGGAGCCCGGGCATGGCCCGTCAGCCGGCTCCACCGCAGGATGGCGCTACTGGATGATCAGGTTGTTGAACAGCAGGTCTTCCACCAGCGGCTTGCCTTCCTCCTGGGTCAGCACGTCCTGCACCTGCTTGAGCGCCTCGGCACGCAGCGTTTCCTTGGCGTTCTGATCGCCCATGCTCGCCTCGGTCTGCTGGGAAAACAGCATCACCAGCTGATTGCGGATCAGCGGCTCGTGGTGCTCGACCTTCTCTTCGGCCTCGGTACCGGTCACCCGCAAAGCGATATCAGCCTTGTAGAACTTCAACTTGGGCCCGGCCCCGAAGTTGCCGACCAGCGCCGGGGTGAGGCTGTAATACGCCACCTTGGGCACCGCGTTCTCGCCTTCCTTCTCTTCCTCTGCGCCGCCGCTGGCCAGAGCGGTAAATGGCAACGACAGGGCCAACAACAGAGCGATCCAGGTTTTCACGGCGGCAGTTCCTTATGGAGGTATGGCGCTAGCATAGCCATTGCCGGCTCCACGCC
This sequence comes from Pseudomonas sp., assembly GCA_037994305.1. Lineage (GTDB taxonomy): Bacteria > Pseudomonadota > Gammaproteobacteria > Pseudomonadales > Pseudomonadaceae > Aquipseudomonas. The sequence continues at coordinate 3,816 of JBBNAI010000149.1, read as the reverse complement.
CAAGCCCGACGCTTATACGAGGGCATCAGGCAGGGGCATGCTCGTTGACCGGCCGGGCACGCCACCTACACTGCCTGACCATCAACCCCTGAGGAAATCTCGTGATGAAAGCCGTTCTGTGCAAAGCCTTCGGCCCGGCCGAAACCCTGGTACTGGAAGAAGTTGCCAGCCCCGCGATCAAGAAGAACGAGATCCTCCTCGAGGTGCACGCGGCCGGGGTCAACTTCCCCGACACCCTGATCATCGAAGGCAAGTACCAGTTCAAACCGCCCTTCCCCTTCTCCCCGGGCGGCGAAGCGGCTGGCGTGGTGCTGGAAGTCGGCGAGAAGGTCGAACACGTCAAGGTTGGTGACCGGGTCATGGCCCTGACTGGCTGGGGCAGCTTCGCCGAAGAAGTCGCGGTGCCTGGCTACAACGTGATGCCGGTACCGGCGAGCATGGACTTCGCCAGCGCCGCCGCCTTCGGCATGACCTACGGCACCTCGATGCATGCGCTGAAACAGCGCGCCAACCTGCAACCAGGCGAGACCCTGCTGGTACTCGGCGCCTCTGGTGGCGTCGGCCTGGCCGCCGTGGAAATCGGTAAGGCCATGGGCGCCAAGGTGATCGCCGCGGCAAGCACTGCAGAGAAGCTGGAAGTGGCGCGCAAGGCCGGTGCCGACCATCTGATCAACTACAGCGAACAAAACCTCAAGGAAGAACTGAAGAAGCTCACCGGCGGCCAGGGCGTGGACGTGGTCTACGACCCGGTCGGTGGCGATCTGTTCGAGGAAGCCTTCCGCTCCATCGCCTGGAACGGCCGCTTCCTGGTGGTCGGCTTCGCTGCAGGTGGCGGTATCCCGGCTCTGCCGGCCAACCTGCCACTGCTCAAGGGCGCCGCGCTGATCGGCGTATTCTGGGGCTCCTTCGCCCAGCGCCAGCCGCAAGACAACGCCGCCAACTTCCAGCAGCTGTTCGCCTGGCATGCCGAGGGCAAGGTCAAGCCGCTGGTATCGCAGACCTTCCCACTGAGCGACGCCGCCGGCGCGATCAATGCCCTGGGGCAACGCAAGGCCGTCGGCAAGGTCGTGGTCCAGGTCCGTTAAGTTTCGACGTCGCAAAAAAGCCGCCTCAGGGCGGCTTTTTTCATGTCGGCGCGATCAGTCCCGTGGCGCGTAGGCAAACACGTCGGCGCGCATCTGATGCGCGTCCATGCCGGCAGCCACCAGCGCATCCAGGGTGCCGTAGACCATCGCCGGCGAGCCACTGGCGTAGACGTGCAGGCTCGTGAGATCAGCGAAATCCTCACACACCGCCTGATGCAGCAAGCCGCAACGCCCTTCCCAGCCACACAGCTCGCTGACCACCTGATGCAAGGTCAGATTGGGCGTGTGCTGCCACTGCTGCCAGTGCGGCAGGTCATAGAAGTCGCTCGGGACCCGCGCGCCCCAATACAGGTGCACCGGGTGGGCAAAACCCTGGGCGCGGCAATGTTCGATCAGGCTGTGCATCTGCGCCATACCGGTGCCGGCCGCGATCAGCACCAGCGGCCCGTCAGGCAGCTCGGCCAGGTGAGTGTCGCCGAACGGCATCTGCAGCCGCGCCAAGCCCGTGCGTTGCAGCTGCGCGATCAGGTTGCGCGCACTGTCTTCGCGAACCAGCACGTGCAACTCCAGCTCGCGCGAACTCGCAGGCGCCGATGCCAGGGAGAATGCCGACCACTCGCCGTCGTCACGCGCCACCAGCACGTATTGCCCGGCGTGATAGCGCGGCGGCTTGCCGGCCGGCGCACGCAGGCGCACGCGCCAGACATCGCCGCCGACATCACTGCACTCGATCACCTGGCAGCCGAAGGTGCGCACCGGCAGCTCGCCGGGCGCCAGCACACCGTCCCAGTGCAGCACGCAGTCCTGCAGGGGCTCGGCGATGCAGGTGAACAGCTCACCCTGGGCCAGCTCGGTGCCGCCCTGCAGCACCCGCCCTTCCACCAGCAGCGCCGCGCAGATATGGCAATTGCCGTTGCGACAGCTTTGCGGGCAGTCGTAACCGAGCCGGCGGGCGGCATCGAGGATGCGCTCGCCGCTGTGCACATCGAGCACCGCGCCCGAGGGTTGCAGAGTGACTTTCATCAATCGATGCCTAGCTCTTTCCATAGCTCATCGACCCGCGCCGTCACGGCCGGATCCTTCTCGATCACCCGGCCCCATTCGCGACTGGTCTCGCCCGGCCATTTGTGGGTGGCGTCCAGGCCCATCTTCGAACCGAGGCCGGACACCGGCGAGGCGAAGTCGAGGTAGTCGATCGGCGTGTTGTCGATCAGCACCGTGTCGCGCTTGGGGTCCATGCGCGTGGTGATGGCCCAGATCACGTCATTCCAGTCGCGCGCATTGACGTCGTCGTCGGTGACGATGACGAACTTGGTGTACATGAACTGGCGCAGGAAGCTCCACACACCGAGCATCACCCGTTTGGCATGACCGGGGTACTGCTTCTTGATGGTCACCACCGCCATGCGGTACGAACAGCCTTCCGGCGGCAGGTAGAAGTCGGTGATCTCAGGGAACTGCTTCTGCAGGATCGGCACGAACACTTCGTTCAGCGCCACGCCGAGGATCGCCGGCTCATCCGGCGGGCGGCCGGTGTAGGTGCTGTGGTAGATCGGCTTCTGCCGACGGGTGATGCGCTCGACGGTGAACACCGGGAAGCGGTCGACCTCGTTGTAGTAGCCGGTGTGGTCGCCGTACGGGCCTTCATCGGCCATCTCGCCAGGATGGATCACCCCTTCGAGGACGATCTCGGCGCTGGCCGGCACCTGCAGGTCGCTGCCACGGGCCTTGACCAGTTCGGTCTTGTTGCCGCGCAGCAGGCCGGCGAAAGCGTATTCGGAGAGGCTGTCCGGCACCGGGGTAACGGCGCCGAGGATAGTCGCCGGATCGGCACCGAGGGCCACGCAGACCGGGTAGGGCTGGCCGGGAAACTTCTCGCACCAGTCGCGGAAATCCAGGGCGCCACCACGGTGGCTGAGCCAGCGCATGATCACCTTGTTGCGGCCGATGACCTGCTGACGGTAGATGCCGAGGTTCTGCCGGTCCTTGTTCGGGCCCTTGGTAATGGTCAGGCCCCAGGTGATCAGCGGCGCCACGTCGCCCGGCCAGCAGGTCTGCACGGGCAGCTTGGTCAGGTCGACGTCGTCGCCTTCCTCGATCACTTCCTGGCACGGCGCGTCCTTCAGCACCTTGGGCGCCATGGCCAGGACCTTCTTGAAGATCGGTAGCTTGGACCAGGCATCCTTCAGGCCTTTCGGCGGCTCGGGCTCCTTGAGGAAGGCCAGCAGCTTGCCGATCTCGCGCAGCTCGCTGACTTCTTCTGCGCCCATGCCCAGCGCCACGCGCTTGGGCGTGCCGAACAGGTTGCCGAGCACCGGCACGTCGAAGCCGGTGGGGTTTTCGAACAGCAGCGCCGGGCCGCCCTTGCGCAGGGTGCGGTCGCAGATTTCGGTCATCTCCAGTACGGGAGACACCGGGGTCTGGATGCGCTTGAGTTCACCACGCTTTTCCAGGCCCTGAATAAAGTCGCGCAGGTCGCGATACTGCATGCGTGAGCCTCATGTGTGGGGCGTGCAGGTGGGGCGCAAAGTTTAGCGCCGAAGTCGGCTATTCAGAAGACCACAGAAACGCAAAGGCCGGGTTTCCCCGGCCTTCGTGCAACGCTGCTCTTACTTGCGTTTCATCGACAAGAAGAATTCATCGTTGGTCTTGCTGTCTTTCAGCTTGTCGAGGAGGAACTCGATGGCGGCGATTTCGTCCATCGGGTGTAGCAGTTTGCGCAGGATCCACA
>JBBNAI010000148.1:0-10038 GCA_037994305.1 Pseudomonas sp. | reverse complement strand
CAGCAGGGCTTGTCCGGACCGGACACCGTGGTGGTGGACGACCGAGGGCGGCGCTACAGCGGCATCGGCGACGGGCGCATCGTACGTTGGCGTGCGGGCGAGCCGGCGCAGACCTTCGTGCAGCTGGATGGCCGTCCGGTGGGGCTGAATTTCGGTCCGGACGGCAGCCTGTATGCCGCCGACGAGGCCCATGCCCAGGTCTGGCGCATCTCGCCGCAGGGCCAGGCCGAGCGCGTGGTGCAGAGCACGATGCAGCAGCCTTTCACGTTCCTCAACGATGTATTTATTGCCCGCGACGGCCGCCTGTTCTTTACCGAGGCGTCCAGCCGCTGGGGCCTGGCCGACAACAAGCTGGCCCTGCTCGAGCATGGCGGCGACGGCAAGGTATTCGTGCGCTACCCGGATGGGCGGATCGAGCTGGTACTCGATGGCCTGGAGTTCGCCAACGGCGTGGTTCTCTCTCCGGACGAGTCCTACCTGCTGGTGGCGGAAACCGGCGCCTACCGCATTACCCGCCTGTGGCTGAACGGGCCACGAGCCGGCGAACGCGAGGTGCTGGTGGATAACCTGCCGGCGTTCCCCGGCGACCTGTCGATCGCCCCGGATGGCAGCTACTGGTGCTCGTTCTTCTCGCCGCGCAAAGCCGTGCTGGATGCGCTGGCGCCCTGGCCCCTGGCGCGCAAGATCGCTTCACGCCTGCCGCGCGCGTTGCTGACCAAGCCGGTGACCTATCCCTTCGTGTTCCGCTTCGATGCCCAGGGCCGCGTGCTGGAAACCCTGCAGGCGTCTGCCGGGAGTGGCCTGCCCAGTTTCAGCAGCGTGGTGCAGAGCGGCGATGAGCTGTTGCTGGGCTCGCCAGGCGGGGTCGGCGAGATCGATGCGGACCGGGCTTACCGGGTGCGCTTGATGGCCCCGTAAAGCCGCGGCAAATACCTCTGCCAGATGACTGTTTAATGACATGGAAATGCCCATCCCAGAGGCTGTTCTATTGCACGGGATAGGATTAGTCTGCTGGCAGCGGTACCAGCGCTGTGCCGCACAACCACTAGGAGTACAAGGATGAAACGCTACGCACTGTGCACCCTGGGTTTGAGCCTCGGCCTGCTGTTGGCCGCCTGCTCCAGCCAGACAACCAAGCCCGAGCAGTATTCGGGCTTCCTCGGTGATTACTCGCAACTGCAACCGGCCACCTCGGCCAGTGGTGCACCCGTCCTGCGCTGGGTGAAGCCGGGCCTGAACCTGCAAGACTATCCGTCAGTGATGGTGGAAAAACCGATTTTCTATCCCAAGCCGCAGCCCAGCGACCAAGTCAGCCAGAAGTCCCTCGACGATATCGCGACCTACCTGCAACACGCCATGCAGCGTGAGTTGGCGGGGCGCATGCAAGTGGTCGATCAGCCGAACCAGGACACCCTGGTGCTGCGCACGGCAATCAGTGCGGTGGATGTCTCGGCCGAAGGCCTGAAGTTCTATGAAGTGATCCCAATTGCCCTGGTTGCTGCCGCTGCCACTACCGCAGCTGGCACCCGTGACCGTACCAGCGAAATCTATGTCGAGATGGAAGCGCTCGATGCTCGTACCAGCCAGCCGGTGGCGAAGGTGGTGCGTAAAGGCCACGGTCTCAACCTGGAAAACAAGAGCACCCAGCTGACCGTGAAAGACCTTCAGCCGGCTCTGGAATCCTGGGCCAAGGATGCACGCAACTTCAGGCCGTAACGTTGTGCGGTAACGGCGCGATCAGTCTGGCTGGTCGCGCGTTCCCCGACCTGTCCAGGCGTCGGGTCCCTCAATCCAGCCTTGTTGGGCTGCGCAGTACCGAATCCTCCTAGCTTTGCTGTTCTACCCAGCTACGCACCTCGGCGTAGGGGTAATCCTCCAGTCCTGCAAACCCGTTGATCTGCCGTGCCTTGAGCTTGGTCAGCAGCGGTACGCTGATGCCGCAGAGAAAGCGCGTCAGGCACTCGGCGCTGGGCAACTCGCCACGGGCTTCCTGGTGACGCTGGGTGAAGGCGGCGCACAGCGCATGGAAATCCTGCTCGGCCAGTGGGCGCAGCGCGGGTGCCGGAGGCAGTTGCGCGACCTGGCCATGGCATACCGAGCAATGGCCGCAGCGCTGTGGCGCATTGTCATCCCCGAAGTAGGCGGCCAGACGCTGACTCAGGCATTGCGGGTTGGCGAACAGCTCGAGCATGGCCTGGATGCGGGCGATCTCGCTGGCTTCCTGCTGCTTGAAATAGCCGTGCAGCTCGCCGCTCAAACGGTGCGGATCGAAGCGGGCATCGAGCAGGGCGTAGACCTCGGTCATCTGCTTGCTTTCCAGTTCGATCCAGCCGCGCTCCTGGAAGAAATCCAGGGCCTTGACCACCCGGCCGCGCTCGGCCTGGTGCTGGCTGTACAGGGTGTCGAAATCCACCGTGCACCAGGTCCGCGCGCGGCTGGAGCTGGCGACGATGGCCTCGACGAACTGCCGCCGCTCGCCCTCGAACTTGCCCAGCAGCACCTCGGGCTCGACCAGGTATTTGAAGCGGTACTCGGCAAAGTAGGCGTAGCGCGGGGCGATGATGCCGCGCAGCTCCAGTTGCACCAGCAGGGTCTTGAGCGGCAGCTGGCGAATATTGCTCTGCTCGGAGAGCTGGTTGAGCATCAGCTCCCACTGGCCGTCGCTACCGTTGTCAGGAGCAGCGGCACTGAGCAGTTCATCCAGCACGCAGCGGATGCCGGAAAGCTCCGGGGTGTCGCCATAGACGAAGTTTTCCAGCACGTTGAGGCTGTCGCGGTTGGCCAGTACCAGGCAGTCGGAGGGCTGGCCGTCGCGTCCGGCGCGGCCGATTTCCTGGCTGTAGTTCTCGGTGGACTTGGGCAGGTCGAAGTGCACCACGTTGCGGATGTCAGCCTTGTCGATGCCCATGCCGAAGGCGATGGTGGCGACGATGCAGTTGATCCGCCCGTCCATGAACTGGCGCTGGATTGCCTCGCGCGTCTCGTGCGGCATGCCGGCGTGGTAGGCGCTGGCGGGGAAGCCGCGCTGGCTGAGCTGCTCGGCCACCTGTTCGGCGGTCTTCTGCTGGGTGACGTAGACGATGCTCGGCTGGCCAGCCTTGGCGCCCAGCCACTCGCTCAGTCGGCGCTGCTTGTCACGCCCGGCCACGGGTTCCACCAGCAGGTTGAGATTGGGCCGGTAGAAGCCGGTGGTGACCACATCATCTGCGGCGATGGCGAATTTCTTCTGCATGTCGGTAATCACCGGCGGGGTGGCCGTGGCGGTGAGCAGCAGTACCTGGGGAATGCCGAACTGGCGCTGGTAGTCAGGTAGCTTGAGGTAGTCGGGGCGGAAATTGTGGCCCCACTCAGAGATGCAGTGCGCCTCGTCGACCACCAGCAGGGAGATCGGTACCTGGTTGATGAAGTTGCGAAAGCGCTCGTTCTTCAGGCGTTCGACCGAGATCATCAGAATCTTCAGTTCGCCGGATTTGGCCTTGGCCATGGTCTCGGCAGCCTGCTCGCGGCTCTGCGCCGAGTCGATGCTGGCAGCGCTGATGCCGCGGGCATGCAGGAAGGCCAACTGGTCCTGCATCAGCGCCAGCAGCGGCGACACCACCAGGGTCAGGTGCGGCAGGTGCAGGGCCGGCAACTGGTAGCACAGCGACTTGCCCGAACCGGTGGGGAAGATCGCGGCTGCCGAGCGGCCAGCCAGTACGGCTTCGACCACGCGCTGCTGACCGGGGCGCAGCTGGGAGAAACCGAAGACGCGGGCGAGTGTGGTGAGCATGAACGTGAGCCCGTGAACAGCGGAAAGGGCGCTGACCATAACGCGCCGACCGAGGCGAGGCCAGCGCGACAGGTTTCGGTCGGGCACTATGCAGCCAGGGCCTTGGCCAGCTAGTCTCGTGTGACGCATTCATTACCGAGGGATTGGCCATGGCCAAGCGCAACGCCAGCAAGGAAAAGCCGCAAGCAACCAAGAGCAAACCGCAAGACACCACGGAGAAACTCTCGCGCAAGGAGTACGAACAGCAGCTGTATGACCTGCATGTCGAGCTGGTCAAGTTGCAGCAGTGGGTGGTCGCCACTGGGGCGCGGGTGGTGGTGGTGTTCGAGGGGCGTGACGGCGCTGGCAAGGGCGGTACCATCAAGGCGCTGACCGAGCGGGTCAGCCCACGGGTGTTTCGCGTGGTGGCGCTGCCGGCGCCGACCGATCGCGAGAAGAGCCAGATGTATATCCAACGCTACCTGACGCAGATGCCGGCGGCGGGGGAAGTCGTGATCTTCGACCGCAGCTGGTACAACCGCGCCGGCGTGGAACGGGTCATGGGCTTCTGCAAGGAAACCCAGGTGCAGAAGTTCCTGCAGCAGGCGCCGATGTTCGAGCGCACGGTGGTGGATTCGGGAATCATCCTGCTCAAGTACTGGCTGGAAGTCAGCCCGGAGGAACAGGAGCGCCGCCTGCGCTCGCGCATCGACGACGGGCGCAAGACCTGGAAGCTGTCGCCGATGGACATCAAATCGTTCAATCGCTGGGATGACTACACCCGCGCCCGTGACGAGATGTTCGAAGCCACCGACACGCCCTGGGCGCCCTGGTTCGTCGCACGTTCCGAGGACAAGAAGCGCGTGCGCCTGAACCTGATCAGCCACCTGTTGCAGCAGGTTCCCTACCAGCCGGTCGAACAGCCCAAGGTCGAGCTGCCCAAGCGCCGGGTCGGTCGCTACAAGGCGGCCAACTTCCCCTTCAAATACATCGCCGAGCCGTTCTGAGGGCTGGCCTCTAGGAAGCCAGAAACTACCAACGTGAGACGCAAAAAAAGCCCCGCATCTGCGGGGCTTTTTTATGCAGCGATCAGATCTCAGGGTCGATCGGTGGGTGCTTGTGCCAGGCTGCACCGCCCGGTAGCAGCAGGTTCAGGCCCAGGGCGCTGATGGCGCACAGCGAGATACCGGACAGGGCGAACTCGTTGCCGCCGATGACCATGCCGCCGATGCCGAATACCAGGGTCACCGAGACGATGATCAGGTTGCGCGCCTCGGACAGGTCGACCTGATGGCGGATCAGGGTGTTCAGGCCGACCACCGCAATCGAACCGAACAGCAGGCAGAGAATGCCGCCCATTACCGGTACCGGGATGGCTTGCAGTGCCGCGCCGAACTTGCCGATGAAGGCCAGGGTGATGGCGAAGATCGCCGCCCAGGTCATCACTTTCGGGTTGAAGCTCTTGGTCAGCATCACGGCGCCAGTCACTTCGGCGTAGGTGGTGTTGGGCGGTCCGCCGAACAGGCCGGCGGCCGAGGTGGCCAGGCCATCACCGAGCAGGGTGCGGTGCAGGCCGGGCTTGCGCACGAAATCCTTGCCGGTCACGGTGCCGACCGCGATGACCCCGCCGATGTGTTCGATGGCTGGGGCCAGGGCGACCGGCACCATGTACAGGATCGCGCCCCAGTGCAGTTCCGGGGTGACGAAGTGAGGAATGGCCAGCCATGGGGCGGCGGCGATGCCGGCGGTATCGAAAATGCCGAAGAATACGGACAGGCTGCAACCCACGGCGATGCCGGCGAGGATTGGTACCAGGCGCAGCAGGCCGCGGCCGAGTACGGCCACCAGCAGGGTAGTGATCAGGGCCGGCATGGAGATGAACATGGCGGTCTGGTAGGGCACCAGTTGCGCACTGGCGTCACCGGTCTTGCCCATGGCCATGTTCACCGCGACCGGCGACAGGGCCAGGCCGATGGCGATGATCACTGGGCCGATCACCACTGGCGGCAGGACACGGTCGATGAAACCGGGACCTTTGAGCTTCACGGCCAGGCCGAGAAGCATGTAGACGAAGCCTGCGGCAACCACGCCGCCGAGTACTGCCGGCATGCCGAACTCACCCTTGGCGGCGATGATCGGGGCGATGAAGGCGAAGCTCGAGGCCAGGAAAACCGGCACCTGGCGGCCAGTGGCGAGTTGGAACAGCAGGGTGCCGATACCGGCAGTGAACAGCGCGACGTTGGGGTCCATGCCGGTAATCAGCGGCATCAGCACCAGGGCGCCAAACGCAACGAAGAGCATCTGCGCGCCGGAAATCACCTGGCGCCAGAGCGGGTCCTTGTATTCATCCTGCATGGTCATGCGTCCTTTTGTTTGGTGCCGAAAATCTTGTCACCGGCATCGCCGAGGCCCGGAATGATGTAGCCGTGTTCGTTGAGGCGCTCGTCGATGGAGGCAGTGAAGATCATCACGTCGGGGTGTGCATCGTTGACCACCTTGATGCCTTCTGGTGCGGCGACCAGGACCATGGCGCGAATTTCCTTGCAACCTGCCTTCTTCAGCAGGTCGATGGTGGCGACCATGGAGCCGCCGGTGGCCAGCATCGGATCGATGATCAGGGCCAGGCGCTCGTCGATTTCCGGGGCGAGTTTTTCCAGGTAGGTGTGCGCTTCCAGGGTTTCCTCGTTGCGCGCCACGCCCACGGCGCTGACCTTGGCGCCGGGGATCAGGCTGAGCACGCCGTCGAGCATGCCAATGCCGGCCCGCAGGATCGGCACCACGGTGATCTTCTTGCCGGCGATCTTCTCCACCTGCACGGTGCCGGCCCAGCCCTGGATCTCGCAGTCTTCCAGCGGCAGGTCGTTGGTTGCCTCATAGGTGAGCAGGGCGCCCACTTCCTGGGCCAGTTCGCGGAAGTTCTTCGTGCTGATGTCGGCGCGGCGCATCAGGCCGATCTTGTGGCGGATCAGCGGGTGGCGGATCTCTCGGATGGGCATGCAGGGTCTCCGGGGAAGGCGGCGGGAATACTGGCTAGAGTAAAGCACTGGTCATGCCAGCTAGAAGGCGCTCAGTTTACTGACTGACTTGAGCGAGTGGTCAGAAAATATCCGCCCAGGCTTGCCCTGACGCATGACTCTGAGTACCTTTGCCGACCATTTTTTAACCAGCCCATTTCCTCGTCCCGGAGAAGACCATGTCTGCCGACCTCGCCCACATCCGCCAAATCATGGCCGAAGCTGATTGCCTGTACACCGACGCGCAGGTCGAGGCGGCCATCGATCAGGTTGCCGAGGCCATCAATGGCGAGCTGGCCGAGAGCAATCCGGTGGTGTTCTGCGTGATGAATGGCGGCCTGATCTTCGCTGGCAAACTGCTGCCCAAGCTGGGCTTCCCGCTGGAGCTGTCCTACCTGCACGCCACCCGCTACCGCAGCGAAACCACCGGCGGCGAGCTGTTCTGGAAGGCCAAACCGGAAATCTCCTTCATTGACCGCGAAGTGCTGATCATCGACGACATCCTCGACGAAGGGCACACCCTGTCGGCCATCATCGAGTTCTGCAAGCACGCGGGCGCCACCAAGGTGCACACCGCCGTGCTGATCGACAAACAGCACGACCGCAAGGCACGCCCGGACCTCAAGGCCAATTACGTCGGCCTGCCCTGCGAAGACCGTTTCATCTTCGGCTACGGCATGGACTACAAGGGCTACTGGCGCAATGCCGCCGGGATCTTCGCGGTCAAAGGCCTGTAACGTGCGTCCCGCGGCGTTTATCGACCGCGGCCTGTTCGCCACCCTGGCAGAGCAGGCCACGGCCAGCCCGCGGCAGCGTACCCACCACAACTTCCACACTATGGAAGAACCCTGCCACCGCCTGGCGGTAGGGTTGCAACCCGACACCTATATAGCCCCGCACCGTCACCTGGCGGCAGACAAGGCGGAAGCCTTGCTGGTACTGCAGGGGCGCATCGGCCTGTTGCTGTTTACCGAAGATGGTGAGCTGCAGCAGGCGCGTCTGCTCGAAGCGGGAGGCGAGTGCGTAGGTGTGGACCTGGCGCCCGGCCAGTTCCATGCCCTGGTGGTGCTGACGGCCGACAGCGTGCTGTTCGAGTGCAAGGCTGGCCCTTATCGTCCGCTGGGTGATGGCGAGCAGGCGCCCTGGGCGCCGCGCGAGGGCGACCCCGCTGCGCTTGAGTACCTGGCCTGGATGCGTGCGCAGTTCGACGCCTGACTGCCAATTCTTCCTGGAACCCACCGTTCTCCCGCTATCGTGCGAGCTGGATCGTTGCATCGCTCGTAAAGGATTCCTTCGTCGCGTTGAGCGCGCTGCCGGGCAAGGGTAAACTGCCGGCCCCGTGATGCCCGCTGAGCTGGAGTGCGTGATGCGTAAAGACAAGAAACAGGTGATTGGCGAAGAAATCAGCGACGAGTCGATCAAGCTGTTCCTCGCGGTCGAGCCGGCCGACGCCACACCGCCGTCCCTGCACAAGCTGGTCAAGGCCTACCGTGGCCTGCGTATCGACGATTTCGAGCGTTTTCTCGGCTTCTTCAAGGACGCCGGCTATGACCTCAATGCCACCGATGCCCAGGGCCATGACTTCGTTGCCCTGATCCAGGATCAGCGCCTGGCCGAGCCCTATGTCGAGGCAATCAAGGCCGCGCGCGGCTGATTCGGCCAATAAACAGGATCGACGGATGTTCTCGGCGCATTTTTTGCGTCTGAAAATGCGTCATTAATGGTATTGTGCGCGCCGGAAAAAGCCTGCCTGGCACTGTTGGGCAGGGCCCGCACGGCGGGCTGTTGCGGAAACTGATCTGGAGCGCTGGGCGCCCGATCGACGGAAGCGGCACTGGTTTCAGTATTTGAGTGGTACGGGCGACCCACAGGTGGCACGTATCGATAGAGGTTGCGAAGGATCGGGTCAGGCCGGGTCACCGGCCCCTGACCGTCGCCCCTCCGATATTCCAGGCACCCGCCTGGCTGTCAGTGATTAGTGGTTGATGCGCGGCTCAAAAGGTCGATGGCATCAATTTGGTACTGCAGATCTTGGAGAAGCGTTAATGACGCAAAACAATCACGAAACTGTGGATGTGCTGCTGGTCGGCGCCGGCATCATGAGCGCCACCCTGGCGGTGTTGCTCAAGGAGCTCGATCCTGGCCTCAAGCTGGAAATCGCCGAGCTGCGCGAATCCGGCGCCATCGAAAGTTCCAACCCTTGGAACAATGCCGGTACCGGCCATGCCGGCTTGTGTGAGCTGAACTACACGCCGCAGGCGGCGGATGGTTCGGTCGACATCAAAAAAGCCGTCAACATCAATACCCAGTTCGAAGTCTCCAAGCAGTTCTGGTCCTACCTGTGTGGCAAGAGCGCATTCGGTTCGCCGAAGAACTTCATCAACTCGGTGCCGCACCTGAGCTTCGTGCGTGGCGAGAAGGATGTGGGCTTCCTCAAGGCGCGTTTTGCCGAGCTGAGCCAGCACCACGCGTTTTCCGATATGGAATACAGCGAAGACGCGGCCACCATGGCCGAGTGGATGCCGCTGATGATGCAGGGCCGCGCCGCCGGTGAGCGCATCGCCGCGACCCGTGCGCTGAACGGTACCGACGTCAACTTTGGCGCACTGACCAACCAACTGCTGCAATACCTGGCCAGCCAGGGCGGCACCAGCGTTAGCTACAACCAGAAAGTCACCGGTCTGTCGCGCACTGCGCAGGGCTGGGATGTGACGATCAAGAATTCCCAGGACGGCAGCACCCGTGCTGTCGCGGCCAAGTTCGTGTTCCTCGGCGCCGGTGGTGGTGCTCTGCCGCTGCTGCAGATGTCCGGCATCGAAGAAGGCAAGGGCTTCGGCGGCTTCCCGGTCAGCGGCCAGTGGCTGCGTTGCGACAACCAGGACGTGGTCAAGCTGCACCAGGCCAAGGTTTACAGCCAGGCTGAAGTCGGCGCGCCGCCGATGTCGGTGCCGCACCTCGATACCCGCGTGGTGGATGGCAAGACCTCGCTGCTGTTCGGCCCGTACGCCGGTTTCACCACCAAGTTCCTCAAGCACGGCTCGTTCCTCGACCTGCCGCTGTCGGTGCGCCCGAGCAACATCGGCCCGATGCTGGCAGTGGCGCGCGACAACATGGACCTGACCCGCTACCTGATTAAGGAAGTGCTGCAGTCCCAGGACCAGCGCCTGGATGCCCTGCGCAAGTTCTACCCGAACGTGAAGGCTGAGGACTGGCGTCTGGAAATTGCCGGTCAGCGCGTGCAGATCATCAAGAAAGACGCCAAGAAAGGCGGCGTGC
>JBBNAI010000147.1:0-11756 GCA_037994305.1 Pseudomonas sp. | reverse complement strand
GCCTGGAACTCGCGCTGCTGCTCGGTGAATGGCGTGGCCTTGCGCCGCTGCACGATCGGCAGGTAGGCGTCGATGTAGGCATCGCCGATGGCACGGATAAAGGCGAAGCAGGTGTCGAAATCCCACTGGTTGAGGTCGTCGAAGAACAACCCGCCAATGCCGCGTGGCTCACCGCGATGCTTGAGGTGGAAGTAGCGATCGCACCAGGCCTTGTACTTCGGGTAGACCTCGGCACCAAACGGCGCGCAAGCGTCAGCGGCGACCTGGTGCCAGTGCACGCAGTCTTCTTCGCTGGCGTAGTAGGGCGTCAGGTCGAAGCCGCCGCCGAACCACCAGACTGGCTCCTCGCCGGCCTTCTCGGCGCTGAAGAAACGCACGTTGGCGTGGGAAGTCGGCACATGCGGGTTTTCCGGGTGGATCACCAGGGACACGCCGAGTGCCTCGAAACCGCGCCCAGCCAGCTCCGGCCGATGGGCACTGGCTGATGGCGGCAGGCTGTCGCCGAACACGTGGGAGAAGTTGACCCCGCCCTTTTCGACCAGCGCGCCATTCTCCATCACCCGGGTGCGGCCACCGCCACCGGCGGGCCGTTCCCAGCTGTCTTCGAAGAAACGGGCGCTGCCATCCTCGGCTTCGAGGGCGGCGCAGATACGGTCCTGCAGATCGAGCAGATAGGCCTTCACGGCCTCGGTACGTTCACTCACGGCATCAACCCGGATGATCGAAAAGAAGGGCGCAAGCATACCATCGTCGTCCCCACCCAAGGCTTGACGGGGATCAGCCCAGCCGCTTGGATGAAGCTCTTTGGCAGAGGAGCCCGCGACATGGCCAAGCGTATCCAGTTTTCCCGCCACGGCGGCCCGGAAGTACTCGAGTACCTCGACTACACCCCGGCCGAACCGGGCCCCCAGGAGGTGCGCGTGCGCAACCGCGCCATCGGCCTGAACTTCATCGACACCTACCAGCGCAGCGGCCTGTATCCGGTTGCCGCTTTCCCGTCCGGGTCGGGCACCGAGGGTGCGGGGGAGGTCGAGGCGGTGGGCAGCGAGGTCAGCCAGTGGCGTGTCGGCGATCGCGTCGCCTACGCCACCGGCCCGCTGGGCGCCTACAGCGAGCTGCATGTGCTGCCGGCCAGCAACCTGGTGCGCCTGCCCGAGACGATCAGCTTCGAGCAGGCCGCCGCGCTGATGCTCAAAGGCCTCACCGTGCAGTACCTGCTGCGCCAGACCTATGCCGTACAAGCCGGGCAGACCATCCTCTGGCATGCCGCGGCTGGCGGCGTCGGCCTGCTCGCCTGCCAGTGGGCACGGGCCCTCGGCGTGCAACTGATCGGCACCGTGTCATCGCCGGAGAAAGCCGCGCTGGCTCGCGCCAATGGTGCCTGGGCGACCATCGACTACAGCCACGAGAACGTGCCGGCACGGGTGCTGGAACTGACCCATGGGGCAAAGTGCCCGGTGGTCTACGACTCGGTGGGCAAGGACACCTGGGAGATGTCACTGGACTGCGTGGCGCCGCGTGGCCTGCTGGTCAGCTTCGGCAATGCCTCGGGCGCGGTCAGCGGGGTCAACCTGGGTGTACTGGCGCAGAAGGGCTCGCTGTATGTCACGCGCCCAACGCTGTTCTCCTACGCCAATACGGCCGAGAACCTGCAGGCGATGGCAGATGAACTGTTTGCCCTGGTCAGCGACGGCCGCCTGCAGGCCGATATTGGCCAGCGCTTCGCCCTCAAGGACGCGGCCAAAGCGCAGGAGGCGTTGAGCAGCCGCGCCACCACCGGGTCGACCATCCTGCTGCCATAGGCGAGCCTGAGACTCAGCGGATTGATGAGCACGGCGGGGGCAGCGAGGCCACTCGCTGCACCCGGACCTACGACGGGCGAATCACATCGCCCGTACGCAGGTCGCGAATCAGGCTGGGGTTCTTGCGACCACCCAGGCGCCCACCAAGCACCGCATCCAGTTGCCGCGGGAAGTACTGCTCGATACGCAGGCGAGTGCGCGCCGCCGGCCGCCCGGCCGGGTTGGCCGAGGTCGACACCAGTGGCCCGACCAGGGCGCAGAGGTCCCGCACCAATGGGTGATTGCTGACACGCAGGGCAACGCTGTCGTGCACCCCGGTGATCCACTCGGGCAGGCGCCCCTGGTGGGGAACCAGCCAGGTGTTGGGTCCCGGCCAGGTGCTGGCCAGACGGTCGATCCAGCGCTCGGGTAGATCGTCGAGGAGAAAATCGAACTGGCCGATGCTGTCAGCCACCAGGATCAGGCCCTTGTGCGGCGGCCGCTCCTTGAGCGCCAACAGGCGTTCCACAGCGGTCTCGCTCCAGGGATCACACCCCAGCCCCCAGACCGCTTCGGTGGGGTAGGCGATCACACCACCCTGACGCACGACTCGTGCAACCTGCTGTATCCGCCAACTGCTCATGCTCACTCCCGACTCGGCCTGACTGGCGGCGAGTGTAGCGACCTCAGGCCATGCGGGGTACCCAGCGCCCGGCTTCACACACCACCAACCCTTGCAACTCCAGCTCAGTCAGCGCAACCAGTGTCTCGCTCAGCGCCAGGCCACAGGCTTGTGCCAACCCCTCGCTGCTCAACGGCGCCGCATGCAATTGGCGCAACAGCGGATGGTCATTGCCAGGCTTGGCTTCGACACTTGGTACCTGCTGCTGCCAGCCACGCAGGGCCTGCAGGATATCCTCGACACTCTCCACCAGCGTGGCGCCTTCACGGATCAGCTGGTGGCACCCGCGCGCCCCCGGATGATGGATCGAGCCTGGAATCGCATAGACCTCGCGGCCTTGCTCGGCGGCCAGCCTGGCGGTGATCAGCGAGCCACTGGATGGGCTGGCTTCCACCACCAGCACGCCGAGCGACAAGCCACTGATGATGCGATTGCGCCGAGGAAAATTGCTGGCCTGCGGAGGGCAATCCAGGGGTAGCTCGGACACCAACGCACCACCGCCTTCGACAATGCGCGAAGCCAGCCCGACATGACGCTGCGGGTAGAGCCTGAGCAAACCTGTACCAAGCACCGCCACCGTGCTGCCCGCCGCATCCAGCGCGCCCTGATGGGCAGCCCCGTCGATACCCAGGGCCAGGCCACTGGTGATGGTGAAGCCGCCACCGGCCAGGCTGCGGGCAAAGGCGCTGGCGGTATCCATGCCTGGGCGCGAAGCCCGACGACTACCGACCATGGCCAGTTGTGGGCGCTCCAGCAGGCTTGGATTGCCGGCCACAAACAACAGCGGTGGAGCATCCGACAGTTCGGCCAACAGGGCCGGGTAGCTCGCGTCGTCCCACATCAGCGCATGCTGCTGGGGCTGTTCCAACCACTGCAACGCATGAGCGGCACGTTCACGGATATCAGCACTGCGGCGGGACTCGGCACAGATCGCCGGCAAACCAAGGGCACGCCAAGCAGAAGCCGGAGCACTGAGGGCAGAGGACGCAGAAGCGAAGGCTTCGAGCAAACGGCGAAAACGCCGCGGCCCGAGCTCCGGCAGGCAATGCAGGCGCAAGCGCGCCTCGAGTTCGGCAGGAGAAACTGCAGACATGACGATCATCCTTGATCGGGTGGCGAAAACATCGCCGGTAGAAAGCAAAACCCCCGCAAGTAGCGGGGGTTCTGGGTGTTACGGGTTCGTCACCTTGTCCATCACCGCCAGATTGCGAGTGGCGTAGAGCACCAGGCCGTAGCTGAGCTTCTCGTAGGTGCGGAACACCATCAGCATGCCGGAGCGCTCGTCGGGGATCTTCACCGACTCGCCAGTGATGCGGTCCCGTACGGTTTCGCCGGTCTTGAATACCGCGAGCACGTTGCCTTCGCTCAGGCCGTCGATCTTGCCCTTGTTGATGGTCACCACGTCGTACTGGCCGATCTGGCTGACACCACGTGGCACATCGAGGATCACACCATTGACGTCGGTCGGTGGCGCGCTGGGCATGAAGGTCGAGTTGACAGCACGTTCCTCGGTGGGGAACAGACGATCGCCAAGACGGACTTCCTGAGTCGAACGGGTCAGGAGGATAGTGCCAATATCGCCTTCTTCAGCCACCAGTTCACCGCTGGCGATATCGTCGGCGTTGATACCAAGAAATTCGTTGGTTTCTGGATCGGTATAGACCTTGCCCTGGCGGAAGATGCCATAGACAGGTTGGGCCTCTTCGAAAGCACCACGCGCATAGATACGGTCGCCGGTGCCGCTGATCACGCTCTCGGCCTTGCCCGCAACGATGTAGGGCTTGTCTTCAAAGTCTCCGGCCGAATCAACGATACGGTTGCTCAGCAGGAAGCTGTTGATCGCTTCCAGCGGGATAGCAGGAATGGCCTCGGCCATCGGCGTGCTACGAACCTGAGGCGAGAGCTTGATGGTGCCGCGCGACTCGCCGCGGTTGAGCACCAGACGCGGCTGGCCATCAACGTAGACCAGGCTCAGCGTGTCGCCGGGATAGATCAGGTGCGGGTTTTCGATTTGCGGGTTGGCATGCCACAGCTCGGGCCACTTCCAGGGCTGGCTGAGGAACTTGCCGGAGATGTCCCAGAGCGTATCACCCTTGACGACGGTGTAGCGGTCCGGATGACCTTCCTTGAGCTGCACTTCTGCCTGGGCCAGACCGCCAACGGCGAGAAGCAGCAGGGCGAGTAGTGATTTCCTCATGCGGTGAATCCCTTTATTATGTGGCGGACGCCTGTAAGCCGCTGAAGCTGCGGTTTTTAAGCCGTTTTTCAAAGCTGCTCATCATCTTAGCAGCGGTTTTTGACTTTATTCCACAAGTGCATCACAAACATCCTATGGCGATTCTTAACATCCTCGAATTTCCCGATCCGCGCCTGCGCACCATTGCCAAGCCGGTCACCGTGTTCGACGCCGCGCTGCATACGCTGATCGACGACATGTTCGAGACCATGTACGCCGCACCGGGCATCGGCCTAGCCGCGACGCAGGTCAATGTGCACAAGCGCCTGGTGGTCATGGACCTGTCGGAAGACAAGAGCGAGCCGCGGGTTTTCATCAACCCCGAGTTCGAGTCGCTGACCGAGCAGATGGACCAGTACCAGGAAGGCTGCCTCTCGGTACCCGGCTTCTACGAGAACGTCGACCGGCCGCAAAAGGTCCGCATCAAGGCGCTGGACAAGCACGGTCAGCCCTACGAGCTAATTGCCGAAGGCCTGCTCGCGGTGTGCATCCAGCACGAGTGCGACCACCTCAACGGCAAGCTGTTCGTCGATTACCTGTCTAACCTCAAGCGCGACCGGATCAAGAAGAAGCTGGAAAAGCAGCACCGCCAGCAGGCTTGATCACCGACCCCAAAGGCTTGCTACGGCAAGCCTTTTTGTTTCCCCCGTTCTTTGCATAGTGAATCGCCCCATGCGCATCGTCTTCGCCGGCACCCCGGAATTCGCCGCCCAGCACCTGCAGGCCCTGCTTGATGCGGGCAGCGACATTGTCGCCGTCTACACCCAGCCGGATCGCCCGGCCGGGCGTGGGCAGAAGCTGATGCCCAGCCCGGTCAAGCAACTGGCCGCGCAGCATGGGATTGCCGTGTACCAGCCACAGACCCTGCGCGACCCTGCTGCCCAGGCCGAACTGGCGGCGCTGCAGCCGGACCTGATGGTGGTGGTCGCCTATGGCCTGATCCTGCCGCAGGTGGTGCTTGATACACCTCGCCTCGGCTGCATCAACAGCCATGCCTCACTGCTGCCACGCTGGCGCGGTGCGGCGCCGATCCAGCGTGCGGTACAGGCTGGCGACAGCAGCAGCGGCGTCACCGTGATGCAAATGGAGGCCGGCCTGGATACCGGGCCGATGCTGCTCAAAGTCAGCACCCCCATCAGCGCCGAGGACACCGGCGGCAGCCTGCACGATCGCCTGGCCGGGCTCGGGTCGGCAGCGGTGGTTGAAGCCATCGGCAAACTGGCCGCCGGCGAACTCTGCGGCGAAGTACAAGACGACAGCCTGGCCACCTACGCGCACAAGCTGAACAAGGACGAGGCGCGCCTCGACTGGAGTCGCCCGGCCGTAGAACTGGAGCGCCTGGTAAGGGCCTTCAACCCCTGGCCGATCTGCCACAGCACGCTGCACGGCGAACCGCTGAAAGTGCTGGCTGCCAGCCTGGGCGAAGGTCAGGGCCAACCCGGACAGATCCTCGCTGCGAGCAAGGATGGCCTCACCGTGGCCTGCGGCAACGGTGCCCTGCGCCTGACTCGCCTGCAGCTGCCCGGCGGCAAACCGTTGAACTTCGCCGACCTCTACAACAGCCGCCGCGAGCAATTCGCTGCCGGCCTGGTGCTCGGTCAATGAATCCGCGCCTGGCCGCCGCCCGCGCCCTGGCCGCCGTGCTGTCCGGCAAGGCTTCGCTGGGCAGCAGCCTGCCGCCACTGCTGGACAAGGTCGAGGCGCGTGATCGTGGCCTGGCCCAGGATCTGGCGTTCGGCACTGCGCGTTGGCAGCCGCGTCTGGCCCTGCTCGCCGAGAAGCTGCTGCAGAAGCCATTCAAGGCCGCCGACCGCGATGTCGAGGCACTGCTGCTGATCGGCCTGTACCAGCTGTTCTACACCCGCATCCCGCCCCATGCCGCCATTGGTGAAACAGTGGCCTGCGTCGACAAGCTGAAGAAGCCTTCGCTCAAGGGCCTGCTCAACGCCGTGCTGCGCAACGCCCAGCGCGATGGCGAAACGATCTTCGCCAGCCTGGACAAGGACCCGGTGCTGCACACCGCCCACCCGCGCTGGCTGCAGAAGGCCCTGAAAGCGCGCTGGCCAGAGCAGTGGCAGGCGATCTGCGCCGCCAACAACGCCCACCCGCCGTTGATCTTGCGGGTCAATCGCCGGCATGGCAGCCGCGATGACTACCTGAATGAGCTGCGCAGCGCCGGCATCGACGCCGAGCCCTGCACCTACAGCCGCGATGGTATCCGCCTGCTCGTCGCCCAGGACGTGAAAACCCTGCCCGGTTTCATGGACGGCCGCGTCAGCGTGCAGGACGAAGCCGCCCAGCTGGCCGCCGACCTGCTCGACCTCGCCCCTGGCCAGCGCGTACTGGATGCCTGCGCCGCCCCCGGCGGCAAGACCTGCCACCTGCTCGAGGCCCAGCCGCAACTATGCGAAGTGGTTGCCGTCGACCTGGAGCCGAGTCGCCTGCTGCGCGTGCGCGAGAACCTCGAACGCCTGCAGCTCGACGCCACCCTGATCGCCGCCGACGGTCGCGACACCGCCAGCTGGTGGGATGGCAAGCCGTTCCAGCGCATCCTCCTCGATGCACCGTGCTCGGCCACCGGGGTGATCCGCCGCCATCCGGACATCAAGTTGACCCGCCAGGCCGACGACATTCCTGCCCTGGCCCAGCTGCAGGGCGAACTGCTGGATGCAATGTGGGCCATCCTCGAGGTCGGCGGCATCCTGCTCTACGCCACCTGTTCGGTGATGCCGGAGGAGAACAGCGACAACATCGCCGCCTTCCTCGCCCGCACACCCGGTGCCCGCGAACTGGATATCGCCGGCAGCTTCGGCCTCAAACCCAGCCACGGCCGCCAGTTGCTGCCGCAGGTAGACGGCCACGACGGCTTCTACTATGCCAAGCTGATAAAAATCGCCGCTTCAGCACGCGGCTAACGGAGCGATCAGTGAAGATCATCATTCTCGGCGCGGGACAGGTCGGCGGCACCCTGGCCGAACACCTGGCCAGCGAAGCCAACGACATCACCGTGGTCGACACCGATGCCGACCGCCTGCGCGAGCTCGGTGACCGCCTCGACATCCGCACCGTGGTCGGCCGAGGCTCCTTCCCCACCGTGCTGCGCCAGGCCGGTGCCGACGATGCCGACATGCTGGTGGCAGTGACCAACAGCGACGAGACCAACATGGTCGCCTGCCAGGTCGCCTACACCCTGTTTCACACCCCGACCAAGATCGCCCGGGTACGCGAGGCGGCCTACCTGACCCGCACCGGCCTGTTCGACAACGAGGCGATCCCGGTCGACGTGCTGATCAGCCCCGAGCAGGTGGTAACCAACTACATCAAGCGCCTGATCGAATACCCCGGCGCCCTGCAGGTGATCGACTTCGCCGATGGCAAGGCGCAATTGGTAGCGGTCAAGGCCTACTACGGTGGCCCGCTGGTCGGCCAGCAGCTCAAGCAGCTGCGCGAGCACATGCCCAACGTCGACACCCGGGTGGCCGCGATCTTCCGCCGCAACCGGCCGATCATGCCCAAGGGCGACACGGTGATCGAAGCCGACGACGAGGTGTTCTTCATCGCCGCCAAGGCCCACATCCGCGCGGTGATGAGCGAGATGCGCCGCCTCGAAGACAGCTACAAACGCATCGTCATCGCCGGTGGCGGGCATATCGGCGAGCGCCTGGCCGAGGCCATCGAGAGCCGCTACCAGGTGAAGATCATCGAGATGAACCCGGCACGCTGCCGCTACCTCTCGGAAAACCTGGAAAGCACCATCGTGCTGCAGGGCAGCGCCTCCGACCGCGACCTGCTGGTGGAAGAAAACATCAACGAGGCGGACATCTTCCTCGCCCTGACCAACGATGACGAAGCCAACATCATGTCGTCGCTGCTGGCCAAGCGCCTGGGCGCACGCAAGGTGATGACCATCATCAACAACCCGGCCTACGTCGACCTGGTCCAGGGCGGCGACATCGACATCGCCATCAGCCCCCAGCTGGCCACCATCGGCACCCTGCTGACCCACGTGCGCCGCGGTGATATCGAGAGCGTGCACTCGTTGCGACGCGGCGCCGCCGAGGCCATCGAGGCGATTGCCCATGGCGACGCCAAGTCGAGCAAAGTGATCGGCCGGATGATCGGCGAGATCAGCCTGCCGCCAGGCACCACCATCGGCGCGATCATCCGCGACGAGGAAGTGCTGATCGCCCACGACAAGACGCTGATCGAATCCGGCGACCATGTGATCCTGTTCCTGGTCGACAAGAAGTACATCCGTGACGTGGAACGCCTGTTCCAGGTTGGTTTGACCTTCTTCTAGGAACCTGTCTACGATCTGCTGCGCGTCGGCAATACCGCGTTATAAGCCGCCTCGGCAAGCCGCTTGCGGCTAACGCGCTTCAGCGCGGCCCGAAGGGCGAGTGAAACGAGTACTGCTCATTTACAGCACGTAAGCTCCGCTTCCTCGGCGGCTTTTGCCTTGTATCGCTCTAGCTCGCAAGATCGTAAACAGCTTCCAATCACGAGTGCACAAGCATGCTGGAATCGCTGGAAAAGCTGCTGGGCAAAGGTGTCGACAACGCCCTGCTGCGCTTCGGCCTGGGCAAGGGCTACCTCGACCTCGGGCAACCCGACCTGGCCGCCGAGCACCTGCAGAAATGCCTGGGTTTCGACCCCAACTATTCGGCGGCGTGGAAGCTGCTGGGCCAGGCCTGCCAGCGCCAGGGTCTCGGCGAAGAAGCCCGCCTGGCCTGGCACAACGGCCTGGAAGTGGCGCGCAAGCGCGGCGACAAGCAGACGGAAAAGGAAATGCTGGTGTTTCTCCGGCGCCTGGAGAAAACCACCGGCGGGGACGCCGAGGGCGTTTAGCCCCCGTTAGTCACGCTGGAAAATCAGCGCAACCCCACTGGGTTCGAAACGTACTACTTGCATCTGCACGATCGGCGCCTCGATGGGCAGGCCTTGCACCTGGCCACTGACTATTTCGCCGATCTGCAGCAAGCGCTGGGCATCATCGACCACCACGAACACACCGCTGTCGGAAATGTCGCGGGTGGTCACCAGCATCTGGCCGTGCACCGGATGGTCGATGCGCAACTGCACCTTGAGCGGGCTGCGGTTGTGCTCACGCTTGTTATCCATGCCTGTCCTTATGCTCTGCTACGGGCGAGTGATACAGACGGTACTGGCTAACGCCGCGCGCATCAATACCACTTCGCCTCGCCATCCGGACGCTTCTTGAAGCGCTTCATGGTCCACAGGTACTGGCTCGGATAGGCCCGCACATAGCGCTCCAGCTCTCGGCTCATGGCCGCTGCGGCAACCTGCGGGTCCTCGCTGTACATGTCCTCCGGTACTGCCTCGAAGATCGCCTTGAAGCCGCTGTTGTCCGGCAGGCGCACGGCAATCACCATGATCCCCACGGCCTTGCCACCGGCGAGCATGCCGGGCACGAACTTGCTGGTCAGCGCCTGGATACCGCAGAAGGGCACGAACACACCACTGGAGCGGCTCGGCTCAGGGTCGGCAGGAATCCCCACCACGCCGCCGCGGCGCACTTCCTTGATCACGCTGAGGATGCCTTCCTTGGTCGAGGCCGCCACGCGGTTGCCCATCTGCACGCGCTGCTTCTGCAGCAGCTCGTCGACCGCCTTGAGCTTGGGCGGGCGATAGAAGATCACCGGTTTGCACAGCGAACAGAAGTAGTGGTTGAGCACTTCCCAGTTACCCAGGTGGCTGGCCACCGCGACCACGCCCTTGCCGGAGGTGAGGGCAGCCTGCATCACCTCGAGGCCTTCCACTTCGCGTATCAGCTTGAGGGTCTTCTGCGCCGGCCAGATCCAGGCACAGGCGCTCTCGGTGAGGGTCTTGCCGATATCACGCAGGGTCCGCCCGACCAGACGCTCGCGCTCGGCGGCATCCAGCTCGGGGAAGCACTTGGCCAGGTTGATCCGCACCACCTCGCGCGAACTGTTCGGCAGCTTCCACATCAGCCAGCCGATGGTCGACCCGACCGCCTGCACCGCGCGCCAGGGCAGGAGGGCGAACAGGCGCAGGAAACCGACGACCAGGGCACCTTTGAGCTTCTCCACGAATCACTCCAGAGCGGGGAAAGGGCGCGCATTGTAGCGATTGTGACCGCCTGGTTCAGCCCCACTGTCGCGCAAGCAGGGCGAATCGCCGGCTTTTCCGCCCTACGGCCCTGCCAGCACGGCATGCCGGTCACAGTCGGTGGTGTGGTCCATGACCATGCCCGCCGCCTGCATATAGGCGTAACAGATGGTTGGCCCGACGAAGGTAAAGCCGAGCTTCTTCAGCGCCTTGCTCATCGTCTCGGCCTCGGCGGTGACCGCCGGAACCTGCTCGCGCGCGCTGAAGTGATTGATCTTCGGCGCCCCGCCAACGAAGGACCACAGCAGCGTCACCGGATCTTCCAGCTTGAGCCAGGCCTGGGCGTTCTGCCGCGCGGCCTTGAGCTTGAGGCGATTACGGATGATGCCGGGGTCCTGCATGCGCTCTTCGATTTCCGCGTCGGTCATCCGCGCCAGGCGCTCGGCAGCGAAACCGAACAGCACCTCGCGGTAACGCGCGCGCTTCTTCAACACGGTGATCCACGACAGCCCGGCCTGGAAGCCTTCCAGCAGCAGCATCTCGAACAGCCACTGGGGGTCGCGCTGCGGCACGCCCCATTCTTCGTCGTGATAGGCGATGTACAGCGGGTCATCGTTGCACCAGAAACAGCGTGGCATGCGGGTTTCCTAAGGCTTGGGTATACTGCGCGGCTTTACCAGGCGACGGAAAACCCCGGGTTTTCCAGCGACCTGCTACGCCAAAGTTTCGATACCGGTGAAATTCGTGAGCCAGACTACGCCCGACGTGAGCACCTTCCAAGGCCTGATCCTTGCCCTTCAAAGTTACTGGGCCGAGCAGGGCTGCGTGATCCTGCAGCCCTATGACATGGAGATGGGGGCCGGCACTTTCCACACCGCCACCTTCCTGCGTGCCGTCGGCCCGGAAACCTGGAACGCCGCCTACGTGCAGCCTTCGCGCCGCCCGGCCGACGGCCGCTACGGCGAGA
>JBBNAI010000146.1:0-3785 GCA_037994305.1 Pseudomonas sp. | reverse complement strand
TGCCGGGCTAATAGCTCCTGGGCCACGCTGTCGCCATAGTCGTGCGCCAGCACATGTACCGGACCGTTAATCCCCAGGTGCGCCAGCAAGGCCTGCTGCAGATCCGCCTGCTCCAGCAGGTCGTAGGTGTGCTGGCGCGGCTTGGCGGAATAGCCGAAGCCAAGCATGTCGCAGGCAATCACCCGGTAGCGCTCGGCCAGCGGCTTCCACAGGTAATGCCAGTCCCAACTGGCGGTAGGAAAACCGTGAATCAGCAGCAGCGGCTCGGCCTCCGCCGCGCCCGCCACCCAATAGCGGATGGCGTGGCCCTTGAAGGTGAAGCCCTGCCCCTGCGTACGCCACTCATCCAGGGCAATCCCTGGCAGCGCCGTCACTCGGCGTAACCCGGCATCTGCTGGTCGAGTTTGCGCAGCAGCGCCGGCCAGGCCAGTTGGCCACCCATGCCCTGGCTGGTTTTCATCACCCCGGCCACCATCGCGGCGGAACCGTCGAGGATCTGCTGCGGGATATGGATCAGCTCGGCACCACCGCTCTGCGCCATCACCTGCGCCTCACAGGCACGCTGCAGGGTGAACATCATCAGGAAGGTGTCGGCGATGCTGCCGCCAGCCGTGAGCAGACCGTGGTTGGGCAGGATGAAGAAGTGCTTGTCGCCCAGGTCAGCCTGCAGGCGCACCTTCTCCTCGTGGTTGATGGCTACGCCTTCGTAGTCGTGATAGGCCAGGCTGGACAGCACGAACAGCGACTGCTGGGAAATCGGCAGCAGGCCCTGCTTCTGCGCCGACACGGCGATACCAGCAGGCGTGTGGATGTGCAGCACACAGGCCGCGTCGTGGCGGACCTCATGCACGGCGCTGTGGATGGTGTAGCCAGCCGGGTTGATGCTGTACGGGCTGTCCATCAGCTTGTTGCCGGCTAGGTCGATCTTCACCAGGCTGGAAGCGCTGATCTCGTGGAACATCAGGCCGAACGGGTTGATCAGGAACTCTTCGGTGCCGGGGATCTTCGCCGAGATGTGGGTGAAGATCAGGTCATCCCAGCCATACAGGGCGATCAACCGGTAGCAGGCCGCCAGGTCTACGCGGGTCTGCCACTCGGCAGCGGATACCTGGCTTTTCAGATCGGGCAGATTGAGCGGAGCGTTCACGGCGATTACCTCGGCATTTGTTGTTGTGCCGATGAGTCTAGTGGCAAGCCAAGTCGCCGGTAGTCGCCTTGCAGGCCAGCTTAGTGACCCAGCAGGTCACACCAGCTCGGGATAGTCTGCTGCCAACCGCGGCCATTGGCGTTGCGCCAGTGGATCATTGGCCAGCAGGCGAAAGCCCTCGAACTGGAACTCCGGCGCCACGGTGCAGCCAACCAGGGTGAACGCCCCGCTGCTGCGCGCCGCCTGCCAGGCCTGGGCCGGCACCACCTGCTGCGGCAACTGCCCAGCGGCAACCGGGCCGAGGCGCAGGCTGCACAGGTTGTCGGGCGCGTCGGCGACCAGCAGCTCGAGCGGATCACCTTCGTAAAAGTGCCACAGCTCGTCGGCATCGACCCGATGCCAGCGCCCTACCACCCCGGCTGGCAGGAGGAACAGGATTGCACTGGAAACCGCACGGCCATCCGCCTGGCGCTGGGCCGAGGTGAACAGGCGCCGGTAGTAGCCGCCCTCCGGATGCTCCGCCAGCTGCAGCTCGCGGATCAGCTCGGCCGCGCGCGGGTGCATCAGGCGCTCAATGCCTCGGCGAACTCGGCCAGCCACGGCTGGGCGTCGTCTTCCGGAGTCACCGACTCGCTGGCGTCCAGGCGCAGCATCGGCAGCGCTTCACGCATGCCCAGCTCCAGCAGCAGCTCGCGCATCTGCTCACCGCCGCCACAGAATACGTCGTAGCTGGAATCACCCAGGGCCACGACGCCGGCCGGTAGCCCGCTCCAGGCCGGGAAGCGATCGCGCAGGGTGTAATAGAGGTCCTGTAGATTGCCCGGCAGCTCACCCATGCCGGTGGTCGAGGTCACCACCAGAACCGCCTCGGGGGCAAAGGCCAGTACCTCATCGAGGCTTGCACCGGCTTTGTGCCACGGCTCGAAACCGGCGGAATTGAGCACCTCAACAGCGCGCTGGGCAACTTCCTCGGCGGCTCCATAGACCGAACCGGAGAGAATGGCGACTTTCATGCAGGACTCCGCAACAGATTGATAACGTCTCGCATTATGCCGCAAGTGGACGGCCCATCGGGATGCCATAAACTGCAGCGCACATGAACAGGGAACCTGCACGATGATCAATGCCAAGCTCTTGCAACTGGTGGTGGACGCCTCCAACGACGGCATCGTGGTGGCCGAACAGGAAGGCGACGACAACATCCTGATCTACGCCAACGCCGCCTTCGAGCGCCTGACCGGCTATGAGCGTGACGACATCCTCTACCAGGACTGCCGCTTCCTGCAGGGCGACGACCGCAATCAGCTGGGCCTGGCGACCATCCGCGAGGCCATCCGCACGCAGAAGCCGTGTCGGCAGATCATCCGCAACTACCGCAAGGATGGCAGCGCGTTCTGGAACGAGCTGTCGATCACCCCGGTGTTCAACGCCGGCGACCAACTCACCTACTTCATCGGCATCCAGAAGGACGTCAGCACCGAAGTCGAAGCCAAACAACGCGTTCGGGAACTTGAAGCCGAGGTTCGTGGTCTGAAAGCCGAGCTCGCCAAGCTGACGGCCGGCTAGGCTGCTGCGCTGCCACAGGCGCATTTATTGCTTGCGATTCTGTACTCCCCGCCTCGTAGGAGGCCCCATGTCCGAGCAAAGCACCCTGTCCGGTGAGGAACTGGACTTCATCCGCCACCTCTACGACACCCAGTTGAGTGGCAAAGCCTTGCACAGCCCGACCTTCACGGTCGATGGCGGCCCGCTGGCCAACGCCCTGCTCGGACGCCTCGGCCAGCACGCGCAACTGAGCCTGGAAGCCCAGCTGGGCAATTACCGCATGGCCTTCCCGCTGCAACTGGTCGAAGACGAGATGCACAACCTGCAACTGGAGCTGGGCGCCCCGAGCATCTTCGAAGACGGCATCATTCGTCGCCCCTGGCGCCTGGCCCTGCCGCAACCGCTGCATCTGCTCGATGAACATGGGGCGGTCACCTCCCTGCGGGTCAACGAGATATCCCCAGGCAGCCTGCTACTGAGCCAGGAAGGTGACGGTGAATTGCCCGAACAATTCTGCCTGTGGCTGCCCTTGCCCGGGCATGAGCCCATGGCGATCAACGGCCTGCGCATCCGCCCTGTGGGCTCGCGCCAGGCCGCGTACCGCCTGCTGCTGAATCACCACGAGCATCGTGAGCGCGTGCGCCAATACATTTTCGAGCAGTACCGCCAGCGCCACCCACAACTACAAGTTGTTGGTTGATTGTCATAGATAGCTGCCACCTTTTAGATGAAGGCAGATAGTCCTAGCCAATCGTGTCCATGCCTTCATTCAATTTAGCGATTACGGCGCATGCGGTTAGTATGCCCAGCATCAAGTTACCAACCCCCCTAAGGAGTTCACTGATGAACCTCATCAATACCCAAGTTCAGCCTTTCAAAGCCAACGCTTTCCACAACGGCGAATTCATCGAAGTGACCGAGCAATCGCTGAAGGGCAAGTGGTCGGTGCTGATCTTCATGCCGGCAGCCTTCACCTTCAACTGCCCGACCGAGATCGAAGACGCCGCCAACAACTACGCCGAGTTCCAGAAGGCCGGTACCGAGGTGTACATCGTCACCACCGACACCCACTTCTCGCACAAGGTCTGGCACG
>JBBNAI010000145.1:0-43884 GCA_037994305.1 Pseudomonas sp. | reverse complement strand
TTCAAGGCGCAGTGTCCTTCGGAGTTCGACTGCGCGGAACAGCACCTGTGCCCGCCGGAGGCGCTCAACGAGCCGCAGCTGGATTACCTGAGCAAGGACTACGCGAGTTTTCGCCGCCTGATGCTCGACCGCATGGGGCAACTGATGCCGGGTTTTCGCGAGCGCAACCCGGCGGATTTCTCGGTGGCGCTGGTGGAAATGCTCGCCCATGTCGGCGACCAGCTCAGCTATTACCAGGATGCGGTGGCCACCGAGGCCTACCTGGGCACGGCGCGCCGCCGGGTGTCGCTGCGCCGCCATGCTCGCCTGCTCGACTACCCGATCCATGACGGCTGCAACAGCCGCGTCTATGTCCATCTCAACATCAAGGCGGGCGCCGACGGCCGTGTGTTGCCGGCGCGTACAGCGTTGCTGACCCGTGGTCGGGAGGCGGGGCCGGTGCTCAAGCCGGAGGTCCTCGACGGTCTGCCGGATGGCGAGACCCAGGTGTTCGAGAGCCTGCACGACCTGCGCCTGGAGTCCGCGCATAACCGCATCCATATTCACAACTGGGGCGACCCCGGATTCTGCCTGGGCAAGGGTGAAGTGCAGGCGGCGCTGGTCAGCGCGCCGGCGCTCAAGCTGGTGCCGGGCGCGGTGCTGATCTTCGAGGAGGTGCTCAGCCCCACCACCGGGCGCAGTGCCGATGCCGATCGCCGGCACCGCCATGCGGTGCGTCTGGTGGCGGTGCAGGCGGGGCTCGACCCACTGACCAACACGCCGCTGCAGCTGGTGCGCTGGCATGTCGAGGATGCGCTGCCGTTTGCCCTGTGCGTCAGCGCCGAGTTCGAGTTGGGCGGCGACACCGAGGTGCGCGAGATCGCCGTGGCGCGGGGCAATGTGCTGCTGGCCGACCATGGCCAGAGCCTGCACCTGCAGCCGCTGCTGCCTGAGCTGGCGAGTGCCGGCAAGTACCGCCCGCGCCTGCGCGAGCCGGGCATTGCCTACGCCGAGTCGTATGCCCATGCCAGCGTGCTGGCCGATGGCTGGTCCGCCGCCCGCGCACTGCAGCAGGACCCGCGCCGCGCGCTGCCGGCCAACCTGCAACTGATCGAGGACGACCTGAGCCAGTGGGGCAACCAGCCGGCGCCCGACGCTACGCCCTGGCTGGCGCAGCGCGATCTGCTCGGTAGCGACCGTTTCGCCCGCGAGTTCGTGGTCGAGACCGAGGCCGATGGCATGGTCTACCTGCGCTTCGGCGACAACCGCTCGGGTCGCCAGCCAGAGCCGGGCAGTCGGTTGCTGGTGAACTACCGCCTGGGCGGCGGCAGCGCCGGCAATGTCGGCGCACAGAGCATCACGCGCCTGGTCTGCGAGGACGTCAACATCGCGCCCTTCGTCGAGTCCCTCGGCAACCCGCTGGCGGCTGTCGGCGGTGCCGAGGCGGAGAGCAGCGATGCGATCAAGCTCTATGCGCCCGAAGCCTTCCGCAACCAGGAGCGGGCGGTGACCGAAGAAGACTACGCCCGCGTCGCCGAACTGCATCCGCAGGTGCAACGCGCGGCGGCGCGCCTGCGCTGGACTGGCAGCTGGTACAGCATGTACATCAGCCTCGACCGCAAGGGCGGCCAGGCCCTGGACGAGGCGTTCCGCCGCGAGTTGCTCCTGCACCTGGAGCGCTACCGCCTGGCCGGCTATGACCTAGATATCAGTGAGCCGGCCTATGCGCCGCTGGATATCGAGCTGGCGATCTGCGTGCTGCCCGGTTACTTCGCCGCCTCGGTCAAGCAGGCGCTGCTCGAACGCCTCGGTACCGCGCAGGACGAACTGGGCCAGCGCGGCTTCTTCCACCCGGATCATTTCAGCTTCGGCCAGCCGCTGGCGTTGTCGCGCCTGATCGAGGCGGTGCAGGCGGTGACCGGGGTGGCCTCGCTGGATGTGGTGCGCTTCCAGCGCTGGGGCAAGGTGGCCAACCAGGAGCTGCAGGACGGCCAGGTCAAGGTCGGTGCCCTGGAAGTGCTGCGCCTCGATAACGACCCCAATTTTCCGGAAAACGGCCGCCTGCTGCTAAGCATGCGCGGTGGCCTGTGATGAGCGAGGGATGCCCATGACCACCAGCGATTGCGGCTGCTGCAGCGGGGTCAAGGCCCTGACCCCGGTGGATGGCAGCAACCCGCCGGGGCAGGCGACGCTGCATTACCGTGTCGGCAGCCACGCGCGCTTTCGGCAAACCCAGCTCGCCGGCCTGAGCAGCAAGCCGGCGCTGCTGGACCTGACCACCCGCGACGCCGATGACCCGGCCCTGGCCCTGCTCGACGCCTGGGCAGGGGTGCTCGATGTGCTCAGCTTCTACCAGGAGCGCATCCTCAACGAAGGCTTCCTGCGCACCGCCACCGAGCGCCGTTCGGTGCTGGAGCTGGGCCGTGCCATTGGCTACGAGCTGCGGCCCGGCGTGGCGGCATCTACCTACCTGGCCTTCACCCTGGAGACGGCGCCCGGCGCGCCTCTCGCTGCAGTTATCGCCGCCGGTAGCAAGAGCCAGAGCATTCCGGCCCAGGATGAGACGCCACAGGTGTTCGAGACCCTCGAGCCGCTGCAGGCGCGCGCCGCCTGGAATGCCCTGGAGGTGCTCAACCAGGACGAGGTGCGTCCGTATTGGGGCGGGCGCACCCTGTACTTGCGCGGGCAGAACACCCAGTTGCAGCCTGGCGATGCGCTGCTGGTGATCGGCGAGGAGCGGCGCAAGGATCCGGACAACGAGAACTGGGATTTCCGCCGTGTACGGCGGCTGTTGGTGGTGCCGCCGAACGAGCCATCGGCCGACCCGCTGGCCGGTTACACGGTGGTCACCCTGGATAGACCCTTCGGCTCGCTGGTGCATTCGGTGCAGCCGAGCCAGCTCGACCCGCGCTGCTATGCGCTGCGCAGCAAGGCCGCGCTGTTCGGCCAGGCCGCGCCGAACTGGAAGGCCATGCCGCGCAGCCTGCGCGCGGCGTTCGCCGGGCTGACGGAAACGGCCGACGTGCCGTTTGCCACCTACGCGGACTGGCCGGGGTTCAACATCGCCAGCGTTTCCGGCAGCGGAGACGCCAAGGGCCGGCATATCCACCTCGATGGCAGCTACCCGAAGATGGTGCCGGGCAGCTGGGTGGTGCTGTCGGTTCCCGATTACGAGGAGGTCTACCAGGTACTGGAGAATGCCGACGATGGTCGCGTGGGCTTCACCCTGGGCGGTAAATCGACGCGCCTGACCATCAGCGGCGAGAACCTTACGGAGAAATTCAACGGTCACCTGCGTGACACCGCGGTGTTCGGCGAGTCGCTGGAGTTGCCCTGGGCAGGCCGGCCCAGTTCCGGCTTCATCGAAGGCAACCTGCTGCACCTGGCCAGTCTGCAAACGGAGCTCGAAGCGGGGCGCTGGTTGGCGCTCAGCGGTCTGAGCATTCCGGCCATCGCGGCGCATGCCAAGGTGCGGCGGCGCCTGCGCAATGCCGATCACCTGGCTGCGGTGCAGATCGAGCGGGACGGCAAGCGGGGGCGTATCACCTTCGCCGATGGTGAGCGCTTCGACGTCAGCCTGCTGCCGGTCAGCGAAGTGGTGCGCATCCACCGCAATGACAGCATCGACGGGCGTACCCGCCTGGAGCTGGAAAGCCCGCTGCTCAACAGCTACCTGCCGGTGTCCCTGCGGATCAACGCCAACGTGGCGCCGGCCAGCCACGGCGACAGCCGGCAGATGCAGATCCAGCCCGAAATCCTCGGCAGCGGCGACGGCAGCAGCGCCTTCCAGCGTTTCCTGCTGAAACAGAAACCGCTCACCTACGTTTCCGCGCCTACGCCGACCGGCACCGCCAGCACCCTGGAAGTGCGCGTCGACGGGGTGCGCTGGCACGAGGAACCGCGCATCAGTGCGCTACACGCCGATGCCAGTGCCTACCTGTTGCGCCGCGCCGATGACGGCACGGTGACGGTGCAGTTCGGCGATGGCCTGCACGGCCGGCGCCTGCCCAGCGGGCAGATGAATGTGGAGGCGCGCTATCGCATCGGTATCGGTGCCGAGGGCAATTTGCCGGCCGGGCAGATCTCGCTGCTGCTCAGCCGGCCGCTGGGCCTGAAAGAGGTGATCAACCCGGTTCCGGCCAGTGGCGGCGCCGACCCGGAAAGCCGTGACCAGGCCCGGCGCAATGCGCCGCTGACCGTGCTGGCGCTGGAGCGGATCGTCTCCCTGCGCGATTTCGAGGACTTTGCCGCGGCCTTCGCCGGCATCGGCAAGGCCCAGGCCGTATGGCTGTGGAACGGCGAAGGGCGCCTGGTGCACTTGACGGTGATCGGCCTGGATGGTGCCGCCATCACCCTGGATTCGGCGCTGTACCGCAACCTGGCCACGGCCATCGACCAGGTGCGCCCGGCCCATCAACCGTTGCGCCTGGAAGCCGGGGTGCGCCTGGGCTTCGGCCTGCGGGCCAAGCTGCGGGTACATCCGGACTTCGTCAGCGAAAAAGTGCTGGCCGCGGTGCGTGCCGCGCTGGCCGAGGCCTTCGGTTTCGAGGCGCGCAGCTACGGGCAGTCGCTCAGCGGCAGCGAGGTGGTGGCGGTGATGCAGCGGGTGCCCGGCGTGGAGCGGATCGACCTGGATCGGTTGCGCCTGCACAACGGCCTGTCTACCAGCAGCGTGGCCGGCCCCGACGGGCGCCTGCGGGCCCGCGGGGCGCGCTGGGAAAATGGCCAGCTCAAGCCAGCGCAGTTGCTGCTGATCGACCTGGATGACGTGCTGATTGAGGAGCTGAGCGCATGAGCATCGACGCCGAATACCTGCTGGCGCGGCTGCCGGCCTTCTACCGCGAACGCGATGCCGAACTGGGTGGGCCGCTGCAGGCCCTGCTCGAGGTGATCGCCGAGCAGGGCGCGTTGCTCGAAGCGGATATCGAAAGGCTCTACGACAACTGGTTTATCGAGACCTGCGACGACTGGCTGGTGCCCTACATCGGCGACCTGCTGGGCGTGCGCGGGCTGTATGCGGTGAGCGGCACGCAGAGCTTCGGCCAGCGCGCGTTGGTGGCCAATACCCTGCGCTTGCGCCGGCGCAAGGGCACGGTGCCGGTGCTGGAGCAACTGGCCTTCGACAGCAGTGGCTGGCGCGCGCGGGCGGTGGAGTTCTTCGAGCTGCTGGGCACCACCCAGCATGTCAATCACCGCCGCCTGCATAGCCTGCGCACCCCGGACCTGCGCCAGGCCGCGCGGCTGGAGCGCATCGACG
Source organism: Pseudomonas sp. (assembly GCA_037994305.1). Taxonomy (GTDB): domain Bacteria; phylum Pseudomonadota; class Gammaproteobacteria; order Pseudomonadales; family Pseudomonadaceae; genus Aquipseudomonas. Next base: position 38,648 of record JBBNAI010000145.1, on the reverse strand, counting down.
GGCCGTTCGACTACAGCGCGCACACGGTGGAAGTGCGCCGACCCTCGGCGGGGCGCTACAACATCGCCAACCTCGGCCTGTACCTGTGGCGTCTGCAGGCTTACCCGGTGCAGCGTGGGCAGGCGTGCGCCATCGCTGGCATGAGCGGCTGCTACAGCTTCGACCCACTGGGCCGACGCTTCGTCGACGACCCGTTGCTGCGCGACGGCATGCTGTTCAACCGGCCGCGCAGTGAAACCGAAGTCACCCGCCTGGCGCAGCCGATCAACGTGCCGGAGCCCTTGTCGCGGCGCCTGCTGCATGACGAGCTGACGGCGCTGCGACAAACCCTGACCGATGGCGGCACGCCGCAGTTGCAGTACTTCGCCGCGGAGCGTGGCGGGGCGGTGCTGCGCATCTGGCTGGATGGCGTGGAAGTACCGCCGGAGCATTTGCTGGTGTGCAACCTCTCGGCCATTCCTGGGGTGAGCCCGGAGGCCTGGCGCCGGCCACCTGCATCGATGGATGTACGGCCCAGTGCGGGTGGCCCGCTGCGTACCTTTCCAGCGGCGGCCAATCGTTTCCTTGTGGGGTTCGATCCAGTGCTTGGGCGCATCAGCCTGCCCGCCGGCAAGAGCGCGAGCACGGTCGAGGTGGCCTGGGCCTATGGCTTCCCCGGTGATGTCGGCGGCGGTCCGTATGATCGTCGCCCGGTCAGCAGCAGCGACGATGAGCGCCAGGGCCTGCTTGATCCGGCCGACTACCAGGACCTGATCGAGGTGCCCGGTACCTTCGCCACCCTGAACCTGGCCCTGCAGAGCCTGCAGGCTGGCGGCAGCTACCTGATCCGCCTGCTGGGCGACAGCACGGAAACCCTCACCAGTGCGATCAACCTGCCGGACACCGAGCTGGCCATCGAGGCGCTCAACCAGCGGCGCCCGGTGCTCAAGGGGGATCTGCTGGTACAGGGCAATGGCGATACCCGGCTGACCCTCTCCGGTCTTTTGCTCGACGGCAAGCTGCGCCTGCTGGGTGATCTGCGCGAAGTGGCGCTGCGTCATTGCAGCCTGACCCCGGCGCGTGGCGGCATTCATCACGAAACCAAGAGCAAGGGCCGCATGCTTGCCATCAGCCTGACCCATTGCCTGTGCGGGCCGCTGCGCAGCGAAGGCGCGCTGGCGTCGGTGGCGGCGCGCTACAGCGTGTTCGACAACGCCGACGACGAGGCGCTGTACCTGCCCGATACCCAGCTGAGCCTGGACCGTTGCACGGTGTTCGGCAGCAGCCGCGCCGGTGGTCTGGAAGCGGCCAACAGCCTGTTCAGCGGACCGTTGCTGATTACCCGTCGGCAGCTGGGCTGTGTGCGCTTCTGCTATGTGCCGGACGGTTCGAAGACGCCGCGCCGCTACCGTTGCCAGCCGGATCTGGTCAGCCACGGGCTCTCGGCGAGCAAGGCCAAGCCGGAGAAAGTTCGGGTGACGCCGACCTTTACCGCCACCACGTTCGGCCACCCGGCCTACGCCCAGTTGCGCTTGTCCTGTGCAGTGGAGATCCGCACGGGGGCCGAGGACGGCGCCGAGATGGGCGTGTGGAACCTGCTGCAGCAACCCCAGCGCGAGGCCAACCTGCGCCAGGCCCTGGATGAGTACCTGCGCTTCGGCCTGGAGGCCGGGGTGATTTTCGTCAACTGAAGCGCACGCCACCGACAAGACCCAGGAATCAGGACGACCATCATGAAAGCCGATCTTTCCCGTTCCACCGACCAACCGGGCAAACAGTATCGCGGCGTGCGCATGCAGCAGGGACGCGTACAGCTGGATGCCGACTGGAACGAGCAACAGGACATCCTCAACCGCCGCATCGAGACCGAGGCGCGCGACAGCATCGGTACCAGTGGTGTGCCCATCGACAACCCAGGCTTCGGCCTGACGGGTAACGGGCAGAACATCGAGATTTCCGCCGGCCACCTGTACCTAGACGGCCTGCTTTGCGCCAACCCGCAGCCCTGCAAGGTGGCGGGCAAGCGCGAGGGTTTGGCGGCTGAGCTGGGCCAGCCTCATCTGCAGGGGCGTCTTTCGCCAATCATCGCGGCTGATGCCAGCCTGTTGCCGCTACCCCCGGCGAACGCCACGGCCGAGCTGACGGCCATCCGCGTGTACAGCGCCGCGAACAATCCGGTGCAGCCGGAGAACGGCCTCTACCTCGGCTACCTGGAGGCTTGGCTGCGGCATGTCACGGCGCTGGAAGACGGGCTGATCCGCGAAGTCGCCCTGGGCGGGCCGGACAGTGCCAGCCGCGACCAGTTGGCCTGGCAGGTCAAGCTGCTGCGGCTCGGCGCGGTCGGTGCGAGCATTTCCTGCCTGTCTAACCCGCCGGCCTGGGAAGAACTGTCGCGCCCCTCCAGTATCCGTCTGGCCGCCCGTGCCGAACCTGGCGCTACACCCAAGGACCCCTGCCTGCTGACGCCCGAGGCGGGTTATCAGCGCCTGGAGAACCAGCTCTATCGCGTGGAGGTGCATCACGACGGCGTGCCGAGTGGGGCGCGCCAGTGCAAGTGGTCACGCGATAACGGCAGCATCGTCACCAGGGTATCCGGCTGGCTGAACGACCCGGCACCGAACGAGATCGAGGTGGCGAGTATCGGCCGCGATCCTTACCTGGCGATTAGTGCGGGTTGCTGGCTGGAACTGTTCAACGACGACCACGAGGAAACCGGGCGCGCCGGGCACCTGGTGGAAGTGCTGAAGACCGAGGGCAATCGGGTCACGCTCAATCTCCCGACCCCGTCGGATATGCCGGACGGGCTGTTCCAGCGCAACCCGCGCGCCCGTCGCTGGGATGGCGTGATTGCCCTCGCCGCGCTGACCGGAAGCCCGGGAGATAACGCCGGTTGGGTCAAGCTGGAAGACGGTGTGGAAGTCCGTTTCTTCGACCCCCGGCTGGGCGGCAAGGACGGCAAGCTGCGCGTCGGCGACTACTGGACCCTACCGGCGCGCACGGCTACCGCCGGCATCGAATGGCCACAGGAGGCCGGCAAGCCCGCCTTCGTCGCACCGCAGGGCGTGCTGCGCGCGTTCACCCGCCTGGCTCTGCTTACCTGCCAGTCCGGTGTTTGGGCGCGCATCAGTGACTGTCGCCAGTTGTTCCCGGCACTCACCGAGCTGACCAACCTGCATTACGTCGGCGGTGACGGCCAGCAGGCCATGCCCAACCCGCTCGATCCGCAGCCGATCAAGTTGGCCTCGCCGCTGGAAGTTGCCGTGTATAACGGCCAGTTTCCCGTGGCCGGGGCCACGGTGCGTTTCCGCGCACCGGATGGGCTATTGGCGAATGGCACCCAGCAGGACGATGCGACCACCAATGGCGAGGGTATTGCCCGCATGGAGTGGTTCCTTTCGCCGGCAGCGGCGAAGCTCAACCAGACCTGCACCGCCGAGTTGCTACAGGCGGGTGCATCGGCAGCGGGCAAGTTCAACGAACTGCACTTTTCCGCCAGCCTCGCGGTAGCCGCGGCGGTGGCCTACAACCCGGCAGGCTGTGCGGACATGCTGGCCGATGGCGTCAATACCGTGCAGCTGGCTCTCGACTCACTGTGCAAGCGCAACCATGTCGGCGGGTGTTGCGTGACGGTGGGTAAGGAGGGCGAGTTTCCGACCCTGGACCGCGCCCTGCGTGAATTGATCGAGCGCGGCGAGAAGGACATCTGCCTGTGCCTGCTGCCCGGCGACCATCGCCTTACTGATGATCTGGTGGTGGACGGCAAGCGCGAGGTCAACCTGCTGGTGCATGGCTCGGGCCCGGCCACTCGCTTGCAGCTCGAAGGGCAGGCCTTCGAGCTGGCGCGTTTTCGCGGCCTGGTGCTGCATGACTTCGATATCTTCGGTGACCCGCTCGCGCCCATGGCCCTGCGCCTGCTTGGCTGCCAGCGGGTCAGCGTTCGTCACCTGGGTATCGGCGGCGTGACCGAGGCGGGCAGCAGCCTGCTGCAGATCGGCGCCTGCAGCCTGGTTGAGCTCAGCCACCTGCAGGTGGCAGCCACCCAGCCCAAAGTGCCGGGGGCGAGCGGGGCGCCGAGCTCGTTGCAGGGGCGGCCCGGTTTTGCCCTGATGCTGGCGGATGCTCGTGGTGAGGTGTCGTTGAGCGACAGCACCGTCAGTGGGCGGATTTCCCTGTATGGCGAATCCATCGATCTGGATGAATTGCCCCGCGATTTCATCAAGCGCCTGGGCAGCCTGGCGCTGGAGGAGGAGCGCGGGCGGCTGTACCTGGCCAACAACCGCCTGGGTGAAGTGCGCCTGGCCGATGAGCTGCTGAAGAAGCTCAAGGAGCTGGCCTCCAGCACCGACAACGCGGAGATTCCCGGTTGCTTCGCCAGCGTGATCGTCAACGACAATATCCTCGGCCCCTTGCCCAACCAGTGGCTGGGTGTTCGCGTGGCGCTGAGCCAGAACAGCTTCAACCGCTCCCTGGACAATGCCGGATTCGTCATCGCCGAGCAGGGCAAGTACCTGGGTAACTTCTGTCGTTCCGAGTGTGTGCTGGTCACTGCTGGCCATCAGATCGAGAAGTTCGGCAACGGCACACTGACGCTGGTGTGACGGAAAGTGTCTTTCCTGTGTTCGTTTTGATGTTTTCTTGCTATTTTTGTATCAAACGAACATCTGGAGGCTGTCATGAGCGCACTCAGCAAGCCCGGTGTCGATGCCGACGCCGTTCTGCTCAAGGCCCTACTCAACACCCGCGAGCAACTGGGCCTGACCCAGGCCGAGCTGGCCGGGATAGTCGGGGTCAACCGTTCCGCGATCAGCCGCTGGGGTGACAGCGGCGGCCTGCGCCCACAGAGCAAGACTGGCGAGCTGGCGCTGCTGCTGATCCGTGCCTACCGCGCGCTGTTCGCCCTGTTCGGTGGCAACCTCGATGACATGCGCCACTTCCTGCGCACCGATAACCACCACCTGGCCGGTGTGCCCCTGCAGCAGATGGCGCAGGTGCAAGGGCTGGTGCGGGTGGTGGAGTATCTGGACGCCATTCGCGGCAAGGTCTGAGAACCTATTTAGGATCTCTTGATCGTCGGCCATGCTGCGTTGCAACGCAGTAACAGCCGAAGGCTGGTCAATTGGGCTCGGCAAGCCGCTTGCGGCTAACGCGCTTTAGCGCGACCCGAAGGGCGAGTGAAACGAGTACTGCTCATTTACACCTCGTAAACTCCGCGTCCTCGCCCAATTTATTCGCTGGCGCTTACCCTTCGGGCCAGCCTGCGGCTGTTACTCCTGATGGTCGTTGCGCCTTGCCTGGCTCTAGCTCAAAAGATCCTAAACAGGTTCTGATGATCTTTTATGGCTCCCTCTAAGCACTGAATTAAGAGAGCATCGATATGGATATCTGGCAGGCCTGCACTGGTGCAGAGCAGATCACGCCCTTGCGCGGGCGCCTGGTGCGCCTGGTGGAAAGCCAGGAGCAGGTGGCCACGTTGCAGCTGGTCGATACCCTCGACGAGCAGGCACTGCTCGAACAGTTGCTGGAGTCGAGCAAACCGCCGTTGCCGCGCAGCGATGAGCCGCTGCATTACCTGCTGCACACGCCGTTCCGCTACCCGCCGCTGCGCTGGGGCTCGCGCTTTGGCCGGCGCTATGAACCGAGCCTGTTCTACGCCGCCTGCCGCCTGGAAACCGCGATGGCGGAGACGGCCTACTACCGTTTTGTGCTGTGGAGTGGCATGGCCATCGCCCCACCGAGCGGGCGCATACTCTCCGAGCACTCCTCGTTCGAGGCGCGCTACCAGGTCGAGCGTGGCATTCGTCTGCACCAGCCGCCTTTCTCCGCTTACCGCGAGCAATTGACCGACCGTAGCGACTATCGCGCCACCCACCAGCTCGGCAGTGCCATGCGCGAGGCGGGTGTGGAGGCGTTCGAATACCCCTCGGCCCGCTGCCCGCAGCAGGGCATCAATGTCGCCCTCTATGCGCCCCAGGCCCTCAGTGAGCGGCGCCCACGCAACCTGACGCCCTGGCTGTGTGAAACCACTGCTGGCTATGTCGCCTTCAAACGGGCACAGAGCACCGATACGCCCCGGCGCTTCGCCCTGGAGCTGTTCCTGGTGGAGGGGCAGCTGCCGCAGCCCGCCTGAACCTCAGTCCCGTTGTGCCCGCACATACCAGCTGACCAGTACGGACATCGGTATGCCGTACACCACGCAGGCCACCAGCACCTCCGTAGCCAGGGTCTGCCCGTGGCTCATGCCCACCCAGCCATGCAGCAGCGTGGCGACCAGCCAGCTACTGGCGAACCCCACCAGCAGGGCGCGCTTCGGCAGTGCGAAACGGTTGCCGAGCAGGATGGTCAGGCCAAGCAGGAGCAGGCCGCTGGTGGTGGCAATCAGAGTGTGCACCGTGCGCGGCTCAGGCCAGGCCGCCATTGGCGCGCAGGATCTGGCCGTTGACCCAGGCCGCATCCGCGCCGACCAGGAAGGCGACCACGCTGGCAACATCTTCCGGCTGGCCGAGGCGCTGCAGCGGCGGCATCTTGGCGAACTGCTGGATCTGCTCCTCGCTCTTGCCCTGCAGAAACAGCTCGGTGGCGACCGGGCCGGGGGCGACGGCGTTGACGGTGATACGGCGCCCGCGCAGTTCCTTGGCAAACACCTGGCTGAGGGCTTCGACGGCCGCCTTGCTGGCGTTGTACACCGCGTAACCCGGCAGGTTCAGCGCAAGGGCGGTGCTGGAGAAGTTGACGATACGGCCGCCGTCATTCATCCGCGCGCTGGCTTCGCGCAGGGTGTTGAAGGTGCCGCGGGTATTGATCGCGAAGGTCTGCTCGAACAGCGCGTCGCTGTGTTCGGCCAGTGGCATGGCCTTGAGGATGCCGGCGTTGTTGACCAGTACATCGACCTTGCCCAGTTGCTGCTCGGTTGCCTCGAACAGCAGGCGAACCTCGGCGGCGCTGGCCACATCGGCTTTTACCGCGATGGCACGACCGCCCGCGGCGCCGATCTCGGCGACCAGGGCATCGGCCTCCCGGGCGCTGCTGGCGTAGTTGATGGCCACGGCGAAACCGTCGGCGGCCAGGCGCTTGGCGATCTGTGCACCGATGCCGCGGGAGGCGCCGGTGACGATGGCAACGTTGTGCTGGGGCATGCTCATGGTGGATCTCCTGGATGGGATGGCTATTGAGTACGGGCGCAGATTCACATGCCGAGATGAGCTGATAAATAAGTAGGAATTGACGTTACTATTCAGTAATCGACAACAATCGAGCGGAGCGGTTATGGATCAGGTCAAGGCCATGAAGGCCTTTGTGCGCATCTACGAGCGCAGCAGCTTCACCCAGGCCGCCGAAGACCTGAACCTGCCGCGTGCGACCCTGACCCACACGCTGAACCAGTTCGAGCGCTGGCTGGGTGTGCGCCTGCTCGAGCGCAGCACCCGGCGGGTGCGTCCGACCCTGGATGGCGAGGCCTATTACGCGCGCTGCGTGCAGCTGCTGGCGGAGCTGGAGGAAGCCGAGCTGGCTTTTCGTTCGGTGGCGCCGAAGGGGCGCTTGCGGGTGGACCTGCATGGCACCTTGGCGCGGCATTTCGTGGTGCCGGCGCTGCCGGAGTTCCTCGCCCGTTATCCGGACATCGAGTTGCACATGAGCGAAACCGATCGCTTCGTCGACCTGATCCAGGAGGGCGTGGATTGCGTGCTGCGTGCCGGCAACCTGGGCGACTCCTCACTGATCGGCAAGCGGGTGGCCAACCTGCAGCAGATCACCTGCGCCAGCCCGGCCTACCTGCGCCGATACGGCATGCCGCAGAGCCTGGAGGAGTTGGCCGGGCACCGCGCGGTGAACTACGTGTCGCGCAATGGCGGCAAGCATTTCCCTTTCGAATTCATGGTCGATGGTGAGCAGCGCGAGATACCGATCGAGGGCAACGTGTCGGTGTTCGGCGTGGAAATCTATGCGGCGTCGGCAGTGGCCGGCCTGGGCCTGGTGCAGGCGCCGCGCTACCGCTTTGCCGCGCAGCTGGAGCAGGATCTGTTGCGCGAGGTGCTGCCGCAATTTCCGCCGCCGCGTATGCCGGTTTCCGTGCTGTATCCGCACAACCGTCACCTGTCGCCACGGGTACGGGTGTTCGTCGACTGGCTCAGCGAGCTGTTTGCCGCCGCGCAGTAGCGACTGTGTGGCCCCGACAGTTGACGCCAGCGGCGCAGGCGCAGAAGGTTGCGCCATTATTGCCGCTCGCCCCGAGCGCCAACCCTGCTAATGGAGCCTCCCGTGCCCCCAATCGACGCCCAGCAACGCCAAGCCATTCTGGAAAACCTCAACGCCCAGGACTGCACCGTCTATCGCCCGGACGACAACGATGAGGATGCCGAAGAAGAGGATCTGGGCGACGCCAAGATCGTCCTCAGCGGTGCCTTCCAGGCTCCTTTGGAGTGGGATGCGCGTGAGCGCGAGGACTACTTCGGCGACAGCGATCCCGAACTGTTCGTCACCGCTCGGATCGAGTGCGAGGCCAAGCCGGCGTCGTCTGCCTATTTCATCGCCCAGCCTGGCGACTACCTGGCGACCATGCCGGGGTTGGGCGAGGTGGTGATGTATTACGTCTACGACCTGGTCGAGGACGGCGGTGAGCGCAGTTTCGTGCTGATTCGCGACGACGATGAGCTGGACTGATTTCCCCCTGGCGTGGAAAAGCAGGCGAATTTGTTTGCCGGCCAGCACGTATCCTCTGCTGTTGCCCGCTGTACGATTTTCCGTAGATCCGGTGCGTGCTGGGTGCCGTGAGCGGCTTGTTTTTTTGTGCGTCGGGCTGCAGGTCGCGGCCCAGAGGGCTGAGCGGCTAAACGCCCTTAAACAGGGCGCCTGCCGGGGCAGGGCGGCGGACTTGTGCACAATTGCGAAGCACCTTGTCAAGCGGCTGTCATAAAACCGCGTAACTGCTTGATTCTCCGTGGTCATTTTGCAAGTCAATGAAAAATAAAGAATTTTTTAGTTGGTGAAAAAAGCATCAGTTTGACTCGGAGCCCCGTCCCATAGGCGATGAGAAGAGTTTCCACCAAGTTGTCCACGGAGTTATCCACAGGTTCTGTGGATTGTCCCGAGCGCTTGCTCTAGAGCGCTTTTACGCGTGCTTGGCAAGTCTTTACCGGAGAAAAAAAGAGAGTAGAGTGGCGCGCCCCGCACCCAGCCAGCCTATTCATGAAGTCCCGCGTTCCATCTCTCGCCGTGCCTGCTGACAGCAAAGAAGCCACTCGTCTGCCGTTGCGCCTTGCGCTCTGGCTGCTCGACCGTCCGCGCCTGGGTCACAGTGCCAGCATCAAGCGCATTGCCGGGCGCATGCTCAAGCAACCTGCCCGACAGGGTGTGGTGTTGGCACAGAGTCGTTTGGGCCAATTGCTGTGCCGCGATTGCGGCAATGCCCGTGATCGGCGCATTGGTTTCGAGTTGCTGCGCCAGGCCGGCCGTGCCGGTGATCTGCACGCGCAACTGGAGCTGGGGCGGCTGTATTCCCTGCCGCGCCAGCGCGAGCCGTTGCAGGCCCGTCACTGGCTGGAGCAGGCGGCGGCCCAGGGCTCGCAAGACGCCCGGCAACTGCTCGGACGGATGCACAAAAGCGCCTGATTGAGGGGCGTGGCGCTAGGTATACTGCCCGGCACCGCGAACCAGACAGCGAGCCCGTCCCGTGCCTTTGCCCTTTGCCTTTGACCTTTCCAATCTGCTCCTCGGCCTGCTGCTGGGTGCTGCGCCCCTGGCTGTGCTGGCCTGGCAGCTGCAACGCAAGCTGGCGCTGCAGGGGGCCGAGCAGCTGTTGCTGGAAGAGCGCCTGAATACTGCGCGCCTGGCCCAGGATGGCCTGACCGCCCAGCTCGATGGCAGCCTCGATGAAGTGCGCAGCTTGCAGCAGGACAGCGCCCGCCAGCAGGCGGAACTGGCCGCCCTGCGCCGCGAGAGCGAGCTGCTCGGCCAGGAGCGCGTCACGGCGCGTGAGGCCGCCCAGGACTGGAGCCGCGAACGTGAACTGAAGGAAGGCGAACTGCGTCGCCTGGAAAGCGAGCGCGCCGGCCTCAGCGCCGAACTGCGCGAGCAGCAGGACGGCCACCAGCAGCGCTTGAGCGACCTGCAGAATTCCCGCGACGAACTGCGTGCGCAGTTTGCCGAGCTGGCCGGCAAGATCTTCGACGAGCGCGAGCAGCGCTTCGCCGAAACCAGTCAGCAGCGCCTCGGCCAGTTGCTCGACCCCCTCAAGGAACGCATCCAGTCGTTCGAGAAGCGTGTCGAGGAGAGCTACCAGAACGAAGCCCGTGAGCGCTTCTCCCTGGCCAAGGAGCTGGAACGCCTGCAGCAGCTCAACCTGCGCCTGGGTGATGAAGCGACCAACCTGACCCGTGCCCTCAAAGGCCAGAAGACCCAGGGCAACTGGGGTGAGCTGGTGCTGGAGCGGGTGCTGGAACATGCCGGCCTGGAGAAGGGCCGCGAGTACGAGACCCAGGTCAGCCTCAAGGGCGCCGACGGCGAGCGCTTCCAGCCGGACGTGCTGATCCAGCTGCCGGGCGACAAACAGGTGATCATCGATGCCAAGGTCAGCCTGACCGCCTACCAGCAATATGTCACTGCCGATGACGACGTGATCCAGCAACAGGCGCTGAAGCAGCACCTGCTGTCCCTGCGCACTCACCTCAAGGGTTTGGCGGGCAAGGACTACAAGCGCCTGGACGGGTTGCACAGCCTGGATTTCGTGCTGCTCTTCGTGCCGATCGAAGCGGCCTTTGCGGCCGCCCTGCAGGCTGACCAGAACCTGTTTCAGGAAGCCTTCGAACAGCATGTGGTGATCGTCAGCCCGACCACGCTGCTGGCCACCCTGCGGGTGATCGATAGCCTCTGGCGCCAGGAACGACAGAGCCAGAACGCCCGCGAGATCGCCGAGCGGGCCGGTCAGCTGTATGACAAGTTCGTCGCCTTCATCGGTGACCTGGACGAAGTCGGCAGCCGCTTGCAGCAGTTGGACAAGGCCTATGCGGCTGCGCGCAACAAGCTGTGCGAAGGCCGCGGCAACCTGGTCAACCGGGTGGAAAACCTCAAGCTGCTTGGCGCCCGCGCCAGCAAAAGCCTGCCGGCCGATCTGCTGGAACGCGCCGCAGGCGTACCGATGCTGGACGATGCCAGCGAGTAGGTAGGCGAGCACAAAAAAGCCCCGCAAATGCGGGGCTTTTTTGTTGGCTAGGTGCGCTCTTGTAGACGTGCAGCTTACAGGCGCGGGTAGTCGAGGTAACCGACCGGGCCCCGGCCGTAGAACAGCTCCGGACGCGGCTCGTTGAGCGGTGCGTCGGTGGCCAGGCGCTGGACCAGGTCCGGGTTGGCGATGAAGGGAATACCGAACGCCACGGCATCGGCCTTGCCTTCGCTCAGCCAGGTATTGGCCTGCTCCTTGGTGAAGCGTTCGTTGGCGATGAACACGCCGCCGAATTGCTCTTTCAGGTACGGGGTCAGGCTGTCGTCGGCGATCTTCTCGCGGGCGCAGATGAAGGCGATGCCGCGCTTGCCCAGCTCACGGGCGACGTAGCCGAAGGTCTGGTGACGGTCGGAGTCGCCCATGTCATGGGAGTCCGCGCGGGGCGCCAGGTGCACGCCAACGCGGCCGGCTTCCCACACGCTGAGTACCGCATCGGTCACTTCCAGCAGCAGGCGTGCACGGTTTTCCAGGCTGCCACCGTATTGGTCGCTGCGCTGGTTGGTGCTGTCCTGCAGGAACTGGTCGAGCAGGTAGCCGTTGGCCGCATGGATTTCCACGCCATCGAAGCCGGCGGCCTTGGCGTTTTCCGCACCGCTGCGGTAGGCCTCGACGATGTCGGCGATTTCTTCGGTTTCCAGGGCGCGCGGGGTGACGTAATCCTTCAGCGGGCGAACCAGGCTGACATGGCCCTTGGCGGCGATGGCGCTTGGTGCGACCGGCAGTTCGCCACCCAGGTAGGACGGGTCGGAAATGCGCCCGACGTGCCACAACTGCAGGACGATGCGCCCGCCGTTGGCATGCACGGCGCGGGTCACGTTGAGCCAGCCGCGTACCTGGTCATCGGACCAGATGCCGGGGGTGTCGGGGTAGCCAACACCCATCGGCGTGACCGAGGTGGCCTCGCTGATGATCAGCCCGGCGCTGGCGCGCTGTACGTAGTACTCGGCCATCAGCGCGTTGGGGACGCGGCCTTCGTCGGCGCGGCAGCGGGTCAGCGGGGCCATGATGATGCGGTTCGGCAGTTCGAGGTCGCCGATCTTGATAGGGTCGAAGAGTGTGGTCATGGTGAGTCTCCTTGGATCAGTCGAGTACGGGATTAGTCGAGTACAACGTCGGCGGCGCTGGTGGCGTTGCCGAGGGAAAAGGTCAGCAGGGTGGCCAGCAGTGCCAGGCCGGCGAGTACCGCAGCGGCCAGCGGCACGCTGGTCAGGCCCAGGCCCTGGCTGATGACCACGCCGCCAATCCACGCGCCCAGGGCATTGCCCAGGTTGAACGCGCCGATGTTGAGGGTGGACACGAGGTTCGGTGCGGCCTGGCCGAAGGTCATCACGTTGATCTGCAGGGCTGGAACAGCAGCGAAGGCGGCGGTGGCCCAGAGGAACAGGGTGATTTCTGCGGGGATCAGCGCATGGCTGGTCCAGCTGAACAGGGTGGAGAGCAGCGCCAGGGCGATGAATACACCGCACAGGGTGGTCGCCAGGCGCCAGTCGGCCAGCTTGCCGCCGAGCAGGTTGCCGAGGGTCAGGCCCAGGCCGATCAGCAGCAGGCTCCAGGTGATGCCGCGCGGCGACACGCCGGTCACGTCGCCGAGCAGCGGGGCGATGTAGGTGAACAGGGCGAACACGGCGGCAGAGAACAGCACCGTGGTGCTCAGCGCCAGCCAGAACCCGGCGCCGCGCAGGGCGGCCAGTTCATTGCGCAGGTTAGCCGGTTGTTCATCGCGCTTGGCCGGCAGCACGCGCCACAGGCCGATCAGCGCCAGCACGCCAATGGCAGTGACTGCCCAGAAGGTCGAGCGCCAGCCGGCTGCCTGGCCCAGTGCGGTGCCCAGCGGTACGCCAAGCACGTTGGCAAGGGTCAGGCCGGTGAACATCAGGGCTACGGCCGAGGCCTTGCGGTTCTCCGGAACCAGGCTGGCAGCGACCACCGAACCGATGCCGAAGAAGGCGCCGTGGCACAGCGCGGTGACCACCCGGGCGATCATCAGCAATTCGTAGTCGGTGGCGGTGGCGCAGAGCAGGTTGCCGAGGATGAAGATGCTCATCAGTGCGAGCAGGGCGGCCTTGCGTGGCCAATTGGAGGTGACCAGGGCCATGAACGGCGCGCCGATGGCCACGCCCAGGGCATAACCGGTAACCAGCCAGCCGGCGCCGGGAATACTCACGCCGAGGTCGGCGGCAACATCCGGCAGCAGGCCCATGATGACGAACTCCGTGGTGCCGATGGCAAACGCGGATAAAGCGAGGACGAGAAGCGAAAGAGGCATGGGCCTGCTCCTGGGGAATCTTGAAAAAAGGTGCCTGCGATAACGCGCAGGGTGGGTCTTAGAGTTGGGCGTTGAAGTCTTTGAGGAAGGCCTGGATGACCTCTTCGTTACGCTTGAAGAAGCTCCATTGGCCGACCTTCTTGCTGCTGATCAGGCCAGCGCGTTGCAAGGTGGCGAGGTGTACGGAAACGGTTGACTGCGACAGGCCGCAGCGCTCGAACTGGCCCGCGCACACGCCGATCTCCAGCGGATGGTCCTGGTCGGGGAAATGCTGCTCCGGCTCTTTCAGCCATTGCAGGATTTCGCGGCGAACCGGATGGGCCAGGGCCTTGATGATTTCGTCGATGTCGAGGGGCGTCGTCATGGTGCTGTTCACGGGTATATCGAGGTGGGACGAACTTTATATCGAGAGGAGACGATATGCGGATCGTTTGTGCCGATACTGATTATCGACAGGGCTGATAACGGAATGGTTTCAGGCGGCGTGCCTGCTGCTGGTGGATGCTCGCAGGGGAAAAGTTCGCCAGCAGGGCTCGTTCCTGCGAAGACTCTGCTGGCGCGGTGATCGGGTGGTGGATAAGCAGAGCGTTATCCACCCTACGTTGCCTGCAAGCCCGTGTAGGGTGGAAAACTGCGAAGCATTTTCCACCACGGGTTCGGCTCTGCGTGGCCTGCCCGTTGGTGAGTGGCCGTTTGCTAGCCGTCCATTTGCTCGAAGTCCGCCTTCACCCGTACTGCGCAATCCGGGCAGGCGAAATCATCGGGCAGCTCCTCCCAGGCGGTTCCCGGCGCATAGCCCTGGTGCGGTTCGCCATGCCGCTCGTCGTAGCGATAGCCACATTCCGGGCACTGGAACTGGCTCATGCCGGGGCATCCTGCAGGTGGTACTGGCGCATCAGGCGCTCGCGATGGCCGGGCTGGAAGTTGATCCGCGCCGTCTCGCCATTCACTGCCTGCAGCAGGCGCGGGTTCATCACGCTGAACCATAGCGGCGGGCAGTAGGCCAGCAGGTACATGCCGAAGTAACCGCTGGGCAGGCGTGGCAGGTTGTCGAAGTTGCGCAGCGACTGGTAGCGCCGGGTCGGGTGGGCGTGGTGGTCGGAGTGCCGTTGCAGGTGGAACAGCGCCCAGTTGGAGAACAGGTGATTACTGTTCCACGAATGGTGCGGCTGGCAGATCTCGTAGCGGCCGTTGTCCAGCTTGCGGCGCAGCAGGCCGTAGTGCTCCAGATAGTTGGCCGAGGTCAGCTGGAAGGCGCCCCAGAAGGCCGTGAGCAGCAGGTAGGGCAGCAGGGCGATGCCGAATAGCGCGACCAACCCGCCATACAACGCCAGGCTGATCAGCGCCGGCTGCAGCACTTCGTTGTCCAGGCTCCAGACCGATTGGTTGCAGCGCGCCAGGCGCTCTTTCTCCAGCTGCCAGGCGCGGCGAAAGCCACCAGGCAGCTCGCGCAGAACGAAGCGGTAGATGTGCTCACCCATGCGCGAGGACGCCGGGTCGACCGGGGTCGCCACGTCGCGGTGATGGCCGCGGTTGTGCTCGATGTAGAAATGCCCGTAGCAGCACAGGGCCAGGGCAATCTTGCCCAGCCAGCGCTCCAGCGCGCTCTTCTTGTGGCCCATCTCGTGGCCGAGGTTGATGGCGAAACCCAGGCCGCCGCCGGTGGAAATGATCATCGCCAGCACGCCATGCCAGGCTAGCGGCTGGGTGGCGACGAACGCCGCGTTGGCGATGAAACCCAGCCACAGCAGCGGTACCAGCAGGTAGGTGATCCAGCGGTAGTAGGGGTCGGCTTCCAGTCCGGGCACGGCCTCTTCCGGCGGGTTGCTCGGGTCTTCGCCGATCAGCGCATCGAGCAGCGGAATGCCGAAGTAGAAGAACGCTGGCGACAGCCACAGCCAGGCATCCAGGGGCGCGACCAGCAGGTACAGCGCCGGGCCGATCAGGCCCAGTGCCGGCACGAACAGGGACATCAGCCACAGCGGGCGTTTGCGATCACGGTAGGGCAGTGCGGGGTTGAGCGTGGTCATCTTGTTCTCTCCGAGGTTCTTCGACCTGGGTCCAGCATGGGCCGGGTTGGGCAAGGACAGAACCGTTGAGCCGGGCAATAAATCGTCATATGGTGACAACTTCAGCCCGTTGCCGGAGCGTCCCATGCAGCCCAGTGTTTCGCCGCTGCAGCCTTGCCTGCACCCCATCTACGCCCGCCTGCTGTGTGCGGCGCTGTGCCAGCGTGGCTTCAGCGAAGCGCAGGTGATGGAGGGCACCGGCCTTGATTGGGCGCACCTGCACAGTGATAACCGCCGCCTGAGTTTCGCCCAGGTGCAGCGCCTGGTACGGCGTGCGGTGCAGCTCACCGATTGCCCCTGGCTGGGCCTGGAAACCGGCTGCGCCACCCAGGTCTACGCCCACGGCCCGGTGGGCTATGCGGCGGTGGCCTGTGCCGACCTGCGCGGTGTGCTGCAGGTGGTCGAGCGCTTCAGCGTGCTGCGCCTGAGCAGCCTGCGCCTGACCGGCCACGAGGTGGGCGAGCGCTATTGCCTGAGTGCCGATGAGGATTTCGACCTGGGTGATGTGCGCGAATACATCCTCTCGACCCTGGCCGGGACATTTCTGCGGCTACTGGAAATGGTCTGCGGCCCGCTGCCGCCCTCTGCCGTGCAGTTCGACTTCCCCTTCGCCGAGCCGGCCTGGAGCGCGCACTACCGCGAACTGCTCGGCGGCGCGGTGACCTTCTCGGCCGACTGCTACCGCGTCAGCCTGCCGCTGGCCTGGCTCGAACGGCCAAGCCTGAGCGCCGATGCCAGCGCCGCGCGCCTGGCCCTGCGTGACTGCGAGCACCTGCTACTCGGCGCCGAACAGGGCGGTGACTGGACCAGCCGTGTGCAGCTGCGCCTGCTGGCCTGCGAGGAGCGCTACCCGACGCTGGAGCAACTGGCCGAGGAGTTCCATCTGTCCGAGCGCACGCTGATCCGCCGCCTGCGCGACGAGGGCACCACCTACCAGCAGCTGCTCGACGAGGTGCGCCAGGAGCTCGCCTGCTGGTTGCTGCTGAACACGCCGCTGAGTGTCGAGCGGGTTGCCGAGCGCCTCGGCTATCAGGACAGCAGCAATTTCAGTCGCACCTTTCGCCGCTGGCTGGGCATGACGCCCAATGCCTGGCGCACGGGTAGCGCCGAGGTGCTGCGGCCATGAACTACCTGGCTCACCTGCACCTCGGCGGTAACGATCCGGCGCAACTGCTGGGCAGCCTGTATGGCGACTTCGTCAAAGGGCGGCTGGAGGGGCGTTTCTCGCCACAGGTCGAGGCGGCCATCCGCCTGCACCGGCGGATCGACGTATTCACCGATCGCCACCCGCTGACCGAGCAGGCGCGGGCGCGTTTCCCCGCCGAGCGGCGGCGCACCTCGGGCATTCTGCTCGACCTGTTTTTTGACCACTGCCTGGCGCGCCACTGGCACGACTACGCGGACGAACCGTTGCCACAGTTCACTGCGCGGGTCTATGCGGTGCTGGATGCCGAAGCACAGCTACCCGAGCGCCTGGCCTACATCGCCCCGCGCATGGCGGCGCAGGACTGGCTCGGCAGCTATCGAGAGTTTTCCGTGCTGCAGCCGGTGTTGCAGGGCATGAGCCGACGCCTGTCGCGGCCGCACTTGCTGGATGGTGCGATGGATGAGCTGGAGCGCTTGTATGAGCCGCTGACCGAAGACTTTCGGACGTTCTATCCGCAGTTGCAGCGCTTTGTACGCGACGCCGAGTCGCTGTTGTAGGCGCTAGCCTGCTGGCGATCGGACGATCACTAAGCGCAAAGGCATCGTAGGGCGGATGACGCTCTGTTCATCCACCATGGCTTCGAGCGGGGGAGATCAATGCAGCGCGATCCACCCTACGCAGCGGCACGCTCGCGCTCTTCGACCTCGCCGAACAACGCCACCTGCACCGCGCGCTGCGCCTGGCGGGCCAGGGCGTTGCGCTCCAGGCCGAGGCTGGCGATGGGGGCGAGTAGCTGGATCTGCACCGTGGCGCGCTCGGCAGCGAACAGGCGCAGCAGGTGCGAGAGCAGGTCGTCGTCGCCGATAAAGGGCGCAATCGGGTCGGCGGCACCCTCACGCAGGTAACGGATCGCCACCGGCTGCACCGGCACATAGGCCTCGATGGCGCTGGTCAGCAGGCGCCCGTGAAAGGTGCGTACCTGCTGGCCGTCGGTGGTGGTGCCTTCGGGGAAGATCAGCAGGTGGCGGTTGGCGGTCAGGTGGCGATGCAGTTGGCGCGCCAGCAGGTTGCTGTCACCCGAGCCTCTGCGGATAAACAGCGTGCCGGCCTGTACTGCCAGCCAGCCGGCCAGCGGCCAGGCACGTACCTCGGCCTTGGACAGGAACGACAGCGGCAGCAGCTGGCCGAGCAGCGGGATATCGGTCCACGATACATGGTTGCTGACCCACAGCATCGGCTCGCGTGGCAGCTCACCCTGTACCTCGACGTCGAAGGGCAGGGCGCGGCTGAGGCGGCGCAGGTACCAGCAGGTCAGGCGCTGGCGCAGGTTCATCAGGTCATGACGACGCAGGCGTTCGGCCAGGGCGACGCCGCTCGCCAGGCACATGCCCAGCAGCAACACGGCGGCCAGGCGGGCGAGGCGCAGATAGAGGCGCAGTTTCTTCACGGACGACTTCCGGTAGGGCTCAAACCGCGGCCTTGAAGTGGCGGGCGTAGCGCGGGCACAGCTCGTCGCGCTTGAGCAGGATGAACACGTCGGCGACCTGGAAGTCCTGGTCCCAGCACGGCTCGCCGCACACCTTGGCGCCCAGGCGCATGTAAGCCTTGAGCAGTGGTGGCATCTCGGCGATGACATTGCCTGGCACGTCCAGCGTCGGCAGCGGGTGCTTGGGCTCGGCGCGCAGGTGCTCGGTGCACAGGTAGCGTTCGCGCAGGCGCTGCATGATCGCCTGGGCCTGGATGCCGCCGTCCTGCATCGGGATGCTGGCGCAACCCATCAGGTAGCGGTAGCCGCCTTCGTTGAGCACTTCGGCCAGTTCGCTCCACAGCACGGCGATGGTGCCGCCGTTGCGGTAGGCCGGGTCGACGCAGGTACGGCCGATTTCCAGCACCGGGCCTTCGAGATGAGCCAGGCCGTGCAGGCTGAACTCTTCCTCGCTGTAGAAGCGCCCCAGGGTGGCGGCGGCGCGATGATCGAGCAGGCGCGTGGTGGCGACCAGGCGGCCGCTGTTCAGGTCACGCACGCCGATGTGCTGGCAGTGCAGGTCGTAGTCATCCATGTCCAGGCCCAGTTCGGCGCCCTTGAGCTTGGCGTCGAACTCACGGCTGAATACGGCAAAGCGTAGCGCCTGGGCTTCCTGCAAGGCGCTGGCACCGATCAGGCGTTCGGCTTGCAGGCGGCGTTCGGTGGTGGTGTCGCGGGTACGGGCGATCTGGGTCATCGATTAGCCTCCATAAGCCAGCCTGCGATGGGTTGCGGCCGGTCGACTTTGTTGGGCAAGCTCAGACTAGAAACACCCGGTGTCACCTCCGTGAATGTTCGGTGATGCTTGTATGACACCCTCCAGGGTCTGCTGTGCATCGACACCGCAGGCGCTGGCTCGAACATCCAACGAGGAATTCCCCATGCCGTGGCAAACCCTGCTGCACACCCGTGACCGTCTCCCCGCCAGCGATCTGGAAAGCTGGTACAGCGCGCTGCTGGAGCGGGTCGGTGAAGCCACGCCGTTGTCCCTGGCGGTGCTCGGCGGGCGGCTGGCAGCGACGCCGGGGCTGGCATTTCTTGCCGGCTACCAGGGCGCCTTGCGCGCCTTGTGGCCGGCCGCGCCGCGTTCGCTGGGGGCGCTGTGCGTGACCGAGAATCGCAGCACGCGCCCGGCCGACATGGCCACGCGCCTGACGGGCCTGCACCTGTCCGGGCGCAAGGATTTCGTCACCGCCGCCGAAGCCGCCGACTGGCTGCTGGTGGTCGCCCGCGAAGAAGAGGACGGTGCGTCGCCACGCCTGGCCATGGGCGTGGTGCGCAATGGCGACCCCGGCGTGCGCATCGAACAACTGCCCGCTTTGCCATTGATGCCGGACATCAGCCACGGTCGCCTGCACCTGGACAACGCTCACTGCGAGCGTTTGCCGGGCGATGGCTGGGATGCCTACGCCAAACCCTTCCGCAGCATCGAAGACCTCCACGTGCTGGCGGCGCTGTGCGCCTGGCTGTATGGCGTGGGCCAGGACTGTGAGTGGCCGCAGGACGTGCAGCTGCGCCTGCTCGGCCTGCTGGCGGCCTGTGCGGAAGTTGCCCGCCTGTGCCCGAGCGCGGCGAGCAGCCATCTGCTGCTGGCCGGGCTGTTCGCCCAGTTCAAGGCCTTGCGCGTCGACCTCGATGCAGCCTTCGCCAGCGGCCCGGCCGAATGGTCTGCCCTGTGGCGGCGTGACGGTGGGCTGCTGGAAATCGCCCGCACAGCCCGCGAGAAGCGCCTGGAGAAGGCGCAGGCGTCGTTACAGCTTTAGGGGGGGCGCTCAGGCCGCTCAGCTCGATGCCTACAGGCGCAAGGCCTGCTGCAAGGGCGCGCTGCGGGGGTCGTCGCTTCGGCTGACCAGCGCGTAGTTGTAGCCGGCGCGCGACCAGTAGCGGGCCTGCAACTCGCCATCCTGGCGCTCGCCCGCCGGCATGTCGGCATACAGCGCACCGGGCGCGCGCAGGTACAGGCTGATGCGCTGGCCCTGATCATCCTCGAACAGCAGCCAGGCTGCCGGGCCCTGCTCGGTGGTCAGCAGGCGTCCGCCCACCGGGTGCAGGCCATAGGCGCTGAGGTCGGGCAGTCGCGAGGCATGGCTGAAACGCTGATCCAGCCAGCTCTGCAGGGCCGCCGGTTCGCTGGCTTTTACATCCACCGCGCTGGCCTGGTCGAGGGCGAACAGGCGGTGCGCTTCCAGGGCATCCTGCATCGGTGGATTGGCTGCCAATAGGGTCTGGTTGCGCGCCTGCCAGCCGCCCGTGCCGCCGATCCCCAGCGCCACCACCAGCGCCGCGGCGGTGGCCAGCCGGCGCTGGATGCGGGTGCGCTGGCGGCGGCGAATGGCGGCGGGGTCGAGCTGCGGATTGCTGCCCGTCAGTTGCAGGTTGGCCAGCGCGGCGCGCAGGTTCTGCGCATCGCGGCGCCAACCGGCCACTTGCGCAGCCACTTCCGGGTTGGCCGCCAGGTAGCTGTCCACGGCTTGCCGCTGGGCGGCGTCGAGGCGACCGTCGAGGTAGGCGTGCAGGTCGTCTTCGCTGGGCTGGAAGGGATTCATTTGAGTCTCCGCAGAGGGGGCTGTGGGCTTTCGCCTTCGCTCAGGGCGCGCAGGGCCTTGCGCGCCCGCGACAGGCGCGACATCACCGTGCCGATGGGGTTATCCAGGCTGTTGGCGGCTTCCTGGTAGCTCAAGCCTTCGACGCTGACCAGCAACAGCAGGGCGCGCTGTTCGGTCGGCAGCTGGGCGAAGGCGGCCAGGGTCGAGTGGGCGATGGCGATGTCATCCAGCGAGGAGCTGTGCGGCTCTTCTTCGCGGCCGAACAGGCTGAGCAGTCGCGCATGGCGTTTGGCCCGGCGTTGGCCATCGAGAAACTGGCGGTAGAGGATGCTGAACAGCCAGGCGCGCAGGTCGCCTTCCGGGCGCTTGCTGCGCCAGCGTGACAGGGCGCGTTCCAGCGTGCCCTGCACCAGGTCGTCGGCACTGGCCGGCTCGCGGGTCAGCCACAGGGCGAAGCGGCGCAGGCGCGGCAGCAGTTCGCGCAGTTCGGCATCGTCGATCATCGGGCTCTCGGGGCGGGTGGTGTGCGGGCCTGCGCGCAGGCGGTTATGCGGGAGAGACGCCGGGGCGTGAAGTTTATTCCCCAGGCGTGGGAATAAACCCGTGGCTGCTGCGTCCCACTGGCTCATTTACCCGGCCGCAAGGCCCTGGAGCCTGTTCATGAGTGAACCATCTATGCCCTGGCCACGCCAGCTCGGGCGCTTGTCGCTGATTGCCCTGGGCGTGGCGGTGCTGGCGGGCAGCTTCGCCTATGTGGCGGGCTGGATCGACCCGCAGCGCCTGTCGCCGCAGCGCTTCATCGACACCTTCGAGGCCAATGCCGGGGTTTATCCCGGCTATCGCCGTGCCCACGCCAAGGGTCTGTGCATCAGTGGCTATTTCGACAGCAACGGTGCGGCAGCCAGTCTGTCCCAGGCGCTGGTTTTTGCACCGGGGCGGGTACCGGTCAGCGGTCGTCTATCGATTGGCGGCAGCAACCCGCACGCCGCCGACACCAGTGTGCCGGTGCGCAGCATGGCGCTGTTGTTCCAGCAGGCCGATGGGCAGCAGTGGCGCACGGCGATGAATACGCCGCCGGTGCTGGCGGTGGGCACGCCCGAGGAATTCTTCCAGCAGGTGCAGGCCATGCAGCCCGACCCGGCGACCGGCAAGCCGGACCCGGCGCGTATGCAGGCCTTCTTCGCCGCGCATCCGCAGAGTGCCGAGTTCCGCCAGTGGGCGCAGGGCTACAAACCGAGCAGCAGTTTCGCCAGCAGCACGTTCAACAGCATCAATGCGTTCTACCTGGTGCAGGCCGATGGCAGCCGCCAGGCGGTGCGCTGGTCGATGGTGCCGGAGCTGGCGCCGGTGGCTCTGGCGCAGCAGCCCAGCGATGCCGATGCCCTGCAGCATGAGCTGTTGGCGCGGCTGGGGACGGGAGCAGTGCGCTGGCATTTGTTGCTGACCCTGGCCGAAGCAGGAGATGCGGTGGACGACGCGACCCGGCAATGGCCGGCGAGCCGTCGCCAGATCGACGCCGGCACCCTGGTGATCGAGCAGGCGAGGGGGCAGCTTGAGGGCGAGTGTCATGCGCTGAATTTCGACCCGCTGATCCTGCCCGATGGCATCCAGCCGTCGGCCGATCCGATCCTGCTGGCGCGCTCCGCTGCCTATGCCGAGTCCTACCGCCGGCGTACCCGCGAAGGCACGCCTGTAGCCACTGCCGGAGCCAAGCCATGAAGCCTGTCGTGACCTCATTCAGCCCCCTGGCGCGCCTGCTGCACTGGCTGATGGCGCTGCTGATCCTGGCCATGCTGTTTATCGGTGTGGGCATGGTCAGCAGCCTGTCGCCCTGGCAGCCGCAACTGGTCGCGCTGCACAAACCCCTGGGCCTGCTTTTGCTGGGCTTGCTGATGCTGCGCATCATCGTGCGCCTGCGCCAGCCGATTCCTGCCTTGCCGGCGGATATGCCGGGCTGGCAGCAGCGTATGGCGCAGCTGTCCCATGTATTGCTGTACCTGCTGATGCTGACCTTGCCGCTGCTGGGCTGGGCGATGCAGGGCGCGGCCGGGTATCCGCTGCGGCTGGGCAGTTGGCTGCTGCCTGCCATCGCCCCGCAGGATGCCGATCTCTATGCCCTGCTGCGCGGGGCTCATGGCTATCTGGCCTATGTGCTGTTCGCCTGCGTTCTGCTGCACCTGGCCGCCGGCTTGTTCCATGGCCTGATCCGGCGGGACGGCGTGCTGGCCAGCATGTTGCGCAAGTCGTGAGCGCAGGCTGGGCTTTTAGTCGCGTGCCTTGATCCAGGTCAGTGAGGCTGTAACGGGCTGCGGTTATGGTCGCCTCGCGTTTTTCCAGTGAGGTTTCCATGCGCCGCGAGCCCATCGTGCTGTTTGATAACGGCAGCCACCAATGCCTGATGTTCGATGACCTGGTCAGCGGCGAGGGAGTGCAATCCAACCAGTTCCTGATCACCGACAACGAGCAGTACCTGCTGCTCGACCCCGGTGGCGACCTGACCTACACACCGCTGTCGCTGGAGCTGTCCAAGTACATCCCGGTGCAGGCGCTGACCTACATCTTCGCCTCGCACCAGGACCCGGACATCATCGCTTCGCTGGACAAGTGGCTGCTGCACACCCGGGCGCGGGTGATCTGCTCCAAGCTGTGGGCGCGCTTCCTGCCGCACCTGACGGCCAACTACCTGGCCCTGAGCCACGGTATCTGCACCTACGACCGCATCATTGCCCTGCCTGATCGTGGGCAGAGCTTCTCCCTGGGCCAGTGCCAGCTGAAGGCGGTGCCGGCGCACTTCCTCCATTCGGTGGGCAACTTCCAGCTGTACGACCCGGTGAGCAAGATCCTCTTCTCCGGCGATATGGGCGCTTCGCTGGTGGACGACGCCAATCCGGTGCTCGACTTCGTCAACCACATCCCCAACATGGCCGGCTTCCACCGCCGCTACATGGCCAGCAACAAGGCCTGCCGCTTCTGGGCGCAGATGGTGCGCGAGATGGATGTGGCGATGATCGTGCCGCAGCACGGCCGGCCCTTTGTCGGGGCGGCGATGATCAACGCCTTCCTCGACTGGATCGAGCACCTCGAGTGCGGCCTCGACCTGATGACCCAGCAGGACTATCGCCTGCCCGATTGAGCGGGGCGGGCGTCTGCCGAATTGGGCCAAACAGTCCGGTTTTCGTCCGCTTTGGACATGTTGCCGGTCACCGGCGGCGTGCTAGGGTCGGGCCTTTCCGCTGCCGTGAGAATGCCCGATGTCGCTTGCCCTATTGCGCCGCCTGAGCCTGACCGGCCTGTGCTGCCTCGCTGCCAGCCAGGCGCTGGCCGAAACCTGGCCCGCCGCCGACTGGACTACCCGCACCGCGGCGCCCAGCGCGGCGATCGAAGCGCTGGAGGCCTACGCCTTTCCCGCCCGCGATGACGCCACGCGCAAGGGCATCCGTACCGACGCGTTGCTGGTGATCAAGGACGGCGAGGTGGTCTACGAGCGCTATGCCGGGCCGAACAACGCGCAGACGCCGCACCTGACCTGGTCGATCAGCAAGAGCCTGTTCGCCAGCGTGCTCGGCGTCGCCTATGGCGAAGGGCGCTTCCAGCTCGACGACCCGGTGGCCAAGCACTACCCGCCATTCGCCCCGCATCCGGCGGTGAAGATGGGCCACCTGTTCAACTGGGCCTCGGGCCTCAACTGGCAGGAAGACTACGAATACGCGCCGCTCAAATCCTCGGTGGTGGCCATGCTCTACACCCGTGGTCGCACGGACATGGCGGCCTTTGCGGCCGGCCATCAGCTCGATGCATTGCCCGGCACGCGCTTCCGCTATTCCAGCGGCGACAGCAACGTGCTGTCGGCCAGCCTCAAGCAGATCCTCGGTGAGCCGACCTACCGCGACTACCCCTGGACTGCGCTGTTCGAGCCGCTGGGAATCAAGTCCGCCGTATGGGAGCGTGATGCCAGCGGCACCTTTGTCGCCTCGTCCTATGCCTACCTGAGCGCTCGCGACCTGGCCCGCGTCGGCCTGATGATGCAGCACGACGGGCGCTGGGGTGAGCGTCAGGTGGTGCCGGCCGCCTGGGTGGCGTTCAACCGTACGCCGTTCGCCAACTACCAGCCGAACCCGCAGAAGCCGGGCGAAGCGATTCCCGGTGGGCAGTGGTGGCTCAACCGGGCTCTGGAGCAGGCCAGCAAGCCCTGGCCGGATGCCCCGGAAACCACCTTCGCCGCCCTCGGCCATTGGGGCCAGGGGCTCTATGTACTGCCGCAGCAGAACCTGGTGATCGTGCGCTACGCCGATGACCGCGACGGTAGCTACAGCCACAACGAACTGCTCAAACGGGCCCTGGCCGCCTTCGCCGGAGAACAGCCATGATCAAGCGCCGTCCTTTCCTCTCCGCCTTTCTCCTGTTGCTGCTTGGCCTGGCTCTGCTGGCCTGGAGCAATCGGGTGCACCTGGCTGCTTTCCCCGGCATCGTTGGCGCCTATTCGGCCAAGGAGTACTGCTCGTGCCGTTATGTCGCTGGTGCTCCGGCTGATTACTGCATGGGCTATGTGAAGCAATATGTGCCGCTCAGCGACTTCCTCGACGACGAGGCGCACAAGCGCGTGACCGCTCGTGGCCTGGGCAGCAGCCAGACCGCCGCCTGGATCAGCCCGCGCGAAGGCTGCCAGTTGCAGCCGCATGCTGACCCGTTGCCGTAAGCATTAGGTGCAGTGGCGTTCGCGCGAACGCCGCTGCACGGCAAGGCTGGCGTTAGGCAGTAGTGGCAATACTCAGGACTTGCGATATACCCTGCAACGGCTGTGCACAGCGGCCCAGAGTCAGGTAGTCGGGCGCCGTGTTTCCATGGATGAAAACTAGAGAGAACCCTCAATGCTCGATTACTTCGCGTTGGGTGTACTGATATTCGTAGGCATCGTGCTGTTCTACGGAATCATCGCCCTGCATGACATTCCCTACGAGATCGCCGTACACCGCAATCATCCGCACCAGGATGCGATCCATGCCACTGGCTGGGTCAGTCTGTTCACCCTGCATGCGCTGTGGCCGTTCTTGTGGATATGGGCCATGTTGTACCGCGAGGATCGTGGCTGGGGCTTTGGCGATGGCAAGTCACCGCAGAGTCATGTGTTGCACCTGGAACAGCAGGTCAGCGCGCTGCAGCACCGCGTCGAGCAATTGGAAACTGAACAGGGCAGGGCTGCCGACGTAGCGCCTGCAGCGGTTGTCGCCCCTGCTCCGGTACCGCCTGCGGCGCCTAGTGCGACGCCACCAGCCGGCGAGGGGGAATAAGCCATGGATCTGCTACTGATTCTGACCTACACCGCCATCTGTATCGCGATCTTCAAGATCTTCCGTATCCCGCTAAACAAGTGGACGGTACCGACCGCCGCGCTGGGCGGCATCGTGCTGATTGGCGCACTGATCTTCCTGATGAACTACAACCACCCGTACTCCGAGGTGGCGCGTTCGTACTTCGTGTCGGTGCCGGTGATCCCGGTGGTTACCGGCCAGGTGATCGACGTGCCGGTACGAGGCAACCAGACGCTGGAAAAAGGTGATGTGCTGTTCCGCATCGACCCGACGCCGTTCGAGAACAAGGTCAAGTCGATCAAGGCGCAGCTGGTCTCGGCCAGGGCCGACCAGTACCGTGCCGGCGAATTGTTCAAGCGCAATGTCGGCAACCGCCGCGATCTGGATATCACCATCGCACGGGTCGATGACCTGCAGGCGCAACTGAATATTGCCCAGTACAACCTGGACCACACGGTGGTGCGTGCGCCGAGCAAGGGCTTCGTCGCCCATGTGTCGCTGCGTGCAGGGATGATGGCAACCCGGATGCCGCTGCGTCCATCGATGGTCTTCGTGCCCGACGAGGGTTACTACTTCACCGCCTGGATGCGCCAGAACAGCCAGTTGCGCCTGACCGTGGGTGACGAGGCGGAAGTGGCCTTCGACGGCATTCCCGGGCAGGTCTTCACTGGCAAGGTGAAACAGGTGATCGGGGTGATCGGCGAAGGGCAGGTACAACCGTCCGGTACGCTGATCAGCTACACCGGTTCGCCGCCAGCTGGACGGGTACCGGTGCTGATCGAGATCACCGACCCGGCATTCGCCGAGTACAGCAAGCTGATGCCTGGCGGTGCCTACGGCCAGGCAGCGCTGTACAGCCAGCACTTCCACCATGTGGCAATCATGCGCAAGATCCTTCTGCGCATGGCGGCGTGGATGAACTACATCTTCCCGTTCCACTGATCGGTGTGAGCTGAACAAAAGGCGCCTTCGGGCGCCTTTTTTGTTTCCAGCCAGGGCGGGCGAGAGCCGACGACTCGGGTTGTACCCGCCCCGCAGGGGCGCGCCAGGCTTTGCATTGCCGGCCCGGGCCGCTATCGTTGCGCTGACACAGCCGGATCAAGAGCACCCATGTTCAAGCGCTATACCTTCCTCCTCGCGGCCTGCCTGGCCCTGCCGGCACAGGCCGGCTGGTATCTGGACAACGAGTCCTCGCGACTGTCGTTCATCTCCACCAAGGCGGGCAATTTATCCGAAGTGCACCGCTTCCTCACCCTGCACGGCAAGGTCGAGGACAACGGCGCGGCGCGCCTGCGCATCGAGCTGGAGTCGGTCAGCACCGGTATTCCGGTGCGCGACGAGCGTCTGCGCAGCTTGCTGTTCGAGGTGACGAAGTTCGCCGATGCGCAGGTCATGGCGCAGCTCAACCTGGGGGTGATCACCGACCTCGCGCCTGGCGCCCAGCTCGAGCTGAGCCTGCCGATCCAGGTGGAGATTCACGGACGCAAACACGGCTACATGGCCGAGTTGCTGGCCACTCGCCTGGATGATCAGCGCTTCCAGGTGGTAACCCTGGCGCCGCTGGTGCTGAATGCCGGCGACTTCGGCCTGGAAACCGGTGTCGAGGCCCTGCGCAAGGCGGCCCGGTTGTCCTCCATCAGCCTGTCGGTACCGGTGGGTGCCGTGCTGATCTTCACCGTTCGATGAGCGGAGCGATCTTCCCCTGGAAGTCCGGTAATCGCTTCGAGCTGCTGGTCGATGGCCCGCAGTTCTTTCCCGCCATGCTGGCGGCCATCGACCAGGCCGAGCAGCGCGTGGCCCTGGAGTTGTACCTGGCCGAGGATGGCCGCTGCAGTACGGCGCTGGTGGCCGCGCTGTGTGCGGCGGCGCGGCGTGGGGTAGACGTCTGCTGCCTGTTCGATGATTTCGGCTGCCGTGGCCTGAGCCCGGGAACCCGCCTGCAACTGACCGATGCCGGGGCGCAGCTGCGCTTCTACAATCCCTTGCGTCTGGGCCATGGGGTGAGCAACTTCTTTCGCGATCACCGCAAGATCCTGGTGGTCGACGAGCGCTGCGCCTTCGTCGGCGGCACCGGCGCCACCGATGCCTTCTGGGACCCGCTGGAGGAACAGAGCGACTGGCATGAAGTGATGGTGCGCATCGAGGGGCCGCTGGTGGCGCACTGGCGGATTATCTTCGATCACCAGTGGCCGCCCAGTGGCATCGGCATGATGCCCTGGTGGCCCCTGCAGCGTGGCGGGCTGGATCACCTGCCGCCCAGCCCGGCGATGGGACATGGCATGGGCCGCGTGGCCTATGCCAACACCAGCCAGCATCTGGATATCGTGCAGTCGCTGCTGCGCAGCGTGCTGCATGCCAAGCAGCGGGTGTGGCTGGCCACGCCGTACTTCCTGCCCAGCCGCAAGGTTCGGCGATTCCTGGCCAGGGCAGCCAGCCGTGGCGTGGACGTGCGCCTGCTGCTGACCGGGCGCAACACCGACAACGCGGCAGTGCGTTTCGCCGGCCAGCGCTACTACCCCAAGCTGCTGCGCGCGGGGGTGCGAATCTTCGAGTATCAGCCGCGCTTCCTGCACCTGAAGATGGTGCTGGTGGACGACTGGGTGAGCATCGGCTCGTGCAACTTCGATCACTGGAACCTGCGCTTCAACCTCGACGCCAATCTGGAAGCCTTCGATCCGCAACTGACCCGCTCGACAGCCGATTGCTTTACCGCCGACTTTGCCGAGAGTCGCGAAATCACCCTCGAAGACTGGCAGCGGCGGCCGCTGCTCAAGCGTTTCTACCAGCGCTTGTGGGGCTGGCTGGATCGGCTGGTGGTCAACCTGCTGGATCGGCGTCGTTAGACGCTTGCTTGCGGTGCATGGGCGAAGCTGAGGTGCGGCTTCTCTCAGGCCGTCATTCTCGTGAAAGGCTCCAACCGCTTCGCTGATTGTTGTGCGGTGCGCAACAGTTCTTCAGCTGGGTGCACCTGTATCAGCTTGGGTCGCCTTCCTAAAATGGCCACCGCAGCGCGCCACGCGGGCTCTTGAAGAGCAATCTCGAGAACGTCCACGTACCTTCCGGCGCTGCCTATTTCCTACGCCTTTGAGGTTAATCGATGAAAACCCTAGCTCTGCTGGCTCTGGCTGGCCTGTCTTCGTTCGCCTTCGCGGCGGCTCCCGAGGAAACCGCCAGTGCCGAGCATGTGCAGTCCGAGCAGTACCGGTACGGGATGGATCTGGATGTCGCCCACGTGATCGCCGTCAGCGACGTTTCCCATGAGTGCGGCGTGGTGCCGGCGACCATGACCTACGAGGATCACCAGGGCACAGTGCATCGCCTGAAGTACCTGGTGCAGGGCGGTGGTTGCAGCGAGAACTGAAGAGGCAGGCCCCTGGCTGGGGGCATCAGCGTCACGCCTGTAGGAGACCGCTTGCTGGCGATCGCCAGGGCGGGCTCCTACAGAACGTGGTTGGTCTGCTCAGCGCGCCGCGCTGACCCCTTCGAGG
Organism: Pseudomonas sp.; assembly: GCA_037994305.1. Classification (GTDB taxonomy): domain Bacteria; phylum Pseudomonadota; class Gammaproteobacteria; order Pseudomonadales; family Pseudomonadaceae; genus Aquipseudomonas. Next base: position 9,104 of record JBBNAI010000145.1, on the reverse strand, counting down.
GTGGCGAACGAGGTGTCCTTGGCCGTCAGCAGGAAATCGCGCATGAACGGCGCGTCCAGCATGTCGGCGCGGATGCCCGCATACAGCGTGGCATACAGGCTCTTTTCCCCCAGGCGTTTGGCCGTGACATAGCCGCGCGAGCTGTACTCGTGCAGCGCCCAGTTTGGCAGGCCGCACACGCCGCGGCCGCTGGCCACCAGCTGCATCATCATCACCGTCAGCTCCGAGGTACGTACCTGCGCCGGCTCCACGTCGGCCGGCTCAAGGAAGCGGGTGAAGATATCCAGGCGGTCGCGCTCCACCGGGTAGGTGATCAGGGTTTCCGTGGCCAGGTCTTCCGCGACGATGTAGGGCTTGCTCGCCAGCGCATGCTGGTTGGCCACGGCCAGTTGCGCCTCGTAGGTGAACAGCGGCACGTAGGTGATGCCGGCCAGCTCCACTGGGTCGGACGTCACCACCAGGTCGAGATCGCCACGGGCCAGCGCCGGCAACGGGGCGAAGGAGAAGCCCGAGGCCAGGTCCAGCTCGACTTCCGGCCAGGCATCGCGGAACTGGTCGATGGTCGGCATCAGCCACTGGAAGCAACTGTGGCACTCGATGGCCATGTGCAGGCGCCCGGCGGTGCCGCCGGCCAGGCGCGCCAGATCCCGCTCGGCGCTGCGCAGTTGCGGCAGTAGGCTGTCGGCCAGTTGCAGCAGGCGCAGGCCGGCACTGGTGAAGCGCACGGGCTTGGTCTTGCGAATGAACAGGGACAGCCCGAGCTGGCTTTCCAGCTCCTTGAACTGGTGCGACAGCGCGGACTGGGTCAGGTGCAGGCGCTCGGCCGCTTCCACCAGGCTGTCCGCCTCGCGCAGGGCATGCAGGGTCTTCAGGTGGCGGATTTCGAGCATGGCGGCCTCGTTATGCAGGGTGGATGACGCTCTGTTCATCCGCCCATTGAGCTGTGCGGTCCGGAGGTGGATAAGCGGAGCGTTATCCACCCTACGGTGAACATGAGTGAAACTGTAGTTCGTCGAGAATATGTTGAGTTTGTCTCATGTGTGGTCGGCTGTCGAGAATGGCGCCATCGACGAACAAGGAGACAGACTCATGGCATTGGCCCACAACCTCGGCTTTCCCCGCATCGGTCGCGATCGCGAACTGAAGAAAGCCCTCGAAGCCCACTGGAAGGGCGAGCTGGATGAAGCCGGCCTGCGCGCCGTTGGCCGCGAGCTGCGCGCCCGCCACTGGCAACTGCAGAAAGAGGCCGGCATCGAGTTGCTGCCGGTGGGTGATTTCGCCTGGTACGACCAGGTGCTCGGCCACTCGCTAGCCTTCGGGGTGATCCCCGAGCGCTTTCGCCCGCACGGCGGCAAACCGACCCTCGATACCCTGTTCGCCATGGCGCGTGGCGCCGTGGGCAGCCACGGCAGTGCCGGCTGCTGTGGCGGTGCTCATGCGCAACCTGCTTTCGCCCAGGAGCTGACCAAGTGGTTCGATACCAACTACCACTACCTGGTGCCGGAGTTCAGCGCCGACCAGCAGTTCCAGCTGAGCTGGGAACAGCTGTTCGAAGAGGTCGACGAAGCCCGCGCACTTGGCCACAGCGTCAAGCCGGTGCTGATCGGCCCGCTGACCTACCTGTGGCTGGGCAAGGCCAAGGGCGATGATTTCGACCGCCTGGGCCTGCTGGACAACCTGCTGCCGGTCTACGGCGAAATCCTCCAGCGCCTGGCCGCGCAAGGTGTGGAGTGGGTGCAGATCGACGAGCCGATTCTCGGCCTCGACCTGCCCCAGGCCTGGAAGAACGCTTTCGAGCGCGCCTACAACATTCTCCAGCGCGAGCCCGGCAAGAAGCTGATCGCCACCTATTTTGCCGGTCTGGAAGACAATCTCGGCCTGGCCGCCGGCCTGCCGGTGGATGGCCTGCATATCGACCTGGTGCGTGCACCGGAGCAGTTCCCGGCGATCCTCGATCGCCTGCCAGCCTACAAGGTGCTGTCGCTGGGCGTGGTCAACGGGCGCAATGTCTGGCGCACCGATCTGCAGCAGGCCCTGGAGCTGCTGCAGCAAGCCCAGGAGCGCCTTGGCAGCCGCCTGTGGGTGGCGCCGAGTTGCTCGCTGCTGCACAGCCCGGTCGACCTCGAACGCGAAGATCAACTGGACGCCGAACTGCATAGCTGGCTGGCCTTCGCCGTGCAGAAGTGCGCTGAGGTTGCGACGCTGGTGGCGGCCCTGAACGATCCTCAGGACGCCCAGGTCCACGCTGCGCTGGCGCACAGCAATGCCGTGCAGGCCAGCCGGGCGCAGTCGCCGCGTATCCACAAGCCGGCGGTGCAGGCACGTCTGGCGGCGGTCAACGCGGCCGACAGCCAGCGCCAGTCGGTCTTCGCCACGCGCATCGAACTGCAGCGTGCGCACCTCAAGCTGCCGGCATTCCCGACTACCACCATCGGCTCGTTCCCGCAGACGGCTGCGATCCGCCTGGCACGCCAGTCGTTCAAGCAGGGCAAGCTGTCCCGCGCCGAGTACACCGAGGCCATGCACAGCGAAATCCGCCATGCGGTGGAGATTCAGGAGCGCCTGGGCCTGGACGTGCTGGTGCACGGCGAGGCCGAGCGCAACGACATGGTCGAATACTTCGCCGAGCAGCTCGACGGCTACGCCTTCACCCGTTTCGGCTGGGTGCAGAGCTACGGTTCGCGCTGCGTCAAACCGGCGGTGATCTATGGCGACCTGAGCCGCCCGCAGGCGATGACAGTTTCCTGGATCGGCTACGCGCAGACCCTCACCGACAAGGTGATGAAGGGCATGCTGACCGGCCCGGTGACCATGCTGATGTGGTCGTTCCCGCGTGACGACATTTCCCGCGAGCAGCAGGCGCGGCAGTTGGCTCTGGCGATTCGCGACGAAGTGGTCGACCTGGAGGCCGCCGGCATCCGGGTCATCCAGATCGACGAAGCCGCGTTCCGCGAAGGCCTGCCGCTGCGCAAGGCACAGTGGCAGGGCTACCTGGACTGGGCCAGCGAAGCCTTCCGCCTGTGTGCCAGTGGCGTGCGTGATGAAACGCAGATCCACACGCACATGTGCTACAGCGAGTTCAACGACGTGATCGAGTCCATCGCGGCGATGGATGCCGACGTGATCACCATCGAGACGTCGCGTTCGGACATGGAACTGCTGGATGCCTTCGAGGCCTTCGAGTACCCCAACGAGATCGGCCCGGGCGTGTATGACATCCACTCGCCGCGCGTGCCGGACACCGGCGAGATGGTGCGCCTGATGCGCAAGGCGGCGCAGCGCGTGCCGGCCGAGCGGCTGTGGGTCAACCCGGATTGCGGCCTGAAGACCCGTGCCTGGCCGGAGACCGAGGCGGCGCTGGTCAACATGGTGGCGGCGGCGCGCCAGCTGCGCAGCGAACTGGCGTAGTTCAACACTGCTCCACGGCGCCGCGCACTCCGCAGGGCGAGCGCGGCGTTTGCGGTGTTGCGCCAGGGTGATGGGAATTCAGGTCGAACCCGCTGCAACGGCTGGCGGTCTGACCTTCTGTAGGGACTCGGACCTGTCCGTCTCGGCCAGGTCGCCCATCAGCAGGAGATACCCATGGTCACTCACTACAAGATCGCCGGCCACCTCGCGTGTGGTTCGCATGGCGACAAGCTTCCTTCCACGTCTGAACTGGCACGGGTGAAGTGCCGCAACTGCCGCAATACCGAAGTATTCAAGGAGGCCCGGCGCAACGCACGCAATGCAGCGCGACGGGCCGCCCGCAAAGCCAAGAGCGAGCGCGCTGTCAACGACTGGCGTACGTCCTGGGAAGAGCGGCTCAGCAGCCTGCCGGGGCCGCAGCGATTGCCGCGCGGGTTTGGCGAACAGGCGTTCGTCTAGCGCCGCTCACGCCGCCACGGCGACCAGGCTGAGGAGAAAGCCCTCGGTCTCGGCGTACTGGCCACTCAGGCGAGTGCCGGCGCGCCAGTCGCTGTTCAGGTCGATCAGCAGGCGCAGCTCGGCCTGGCCGTCTTCGCGACAGTCGAGCAGCTCGGCGTCCTGAAAGTAGAAGCGCGTGAGTACCAGCGGATAGAGCGCCTTGAACAGGCTTTCCTTGAGCGAAAAGGTCAGCGTGACCCGCCGGGCGTAAGCCTGTGGGTCGAGCCCGGCGGCGCGCTGCAACTCGTCTGGGGTAAGGATTTCCCCGGCCAGTTTGGCGGCGCGGGTGGCGCTCAGTTGCTGCTCCAGATCCAGGCCGATGGCTTGCCAGTCCGCACGCCGGGCCACCAGCGCGGCGGCCTGGCCGGCGCCGTGGGTGATCGAGCCGACGCAACCGGCTGGCCAGACTGGCGCGCCGTCTTCACCACGCCCCGGCACGCTGGCCTGGCCGCTGAGCCGGTGCAGCGCCTCGCGTGCACACAGGCGGCCGGCGAGGTATTCGCTCTGGCGCTTGGCCACGCCGCGCACCGGCTCGACAGCGCAGGCACCAAAGTCCGTGTCGCACAACAGACTCGCATCGAAGGTGGCGCGCACCAGTTGCGCACCCGGCACGCTCAGCGGTGCCGGCCATGTGGGCGGCAGCAGGGTGCAGAAGGGGGGCAGAGGGGCAGAGGTCATGGCCGGCATTCTGCCTCGCGGGAAACGGGGGAGCCAGCGGGTAGTGCGGTTTACATTTCGTTGCACAGCGACACCTTTGCACTACAAAGCGCCGCCGGTTTTTTTGGCAGACTCGAGGCATGCGCATCTTTGGGTGTGCTGGTGAGGTTAGTCAGCCTGTACGCAGGCGTGGCTTTACTCTGCTGATTGAGTACGGGAGCCCGAGGGCTCCCGTTTTTTTGCCCGCGATTTAGTCGGCGAAAACCTGTTTGAACAGCGCCTGCATGTCCGCCCAGGAGCGTTCGTCCGCCTCCTTCTGGTAGCCGACGTCCAGGCCGTGGCCCTGGTGCGCATCGGCGCCGGGGTTGCTGAAACTGTGCTTGGCGCCGGGCAGGGAGACGAAGCGGTAGTCGACGCCAGCCTTGTCGAACTCCTGCTTGAAGTCGGCGACCTGCTGCGGCGTGACCATGCTGTCGGCAGCACCGTGCTCGACCAACACCTTGGCCTTGACGCTGCCCGGTGTTGCGGGAGTGGCGGTGACCAGGGCGCCGTGGAAACTCACCACGGCGGCCAGTGGTACGCCCTGGCGCGCCATGTCCAGCACCACCTTGCCGCCAAAGCAGTAGCCGATTGCCGCCAGGCGGCTGGCATCGGTTTGCGGCTGCGCCTTGAGCAGCTCCAGGCCGGTCTCGAAGCGCGCCTTGGCCACGGCGCTGTTGGCCAGGGCAGCGTTCATGAAGGCCATGGCGTCCTTGGGGTGCTCGGTGTGCTTGCCGTCGCCGTACATGTCGATGGCCAGGGCGCTGTAGCCGAGGGCCGCGAGATCACGGGCGCGGCGTTTGGCGTAGTCGTTGAGGCCCCACCATTCGTGCACCACGATCACCCCGGGACGTTTGCCGGTGATGGCATCGTCCCAGGCGAAGTAGCCGATCAGCTGGGTGCCATCGGCGCCGGTATAGGGCATTTCGCGGGTTTGTATGGCGGCGTTGGCCAGGCCGCTGCAGCACAGCAGCAGGCCGATGAGGATGGTGCGCATGGTGTCTTTCTCCCTGTGATGGGTTGGAGCGGATCCGTCTGGACTCAACCCGCACGGGTGCCAGCCAGCGGGCTTCGCAGGGAAAGATAGCAGGCTAATCGTTAGGGCGTTGTGTGCTAGCCTGAGCACCTTTCCGAGTCGGCCTGTGCGCGAGCGACCATGGACATTTCTGCTGTAGATACCCACCTGCAACGCGGCACGCCGACCTACCGGCGCGCCACCCTGGCGTTGTTCTGCGCCGGCTTCGCCACCTTCGCCTTGCTCTATTGCGTGCAGCCGCTGTTGCCGTTGCTGGCGCAGCATTTTCACGTTTCCGCGGCGGGCAGCAGCCTGGCGCTATCGCTGACCACCCTGAGCCTGGCGCTGTGCTTGTTGCTGGCCGGCGCGCTGGCCGAAAGCTGGGGGCGCAAGCCGGTGATGGCCGTGGCCCTGGGCCTGGCTTGCCTGCTGGGGATGGCCTGTGTGCTGGTCGATTCCTGGCACTGGCTGCTGCTGTTGCGCGCCTTGCTCGGCCTGGCCCTGAGCGGCCTGCCGGCACTGGCGATGGCCTATGTCGGCGAGGAGTTCGACCCGCAGGCGCTGCCGGCGGCGATGGGGCTGTATATCGGTGGCACGGCGCTGGGTGGGTTGCTCGGTCGTTTGCTGGCTGGTTTGCTGTCGGACCTCGGCGGTTGGCACCTGGCCCTGGCCGGCATCGCCGCGCTGGGAGTGCTGGCGCTGCTGCTGTTCTGCTGGCTGTTGCCACCGTCGCGGCATTTCCGCGCGCAGCCGCTTTCGCTGCGCGGCCTGCTTGGCAACTTCGCCGGGCACCTGGGCAACGCGCAATTGCGGCGGTTGTTCGGGCTGGCGTTTCTGTTGATGGGCGGCTTCGTCGCGCTGTTCAACTACATCGGTTTCCGCCTGGCTGCGCCGCCGTTCTCGCTGTCATCGACGCTGATCGGCCTGCTGTTTCTGGTCTACCTGGGCGGTATCTTCAGCGCCGGTTGGGCCGGTCGCCTGGTGTCGCGCCACGGTGCGCGGCGGGTGCTGCTGGGTGGTATCGCCACCATGCTGCTGGGCGTGGCCCTGTGCGCCAGCAGTTGGCTGGTGCTGGTGGCGCTGGGCCTGGGGTTGTTCACCCTGGGTTTTTTCGCGGCGCACTCGGTGGCCAGCGGGCAGGTCGGCCAGCGTGCCAGCCACGCCAAGGCACAGGCCTCGGCGCTCTATCTGTGTGCCTATTACCTGGGCTCCAGTTTGATCGGCTATGCCGGCGGTTATGTCTGGCAGCATGCCGGCTGGGCGGCGCTACTGGCGGCGTTGGCCGGGGTGTTTGTGCTGGCAGCCTGGATTGCACGGCGGGTGTGAACCCTACGCCTCAACAAGGAAGCGGCAATGGCTTTTGACTGGCACAGTGACTCGATTACCCGCAGCACGGTTGTCTGTGCGGGCTACCGCAATACGCAGAACGTGCGGCGGTTCATGCTCGAACAGTGCGGCGCGGGCTTCACCTTCGATCGGGCCTTCATGGCGTGGATCCGCAATGGCACGCCGAAGACCATGGGTGAAGTGGTCGATGAGTGGAGGCGCCGCGCCGCCTAGCTGGCTGACGGGTTAACGCCCAGCGCCGCCACCAGTTGCTCTACCAGCAGCGCTTCGACTGCGCCTTCCTCGCCGCCGGCACTGAACACCGCGCAAGTGGCCGCATGCTTGCCGTGAACGCTGTGATAAACCGCCAGCACGCTGCCCGGCCCGACGCCGGTGTGCCCGCTCAGGGTCAGGCCCTGGGCCACGGGGCCCTGCATCAGACCAAGGGCGTAGCCAGGCGCCATCCACGGGCGCCCGGCAATCGGGCCGCCCAGGACGCGGGCGGTCTGCATGGCCTGTAGCAGGGCCGGCGGCAGGAAATCGCCGGTTAGCAGGCGATCCAGCAGCAGCGCCGCTTCGGCCAGCGGGCCGACCAGCAAGCCGTGATAGACCCACGCCGGGTGGTAGCTCGCCGCCGTGCCCATGCACACCTGCGCCAGGTCGGCAGGCGTGCGTGCCAGGCGCACGCGTGACAGGCCGAGTGGCGCTAGTACGCGCTGAGCCAGCGCCTGCTCCAGCGTGAGGCCGGTTACCCGCTCAACCAGCCGGGCGACGTACAGGTAGCCGACGTTGGAGTAGCGCCAGCCGACGCCAGGCTCGTAGCGCAAGCGGGTGGCATCGAGGCGTTGCAGCATGTCCTCTGCGGGCCAGGGTGTTTCATTGTCGCGCACCGCGGCGTGGTATTCCGCGAGCTCGCCGTAGTCCGCCAGCCCAGCCTCATGCCGCAGCAGCTGGCGCAGGGTGAATGGGCCTTCGCTCACCTCGTCATCGAGCCCGGTCAACCCATCGCGTACCAGCGACAGAGCGGCGGCGGCCAGTACCGTCTTGGTGAAACTCCACCAGGGCAGCAGCACCTCCGGTTGTTCAGGCGTGAGAGGCGAACCGTTTGAAACAAGGGAAACCAGCATGGGGAGCTGCTCTGACAGGTGGAGCGATCCGGCTGTCTGCGCCGTTCGCCAGGGGATAATTTAGGTGTTCGAAGCGGTTTGCCGGCCTTGTGGCACGGGCGCGGGGCTCGCGGTCGGAGGGGTGATGCCCATCGACACATAGATGCTGGTGAAGCGGTCCATGCCCATCTCGGCTGGCTTCACCCATTCCACTGGCACATAGAGCAAGCCACCGCCCACCGGGATCGGCGCGGTCGGTACCAGAATCGCGTGGTAGGCACGGCCGTCGATCTCGATTGGATGCGGGTTGGGCAGCAGGGCCAGCACGGCGGTGCCGTCGCCGCCGAAGAAGCACCACACCGGGCTCATGGCTGCCAGGTCGGCGTCTTCCTTCTTGTCCAGCAGGCCGACGAAGCGGTCGGCCAGGCCATACAGCCTGCCAAACAGCGGGATGCGTCGCAGGGTCATGTCGAGCAGTTTGCTCAGCGGGCCTTTCAGCCCCAGCTGTACCGCCAGGCCCAGGGGGTAGAGCGCCAGCAGCAGCGTCAGGGTACCGAGCAGCCAGGCCAGCAGCGGGCTGGTGACGAAGGGCTGGCCGATCTCGGCAAACAGGTGGCCAAGGGTACTGGCCGGGCCGATCATGCGGTTCAGCACGCTGGCCAGCCAACCCAGCAGGGCCAGGCTCAGGACCAGCGGCAGCAAGACCAGCAGCCCGGCCAGCCAGGTGGTGAGAAGCGAGTGGAAACTGCGTTTAAACATGGATAGGGTCCGTTGCAGAAGGCGACTAGGCTATGACGGTCGACGCAGCCTACCGGAGAGCACAGCATGAGCGAAGCACGGGACAATCTGGAGCGTATCCAGACTTCGGCGTTGTTCCGTTGGGCCCAGCTGGCACAGTGGCTAGGCCTGGCGGCACTGCTCGCCGCAGTACTGCTGGCGGTGTTCACTGAGCTGACGCGGTACCCACGCGGCATCACCTTGATCGCGGTGCTCGGCATGGCGGGTTTACTGGCACTGGTGCCGGCGCGTTTCATCATCACCCTGCACCTGATGAA
>JBBNAI010000144.1:0-6902 GCA_037994305.1 Pseudomonas sp. | reverse complement strand
TGGTCGCGGTGGCATTGCCGTCGCGCCCGCCATTGACCACCAGATAGCCATCCTTGAGCGCCAGCTGGCCCTCGAACAGCGAGGTATTGGGGGTATGGCCGATGGCGACGAACAAGCCATCAACCTTGAGCTCTACCGGGCTGCCATCGTTGCGCTTTAGGCGCACGCCGGTCACACCCATGGCATCGCCCAGTACCTCGTCCACCTCAGCGTTGAGTTGCAGCACGATCTTGCCCTCGGCCACCCGCGCCTGCAGCTTGTCCTGCAGGATCTTCTCGGCGCGGAAGCTCTCACGGCGATGCACCAGGGTCACCTTGCTGGCGATATTGGCCAGGTACAGCGCCTCCTCCACCGCCGTGTTGCCGCCGCCGACCACCGCCACTTCGCGGTTGCGGTAGAAGAAGCCGTCGCAGGTGGCGCAAGCGGACACGCCCTTGCCCATGAATGCTTCTTCCGACGGCAGACCCAGGTAGCGCGCACTGGCGCCGGTGGCGATGATCAGCGCATCACAGCTGTAGGTGGCGTTGTCACCCACCAGGGTGAACGGCTTGCCGGCCAGGTCCACGGCATTGATGTGGTCGTAGACGATCTCCGTCTCGAAACGCTCGGCATGCTCCTGCATGCGTTGCATCAGCGCCGGACCGGTCAGGCCATGGGGATCGCCCGGCCAGTTGTCGACCTCGGTGGTGGTGGTCAATTGCCCACCGGCCTGGATGCCGGTGATCAGCAAGGGCTTGAGGTTGGCACGCGCCGCGTAGACGGCGGCGCTGTAACCGGCGGGACCGGAACCGAGGATGATCACGCGCGAATGACGAACAACGGACATGGCCTGCTCCTAGATAGGGCCTGCTTACGGTCTTCTGAATCAGTACCCCTTTAACGCAGCAGGGTCGCAGTCGGAAGGCCATCAACAGGTTCGAAGAAAAGGGAACCATCCAGAGCACAGGGGAAGGCTTGGAGGCGGATGGCCCCGCAAAGTGAATGCCGGCAAGGCTACGCAAGCGGCCTGCGGAGCGAAAATTCGCATTGCTTATGCCATCGATAGCCCACCGCTATCCCGTCAGGGCCTTTGCAGAGCCGTTGCTATACTCGCGACACACCCGTCACGCAGGCAGTTGACCGCGATGACCCTGCGCAAACGCCTGTTCTGGCTATTCGCCCCGTTGCTCGTCGTGGCCCTGGGCGTGGCCTACGCCTTGTCGCAGAGCCTGATCCTCAGCCGTTTCGACCGCCAGGACCAGCTCCTCCTGGACGCCGAGGCCGAACGCCTGCGCGCACTGCTCGACCACGAACTCAAGCGCAACCTCGACCTGGTGCAGAGCTACGCCAAGTGGGACGACAGTTATGAGTTCATGCACGGCCAGCACCCGGAGTTCCAGCGCCGCAACATGGACCCCGAAGCCCTGCGCCAACTGAACTTCGACTTCATGGTCTACCTCGACCTCGAGGGCCGGGTGCGTGCCGAACAATGGATACCGCCCGATCTGCCGGACCTGATGGTGATCGGCGACCAGCGCCCAAGCAGCCATGTGTCGCTGCGGCGCAGCATCCTCAGTGAGATCCAGCACCTGCGCACCCATAGCAACCTCGACCGGCACGGCCAGCTGCTGCTGGTAGAGGGCGTCCCGCTGATCCTCGCCACCGGCATGATCAACACCAACCAGAATGATCAGCCCGATGCCGGCATGCTGGTGGCCGGTCACTTCCTCGATGGCGAACGCACAGAGGGCCTCCAGGGCCAGCTCGAAGGCGTGTTGCGCCTGCTCCCCTCGGGCGGTCCCGAATCTGCCTGGCGTTTTCTGCCCACCACCACCAATGACGCGCTCACGGATATCCGCATCAGCCCGCGGCGGGTCCTCGACGACCAGCGCCAGCAGTTGTCGCTGTTGTTCAGCAATAGCTCGGGAGCGCCGCAGTTGCTGATGGAAATCACCACCGAGCGAGCGATGTACCACCAGGGCCGCAAGGCCATCGCCCTGTTCCTCGGCCAGGCCTCGGCGGCCGGGTTGGTGGCGTGGCTGCTGATCTACCTGGGCCTGGATCACTGGATCCTGCGCCGGGTGCTGCGCATGAAGCACGAAATCACCCACATCGGCCCCGACTCCAGCAACCTGCGCCTGAGCGATGACGGCCACGACGAACTGGGCCAGCTGGCCGGTGACATCAACCACATGCTCGAGCGCCTGGAACAGAGTGAAACCCGCGACCGGGAAATCCTCGACGCAATCCAGGATGGCTACTTCGAACTGGACGCCCGCGGGCAGATCCTCACCGTCAACCGTGCCCTGTGCCAGATGCTCGGCTATTGCCCCGAAGACCTGCTGCAGTGCTCCTTTGAAGACGTGCTGACCAGCGAAGACGCCCAGCGCGCCCGCGAGCTGTTCAGCCAAGCCCTGGCACTCGGCGAGAACACCAGCTTCGCCGCCCCGCTCAAACGCCGTGATGACAGCTGGGGCTATTACGAAACCCGCTTCTCGCTGATTCACGACGCCCACGGCCACTTCACCGGCTACCGCGGCATCCTGCGCGACATCACCGACCAGGTGGCCTACCAGAACCAGTTGCTCGACATGGCCTATCGCGACCCGCTGACCGGTCTCGGCAACCGCAAGGCCTTCGTCGAGCAGTTGCGCCTGCTGCTCGACCAGAGTCGCCATCAGCAGACCCAGCTGTCACTGCTGTACATGGACCTGGACCGGTTCAAGGAGGTCAACGACCGCTTCGGCCACGATGTCGGCGACAGCCTGCTGCAAAGCATCGCCGAGCGCCTGCGCAACTCCGTGCGCAAGCCCGACCGGGTCTATCGCCTGGGTGGCGACGAGTTCACCATGATCCTGCCCGACTCGCGCAACGATGCCGCCCTGCGACTCTCTGCGCGCCTGCTGGCCGAGCTGCGCAAACCGCTGGAGATAGGCGGCCAGCAGATCGACTTTGTAACCCCGAGTATCGGCATCGCCTACTTCCCCGAGCATGCGGACAACCCGGAAAGCCTGGTGAAGGCAGCAGACAGTGCCATGTACCAGGCCAAACAGGAGCGCAACCGGTCCTGCGTGTACCAGGCGGACACGCTTTCGTCGACTTCGCAAAATCGGTAAGGTCGGCCCATCGTTGCGCCAAGGAAACGCCCCAATGCCCTCTCCTACCCTCTCCGGCCCGCAGTATCTGGGCGAAGGCCTGAAACTGGTGCTGAGCCCCGGCCTGCGCCTGTTCGTGCTGCTGCCGCTGACCATCAACCTGCTGCTGTTCATCGGCATGATCGTGCTGGCCATGCAGCAGTTCGGTGGCTGGGTCGACACCTTCATGCCCAGCCTGCCGAGCTGGCTGAGCTTTCTCGAATACGTCCTCTGGCCACTGTTCGTGTTGCTGGTACTGCTGGTGATGTTCTTCAGCTTCACCCTGCTGGCTAACATCATCGCCGCCCCGTTCAACGGCTTCCTCGCGGAAAAGGTCGAGGTGGTGCTGCGTGGGCGCGACGACTTCCCGCCTTTCAGCTGGGCCGAGCTAACCGCCATGGTGCCGCGCACCCTCGGTCGCGAACTGCGCAAGCTGGCGTACTTTCTGCCACGCGCCATTCCCCTGCTGATCCTCACCTTCATCCCGGTGCTCAACCTGGTCGCCGCGCCGCTGTGGATACTGTTCGGCGTGTGGATGATGGCCGTGCAGTACATCGACTACCCATGCGACAACAACAAGGTCAGCTGGGACGAGATGCTCGCCTGGCTGCGTGAGAAGCGCTGGCAGTCGCTTGGCTTCGGCGGCGCCACCTACCTGGCGCTGATGATCCCGGTGGTCAACATTCTGGTGATGCCGGCGGCCGTGGCCGGGGCCACCCTGTTCTGGGTCCGCGAGCGCGAGGCAGGCGCCGTCACAACCCGGTAACCGCGCCGTCACACGCACTACATGGCAGCAGCCGAGACTGCTGTCATGAATGTCACAAGCCTGCATATCGCTCTCGTCAGCGAAACCTTCCCGCCCGAAATCAACGGTGTGGCCAATACCCTCGGCCGCCTCTGTCAGGGGCTGCGCGCGCGCGGCCATCGCCTGCAACTGGTGCGCCCGCGCCAGGCCGACGAAGCGCAGCCCTGCGACGACAACCTGCTGTTGACCCGTGGCTGGCCGCTGCCGGGCTATGCCGGCCTGCAATGGGGTCAGTCGTCGCTGCACAAACTACTGCGCCGCTGGAAGCGCAACCGTCCAGATGTGCTGTACGTCGCCACTGAAGGCCCACTCGGCCTGTCCGCCATGCGCGCAGCACGGCGCCTGGGCATCCCGGTGGTGAGCGGCTTTCATACCAACTTCCAGCAGTACAGCGGCCACTATGGCCTGGGGCTGCTCAGCCGCCTGCTGACCAGCTACCTGCGCTGGTTCCACAACCGCACACGGATGACCCTGGTGCCCAGCACCAGCCAGCGCCTGGAACTACAGCGGCGTGGCTTCGAACGCCTGGAACTGCTCGCGCGCGGGGTCGACGGGCAGCTGTTCCACCCGGCGCGGCGCTCGGCCGAACTGCGCCAGCAGTGGGGACTGGCGGATGGCGATATTGCGGTGCTGCACGTCGGTCGCCTGGCCCCGGAGAAGAACCTGGCGCTGCTGGTGAAAGCCTTCCACAGCCTGCAACAGGCCCTGCCCAACCAGCGCCTGAAGCTGATCCTGGTTGGCGACGGACCCAGCCGGGCGCAACTCCAGGCCCAACTGCCGGACGCCCTGTTCTGCGGTCTGCAACGCGGCGAGGAACTGGCCGCGCATTATGCCAGCGGCGATCTGTTCCTCTTTCCCAGCCTCTCGGAAACCTTCGGCAACGTGGTGCTCGAAGCCCTGGCCGCTGGCCTGGCCGTGGTTGCCTTCGACCAGGCAGCCGCCGCCCAGCACATCCGCCACGGCCATAACGGTGCGCTGGCCATGCCGGGGGATGACCAGGCGTTTATCGACGCTGCGCAGTGGCTCTTGGGCGATCGCGAATGCCTGCGCCGCGTGCGCCTCAATGCTCGCCAACATGCTGGCAAGCAAGGCTGGGAGGCGATAGTCGAGCAGTTCGAAAACCTGCTGCAGGCGGCTCGCCACTGAGCGCCCCTCAGGCTCCCGCACGCGAATAGCGCTCATAAAAAAACCCGGCCTGAGCCGGGTTTTTCATGTCGCCTGGATTACTGGAACAACGCATCACTCGACAGGCCATTCTTTTCCAGGATTTCGCGCAGGCGTTTCAGCGCCTCCACCTGGATCTGCCGCACACGCTCGCGGGTCAGGCCGATTTCCTGGCCAACCTCTTCCAGCGTGCAGCTTTCATGGCCACGCAGACCGAAGCGACGGATCACCACTTCACGCTGCTTGTCGGTCAGCTCCGACAGCCACTGGTCGATGCTTTCCGACAGGTCATCGTCCTGCAGCAGATCGCAAGGATCCGAGGGGCGGTCGTCGGTCAAGGTATCGAGCAGGGTCTTGTCCGAATCCGGGCCGAGGGAAACGTCCACCGAGGTCACCCGCTCGTTGAGACCGAGCATGCGCTTGACCTCGTCGACCGGTTTTTCCAGCAGGTTGGCGATTTCTTCGGCCGAGGGTTCGTGGTCCAGCTTCTGGGTCAGCTCGCGTGCAGCACGCAGGTAGACGTTGAGCTCCTTGACCACATGGATTGGCAAACGAATCGTACGGGTCTGATTCATGATCGCCCGTTCGATGGTCTGACGAATCCACCAGGTGGCGTAGGTCGAGAAGCGGAAGCCGCGCTCAGGGTCGAACTTCTCGACCGCGCGGATCAGGCCGAGGTTGCCCTCTTCGATCAGGTCCAGCAGAGACAGACCGCGATTGACGTAGCGGCGGGCGATTTTCACCACCAGTCGCAGGTTGCTCTCGATCATGCGCTTACGCCCAGCAGGATCACCCTTCTGCGCCAAGCGCGCGAAGTGAACTTCTTCCTGTGGAGTCAGCAGGGGGGAAAATCCGATTTCGTTAAGGTACAGCTGCGTGGCGTCTAGCGCCCGGGTGTAATCGATGTACTTGTGCTGTTTTAAACTAGTGGTCGAATTTTTGGATTTGGCGCTGGAACGAGGTTGCTCAGCTTCCTCTAAATCTTCCAGAACGATACCGGGCTCCATCAGAAGCACCTCATCGTCGACGTCAAACTCCGGCGCTTCTTTGCTGAGTGCCATTGTTGTTGTCCTGTGTTGGGTTCGACAACAGGCTCTTGCGCACCTTACCCCACAGTCGTCACAGAGAGAAACGGCCCCCCAAGTTCACCGCAAAGCGAACCTGCCGCCGAAACATCACACCTGTTGGAAAGTTGGGTAACTCCCTGGCAACACCTGAGCCCGCTCCACCCACGAATGGCACAGGTTGTCGGCAGGCTCAACGACGTGGCAGATATTGCAGGGGGTCTACAGGTTTTCCTTGTCGGCGAATCTCAAAATGGAGTTTCACCCGATCGGTCCCCGTGGAGCCCATTTCGGCAATATGCTGCCCGACCTTGACCTGCTGTCCCTCCCGAACCAGCAACCTGCGGTTATGACCGTAGGCACTTACGTAGGTATCGCTGTGCTTGATGATCACCAGTTCGCCGTAGCCCCGTAATCCACTTCCGGCGTACACAACGGTGCCATCAGACGCAGCTAAAACAGGCTGGCCCAATTCCCCGGCGATATCAATTCCTTTATTCAAACTGCCGTTTGACGAGAATTTCCCGATCAATGCTCCGCTTGCAGGCCAGGCCCAGCCTTGCGCAGAGCGGTTTACCGGCTGCACTTTGCCGGCCACGGCTGGGGTTGCGCTGACCGGTGTTGCCGACGCGTTTACCGGTGTTTGCGGCTGGGGTTGCGGGGTCGGTGTCTTGCTCGGTTGCTGCACGACGGGACGCGCAGGCACCGCCGGTTGCGTCGTAATGGGCGTCGCCACGGGTTTGCCGGCCTGGGCCA
>JBBNAI010000143.1:0-10330 GCA_037994305.1 Pseudomonas sp. | reverse complement strand
TGTCCCTGGCGTTCTACGGCATGTCGACCTTCGAAGGCCCGATGATGGCCATCAAGACCGTCAACGCCCTGTCCCACTACACCGACTGGACCATCGGCCACGTACACGCCGGCGCCCTCGGCTGGGTAGCGATGATCTCCATCGGTTCGCTCTACCACTTGCTGCCGAAAGTCTTCGGTCGCGAGCAGATGCACAGCGTCAGCCTGATCAACGCCCACTTCTGGTTGGCCACCATCGGCACCGTACTGTACATCGCCTCCATGTGGGTCAACGGCATCACCCAAGGCCTGATGTGGCGTGCAGTCAACGAAGACGGCACCCTCACCTATTCCTTCGTCGAAGCCCTGGAAGCCAGCCACCTTGGCTACATGGTTCGTGCGCTCGGCGGTGCCTTCTTCGTCACCGGCATGCTGCTGATGGCGTACAACACCTTCCGCACCGTGCGTGCTGCCAAGCCGGCTGAATATGAGGCCGCCGCGCTGATTCCTGCCGAGGTTGCCCACTGATGAGTAGCAAGCACGAGATACTTGAGAAAAACATCGGCCTGCTGGCGTTTTTCATGGTCATCGCGGTAAGCATCGGCGGTCTGACTCAGATCGTTCCGCTGTTCTTCCAGGACGTGACCAACACCCCGGTCGAAGGCATGAAGCCGCGTGCCGCGCTGGAATTGGAAGGTCGTGACATCTACATCCGCGAAGGCTGCGTTGGCTGCCACTCGCAGATGATCCGTCCGTTCCGTGCCGAAACCGAGCGCTACGGCCACTACTCCGTCGCCGGTGAAAGCGTCTGGGATCACCCGTTCCTGTGGGGCTCCAAGCGTACCGGTCCGGATCTGGCCCGCGTTGGCGGCCGCTACTCCGATGACTGGCACCGCGCGCACCTGTACAACCCGCGCAACGTCGTGCCTGAGTCGAAGATGCCGGCTTACCCGTGGCTGGTCGAGAACAAGCTCGACGGCAAGGACACTGCCGCCAAAATGGAAGCCCTGCGCTCCCTCGGCGTGCCCTACACCGACGAGGATATCGCCGGCGCTCGTGAAGCCGTAAAAGGCAAGACCGAGATGGAAGCCGTAGTTGCCTACCTGCAAGGTCTGGGCACCGCTATCAAGAACAAACGGTAACGCATGATGGATATCGGGACGATTCGCGGCATTGGCACCGTAGTAGTTTTCATCGCCTTCATCGGGGTAGTGCTCTGGGCGTATAGCGCCCGGCGCAAAGACAGCTTCGACGAGGCGGCCAACCTGCCCTTCGCCGACGACGTCCCGGCCAACACGCGTGACGAGCAAGCTTCTGGGAGCAATAAAGAATGACTTTGTTCTGGAGTATCTACATCAGCGTACTGAGCCTGGGCACCATCGCGGCTCTGACGGCGCTGATCTTCGGTGTGCGTAAAGGCCAGCGCCAGGACAGCACCGAAGACACCGTTGGACACTCGTTCGACGGCATCGAAGAGTTCGACAACCCGCTGCCGAAATGGTGGTTCATGCTGTTTGTCGGCACCATTATCTTCGCCCTCGGCTACCTGGTTCTGTACCCGGGCCTGGGCACCTGGAAAGGTGTTCTGCCGGGCTACAACGAAGCCGGTGACGGCAAGCCGTTCGCCAACGGCGAAAGCGGCTGGACCGGTGTGCACCAGTGGGAAAAGGAGATGGTTCGTGCAGACAAACAGTACGCACCGATCTTCGCCAAGTTCGCCGCTATGCCGATCGAGGAAGTAGCCAAGGACGACCATGCCCTGAAAATGGGTGGCCGCCTGTTCGCCTCCAACTGCTCGGTTTGCCACGGCTCCGATGCCAAGGGCGCCTACGGCTTCCCCAACCTGACCGACAACGAGTGGCGTTGGGGTGGTGCAGCTGAAACCATCGAGCAGACCATCCTCGGTGGTCGTCACGGTGAAATGCCGGCCCAAGGCCCGATGATCGGTGAAGAAGGCGTGAAAAACGCAGCCGCCTACGTGCTGACCCAGCTCGCCGGCCGCAAGTTGCCGGAAGGCGTTGAAGCGGACGTGGAAGCCGGTCACAAGGTCTTCTCCACCACCTGCTTCGCCTGCCACGGCGCGGACGGCAAAGGTACCCCGGCCATGGGCGCACCGAACCTGACCAACCCGTCGGCGTTCATCTACGGCAGCAGCTATGCGCAGCTCCAGCAGACCATCCGCTATGGTCGTAAGGGCAGCATGCCGGCACAGCTTGATCGCCTGGGCAAAGACCAGGTGCACCTGCTGGCTGCCTATGTGTACAGCCTGTCGCATGGCGACAAAGTCGAGAAGTAACCTTCCCGACGCCCGGAGCGCGACCTAGCGTCGCATCCGGGCAAGGCTCTTTCAGGCGTACCATAGCGACATACGTGAAGCCCTGACTCCGGTTGGCATGTACTGGCCGGAGCAATCACCTACCGCCGTGGTACGACCCTGATGAGTGACCAGATTCCTGTCCGCAACATCACCCCTCCTCCGGCCAAGGGCGGCGACACTGTCGACCTCTACGCCAGCCGCGAAAAAATCTACACCCGCGCCTTCACCGGTCTGTTTCGCAACCTGCGACTGAGCGGCGGCAGCTTTCTCTTCCTGCTCTATTTCGGTACCGCCTGGCTCAGCTGGAATGATCGGCAAGCCGTCTGGTGGAACCTCCCTGAGCGCAAGTTCTACATCTTCAGCGCCACCTTCTGGCCGCAGGATTTCGCCCTGCTGTCCTGGCTGCTGATCATCTGTGCCTTCGGCCTGTTCTTCATCACCGTGTTCGCCGGTCGAGTCTGGTGCGGCTACACCTGCCCGCAGAGCGTATGGACCTGGGTGTTCATGTGGTGCGAGAAGATCACCGAAGGCGACCGCAACCAGCGCATGAAGCTGGACAAGCAGCCCATGAGCGCCGAGAAGTTCGCGCGCAAGGCCGCCAAGCACAGCCTGTGGATTCTGATCGGCCTGGTCACCGGCCTGACCTTCGTCGGCTACTTCTCACCGATCCGCGACCTGATCCCCGGCCTGCTCAGTGGCGAAGCCGATGGCTGGGCCTATTTCTGGGTCGGTTTCTTCACCCTGGCCACCTACGGCAACGCCGGCTGGCTGCGCGAACAGGTGTGCATCTACATGTGCCCGTACGCGCGTTTCCAGAGCGTGATGTTCGACAAGGACACCCTGATCGTGTCCTACGACCCGCGCCGTGGCGAACACCGTGGTCCGCGCAAGAAGAACGCCGACTACAAGGCCGAGGGCCTGGGTGACTGCATCGACTGCACCATGTGCGTCCAGGTCTGCCCGACCGGCATCGACATCCGTGACGGCCTGCAGGTCGAATGCATCGGCTGCGCCGCCTGCATCGACGCCTGCGACAGCATCATGGAAAAGATGAACTACCCGAAAGGGCTGATCAGCTATACCACCGAGCACAACCTGTCCGGGCAAAAGACCCACCTGGTGCGCCCACGCCTGATCGGCTACGCCGTCGCCCTGATCGTAATGATCGGCCTGTTCGGCTGGGCCATCGCCAGCCGCTCGTTGGTCGGGCTGGACGTGATCAAGGACCGCGTGTTGTTCCGCGAGAACGAACAGGGCTACATCGAAAACGTCTACACCCTCAAACTGATGAACAAGGCCCAGCGCGACCTGGTGTTCCGCATCGAAGCCGAAGGCCTCGATGGCCTGATCTACGAGGGCAAGAATGAGGTCAAGGCGCTGGCAGGCGAGGTCCTCTCGGTCCCCGTGGAACTGTCCATCCCGCCGGAAAAACTGCCGTCCAGCGCCAACAAGATCCTGTTCAAGGTCCAGGCGCTCGACGACCCAACCATTCACAGCGATGCCGACAGCCGTTTCATCGGCCCTAGCGTGCGTTAGACAAGGCAATTTCATGCAGTCCGAAAGTCCCGTAAACCCCTGGTACAAAGAGTTCTGGGTCTGGTTCATCCTGTCCATCCTCGGTTTCGCCGTCGTTCTCGGTCTCGGCCTGCTGGTGTTCGCCACCCAGCATCCGCCAGGCCTGATCTCCGACAACTACTACGACGTCGGCAAAGGCATCAACACCTCGCTGGAACGCGAAACCCTGGCCAAGCGCCTGCAGCTCAAGGGCAGCCTGGTGCTGAACAACGATGACGGCACCGCGCGCTTGCAGCTCAGCGGCAACAGCAAGCCACAGCAGCTGACCCTCAACCTGGAGTCGCCGACCCAGCCTGAGCGCGACCGTCGGGTGATCCTCCTGCTGCAGGACGACGGCAGCTACTTCGGCCAACTGCAGGACATCGCCGAAGGCCGCCGCTTCGTCGAACTGCTCGGCCGCGAGGGCGACAGCGACTGGCGTCTGTTCGAAGAAGAAGAACTGCAAAACCGTACGCCGATCCAGCTCGGCGAGTGATGCCAGTCCGCCCATGAGCAGCCCTCAGCCCTGTTATCACTGTGGCCTGCCGGTTCCCGCCGGCAGCCGCTTCGAGGCCCGCGTATTCGGTGAGATGCGAGCCTTGTGCTGTCCGGGTTGCCAGGCGGTAACCGAAGCCATAGTCGGCGGCGGCCTGGAAAGCTACTACCGTCACCGCAGCGACAGCGCGATCAACCCGCAGGAGCTGCCCAAGGTCCTGCCAGACGAGCTGGCCCTGTATGACCGCAGCGATGTGCAGCAACCCTTCGTCCAGCACCAGGGCGAGCTCAGCGAAGCCTGCCTGCTGATCGAAGGCATCAGCTGTGCGGCGTGCGGCTGGTTGATTGAAAAACACCTGCGCGCCCTGCCCGGCGTGGCCGAAGCCGCACTCAACCTGTCCAACCAGCGCCTCACCGTGCGCTGGGCCGATAGCCAGTTGCCGCTCAGCCAACTGCTCAAGGAACTGCGCAAGATCGGCTACGCCGGCCACCCCTGGCAGGCCGACGAAGCCAGCCTGCGCCTGGCCGAGGAAAACCGCCGCTCGCTGCGCCAGATCGGCGTCGCCGGCCTGCTGTGGATGCAGGTGATGATGGCCGTCATGGCCACCTGGCCAGAGTTCAACATCGACCTGTCGCCAGAGCTGAACACCATCCTGCGCTGGACCAGCCTGTTCCTCACCACCCCCATCGTTTTCTACTGTTGCGGCCAGTTCTTCCGGGGTGCCCTGCGTGACCTGCGCACGCGACACCTGACCATGGATGTCTCGGTGTCCCTGGCCATCGGCGGCGCCTACGTTGCCGGCATCTGGTCGACCATCACCGGCGTAGGCGAACTGTATTTCGATGCCGTCGGCATGTTCGCCCTGTTCCTCCTCGCCGGCCGTTACCTGGAACGCCGTGCCCGCGAGCGCACGGCGGCGGCCACCGCGCAACTGGTCAACCTGCTGCCGGCCTCCTGCCTGCGCCTCGATGCCCAGGGCCGCAGCGAGCGCATCCTGCTCCGCGAACTCAAGGTCGGCGATCAGGTACTGGTCGCGCCCGGCGCCCTGCTGCCCGCTGATGGGCGCATCCGCAGCGGCCAGTCCAGCGTCGATGAATCGCTGCTGACCGGCGAATACCTGCCACGCCCGCGCGGCGAAGGCGATCTGGTCACCGCCGGCACGCTCAATGTCGAAGGCCCGCTGACCGTCGACGTGCAGGCCCTTGGCGCCGACACGCGCCTGTCGGCCATCGTCCGCCTGCTGGAACGCGCGCAAGCCGACAAGCCACGCCTGGCCGAAGTGGCAGACCAGGTGGCGCAATGGTTCCTGCTGATCGTCCTCGGCGCGGCCGCCATCGTCGGTCTGATCTGGTGGCAGATCGACAGTGAGCGCGCCTTCTGGATCGTCCTCTCGCTGCTGGTTGCCACCTGCCCCTGCGCACTGTCGCTGGCGACACCGACGGCCCTGACCACCGCCACCGGCAGTCTGCACAAACTCGGCCTGCTGCTAACGCGGGGCCATGTGCTGGAAGGCCTCAAGCAGATCGACACGGTAATTTTCGACAAGACCGGCACCCTGACCGAAGGCCGGCTAACCCTGAGCAGCATCCAGCCGCTTGGTACGCTTGATAGCGACAGCTGCCTGGCCCTCGCTGCCGCCCTGGAACACGGCTCCGAACACCCGATCGCCCGCGCTTTCGGCCATTGCGCCCAGGCTGCCGAGCAGATCATCAGCAGCCCTGGCCAGGGGCTGGAAGGACTTGTCGAAGGGCGTCGCCTGCGCATTGGCCAACCTGCTTTCGTGGCGGCGTTGAGCAACCAGACCACCCCGGCGATTCCCGGCACGCAAGGCCAATGGCTGCTGCTGGGTGATGAACAGGGGCCGCTGGCCTGGTTCGTCCTCGACGACCGCCTGCGCGAAGATGCCGGCGAGCTGCTGAACGCCTGCCGTGCCCAGGGTTGGCAAGTCATCCTGCTGTCCGGCGACAGCTCGCCGATGGTCGACGAAGTGGCTCGCCGGCTCGGCATCGATGACGCCCGTGGCGGCATGACCCCGGACGCCAAGCTCGCCGTACTCAAGCAACTGCACCAGGACGGTCACCGCGTGCTGATGCTCGGCGATGGGGTCAACGACGTGCCCGTGCTGGCCGGCGCAGACATCAGCGTAGCCATGGGCAGCGCCACCGACCTGGCCAAGACCAGTGCCGACGCGGTGCTGCTGTCCAATCGCCTGAGCAGCCTGGTGCAGGCCTTCGCCATGGCCAAGCGCACCCGCCGCATCATTCTGGAAAACCTGGCCTGGGCCTGCCTGTACAATGGCCTGGTCCTGCCGTTCGCCGCCCTCGGCTGGGTGACCCCGCTCTGGGCAGCATTCGGCATGTCGGTCAGTTCGCTGCTGGTGGTGCTGAACGCCCTGCGCCTGGCCCGTCCGTAGGGTGGATCACGCCTCATCGATCCACCACAGCGCCGCCATGGTGGATGTAGAAAGCGACATCCACCCTACCCCCAGCCCCAGCCCCAGCCCGGAGTCCCCATGCCTGCGCTCTACATCCTGATCCCCATTGCCGTGGTGCTGGTCGGCATTGCCATCTGGGTATTCTTCTGGGCAGTCAACAGCGGCCAGTACGACGACCTCGACGGCCCGGCGCACAGCATCCTGTTCGACGACGAAGACCCGCAGCACAAGGCCGGCATCGCCGAAGCCGACAAGGCCGCCGAACAGGACGACCCGCGTGCTTGAATTGGCGCCCCTGCTGATTTCCGCGCTGATCCTCGGCCTGCTCGGCGGCGGTCACTGCCTGGGCATGTGCGGTGGCCTGATGGGTGCGCTGACCCTGGCCATCCCGCCCGAGCAACGGGCCAAGCGCTTGCGCTTGCTGCTGGCCTACAACCTCGGACGCATCCTCAGCTACAGCGTGGCCGGCGTGCTGATCGGCCTGGCCGGCTGGGCCGTAGCCAGCAGCCCGGCGGCGATGATCCTGCGGGTGATCGCCGCCCTGTTGCTGATCGCCATGGGCCTGTACCTGGCCGGCTGGTGGAGCGGCCTGACCCGTATCGAAGGCATTGGCCGCCACCTGTGGCGCCACCTGCAACCCATCGCCAGCCGGCTGATGCCCGTCAGCAGCCTGCCTCGCGCGCTGTTGCTCGGCGCCATCTGGGGCTGGCTGCCATGCGGGCTGGTTTACAGCACCCTGCTGTGGGCCGCCAGCCAGGGCTCGGCGCTGAACAGCGGCTTGCTGATGCTGGCATTCGGCCTCGGTACCTGGCCGGTATTGCTGGCTACCGGGCTGGCCGCCGAACGCCTGACGGCACTGTTGCGGCGCCGCGGCGTACGCATGGCCGGCGGGCTGCTGGTGATCCTGTTCGGCTTGTGGACCCTGCCCGGCCCACACCAGCACTGGCTGATGGGCCATTAACAGGGCCTCCCCGCAGCCTTGATGCAGGTCAAGACCCTGTCGCCTGCCGCCCCCTAGACTGGCCACCATCGCCACTCCAGGGACAGCCCGCATGCTCGACGCCATCCTTTGGGACGCCGACCTGATCCGTCGCTACGACCAGCCCGGCCCCCGCTACACCTCCTACCCCACCGCGGTGCAGTTCCACGGTGAGGTTGGCACATTCGATCTGTTGCACGCCCTGCGTGACAGTCGCAAGGCACAGCGCCCACTGTCGCTGTATGTGCACGTGCCGTTCTGCGCGAACATTTGCTACTACTGCGGCTGCAACAAGGTGATCACCAAGGATCGGGGCCGTGCGCTGCCGTACCTGGAAAGCCTGGAGCGGGAAATCGAACTGATCAGTCGCCATCTGGATCGCCGCCAGCCGGTCGAACAACTGCATCTAGGGGGCGGCACACCGACCTTCCTCAGTCACGATGAACTGCGCCGGCTGATGGAGTATCTGCGCCAGCACTTCACCTTGAAGGACGATGACTCCGGCGATTACGGCATCGAGATCGACCCACGCGAAGCGGACTGGGCCACCATGGGGCTGCTGCGCGAACTGGGCTTCAACCGCGTCAGCCTCGGCGTGCAGGACCTCGACCCGGATGTGCAGCGCGCCATCAACCGCCTGCAGAGCCTGGAACAGACCCGTGCCATTGTCGAAGCGGCGCGCACCCTGCAGTTCCGCTCGCTGAGCATCGACCTGATCTACGGCCTGCCCCGGCAGACGCCGGAGAGTTTCGCCCGCACCGTGGCGGAGGTAATCGCCCTGCAGCCGGATCGGCTTTCGCTGTTCAATTACGCTCACCTGCCGGAGCGTTTCCTGCCGCAACGCAGGATCAACCCGGACGAACTGCCCGACCCTGCCAACAAGCTGGCCATGCTGCAAGGCAGCATCGAACAGCTCACGGCGGCCGGTTACCGCTACATCGGCATGGACCACTTCGCCCTGCCCGACGATGAGCTGGCCATATCCCAGGAAGACGGCAGCCTGCAGCGCAACTTCCAGGGCTACACCACCCATGGCCACTGCGACCTGATCGGCCTCGGCGTCTCGGCCATCAGCCAGATCGGCGACCTTTACTGCCAGAACAGCAGTGACCTGGGCAACTACCAGCAAAGCCTGCAGAACACCCAACTGGCCACCATGCGCGGCCTGCAATGCGATGCCGACGACCGTATCCGCCGCGCCGTGATCCAGCAGTTGATCTGCCAGTTCAGCCTGGCATTCAGCGACATCGAGGAGCGCTTCAACATCGACTTCAGGGGTTACTTCGCCGCCCTCTGGCCGCAGCTAGAGCGATGCGCACAGGACGGCCTGATCGAGCTGGATAGCCAGCACATCGAGGTACTGCCAGCCGGGCGGCTGCTGGTGCGCTCAGTGTGCATGCTCTTCGACCGCTACCTGGAGCAACAGAACCTGCAGCGTTTCTCGCGGGTCATCTAGCGGCTCACGCCATCGCCAGCTTGGCCGCCGTCTGCTTCTGCTCGGCGCTCAGGCCGGCCTCGCGCATCACCTTGATCAGATTGGCGCTGGCACTGCTGAGCGCCCCTTGTAGCGCGTTGAGCTCGCCCCGTAGCGCCTCGACCCGCACCTGGCGAGCTTCCGGGCTCAGGCTCTGGTCGGCCATCACCGCCTCCAGCTCCTGCTTCTTCTCGGCGATCTGCTGTTTTAGCGCGCGCATCATCTTGAGGATTTCCTTGACCGTGTCCGGCAGGTTGCTCTCATCGATGTCATCGTTCTTCGCCACCGACTGAATCCGCCCCAACTCGGACAGACTCACGCGCAAACCTTCCTTCACGGTTTCTGGCGCAACGGTCTCCCCCCGCTCGCGTGCCGCCTGGCGCTGTACGCCCAGCACCAGATTGTCGTTCATCTGGCCGACATCTATCCGTAGCATGGTCCTGTCCTGGAAATTGACTCATTGACCTTATCGGTCAGCCTGAGCAAATCTTGAACAACGAGTCAGGACTGATGGATTGGCGGCTGGCGAGAACGCAGGGCCATGCGTTACCCTTGCACTTCATAGGTGTTTATCAGCAGGAATTGCCTCGATGTCCGAGATCCTCAAGGTTCACAGCCCGCACCATGCCCATTGCAAGGACTGCAGCCTGGCGCCACTGTGCCTGCCGTTGTCGCTCGACATGGAAGACATGGATGCTCTGGACCACATCGTCAAACGTGGCCGCCCCCTGAAGAAAGGCGAATTCCTGTTCCGCCAGGGCGACACCTTCAACTCGGTGTTCGCCGTGCGCGCAGGCGCCCTGAAGACCTTCACCCTGAGTGACGGCGGCGAAGAACAGATCACCGGTTTCCACCTGCCCAGCGAGCTGGTCGGTCTGTCCGGTGTCGACACCGAATTGTACCCGGTGTCGGCCCAAGCGTTGGAAACCACCTCGGTGTGTGAAATCCCCTTCGACCGCCTGGATGAGCTGTCCGTGCAACTGCCGCAGCTACGTCGCCAGCTGATGCGGGTGATGAGCCGCGAGATCCGCGATGACCAGCAGATGATGCTGCTGCTGTCGAAAAAGACCGCCGACGAACGCATCGCCACCTTCCTGG
>JBBNAI010000142.1:0-1104 GCA_037994305.1 Pseudomonas sp. | reverse complement strand
GCGATCTGGCCAACGTGCGGCTTCTCGGTTTCGATCCACAGCATGTCAGCGCCGTTCTGCAGCGAAGTGATGCTGTCCAGTACGCAGCGAGCTTCACCGGTGCCAGCGCGGAACTGGAACAGGTTGGAAGCCAGACGCTTCGGACGCAGCAGCTTGCCACCACGGTTCAGAACTACGTCGCCGTTGTTCAGGTCGGCAGCGGAGACTTCTTCGCAGTCCAGGAACGAGTTGTACTGGTCGCCCAGGTCGCCCGGCTCGTTGGTAACAGCGATCTGCTTGGTCAGGCCGGCACCCAGGGAGTCGGTACGAGCAACGATCACGCCGTTGTCGATGCCCAGCTCGAGGAATGCGTAGCGAACAGCGTTGATCTTGGCCAGGAAGTCAACGTGCGGCACGGTGACTTTGCCGTCTTGGTGGCCGCACTGCTTCTCGTCGGAAACCTGGTTTTCGATCTGGATGCAGCAAGCACCCGCTTCGATCATTTTCTTGGCCAGCAGGTAGGTGGCTTCGGCGTTACCGAAACCAGCGTCGATGTCGGCAATGATCGGGACAACGTGAGTTTCGTGGCTGTCGATCTGAGCCTGGATTTCGTCGGCTTTGACTTTGTCGCCAGCAGCGCGAGCGGCGTCCAGAGCGGTGAACAGCAGGTCCAGCTCACGGGCGTCGGCTTGACGCAGGAAGGTGTACAGCTCTTCGATCAGGCCGGAAACCGAGGTTTTCTCGTGCATGGACTGATCCGGCAGCGGACCGAAGTCCGAACGCAGAGCAGCAACCATCCAGCCGGACAGGTAGAGGTAGCGCTTGTTGGTGGTCTTCAGGTGCTTCTTGATCGAAATCAGCTTCTGCTGACCGATGAAGCCGTGCCAGCAGCCCAGGGACTGGGTGTAGACGGACGAGTCGGCGTCGTACTCGGCCATGTCTTTGCGCATGATGTCGGCGGTGTACTGGGCGATTTCCAGACCGGTCTTGAAGCGGTTCTGGGCGCGCATACGGGCCACGTATTCCGGGTTGATAGCGCTCCAGCTGCTGCCGGCGGCTTCTTTCAGGGCGGCAACGGCTTTGATGTCGTTTTGATAAGCTGACATGGTCAATCCTTCAAAGTGT
>JBBNAI010000141.1:0-6393 GCA_037994305.1 Pseudomonas sp. | reverse complement strand
GGTACATCAGGCCGTGATGGCGGCCGATCACTTCACCTTCGGTCGTCTCGATATTGCCGGGCTGGGCGGGCAGGTATTGCTTGAGGAAGTCGCTGAAACGACGCTCGCCGATGAAGCAGATGCCGGTAGAGTCTTTCTTCTTGGCGGTGGCCAGGCCGTGTTTCTCGGCAATGGCGCGCACCTCCGGCTTCTCCAGTTCGCCGACCGGGAACAGGGTGCGGCCGATCTGCTCGCCGCCGACGGCGTGCAGGAAGTAGCTCTGGTCCTTGTTCGGGTCGAGGCCCTTGAGCAGTTCGCTGCGTCCATCGATATCGCGACGACGCACGTAGTGGCCGGTGGCGATCAGGTCGGCGCCCAGGCTCAGGGCGTAGTCGAGGAAGGCTTTGAACTTGATCTCGCGGTTGCACAGGATGTCCGGGTTCGGCGTGCGCCCGGCCTTGTATTCGGCGAGGAAGTGTTCGAACACGTTGTCCCAGTATTCCGCCGCGAAGTTGGCGGTGTGCAGCTTGATGCCGATGCGGTCGCACACGGCCTGGGCGTCGGCCAGGTCGGTCATCGCGGTGCAGTACTCGGTACCGTCATCCTCCTCCCAGTTCTTCATGAACAGACCTTCCACCTGGTAGCCCTGCTCGAGTAGCAGAACAGCGGAAACGGAGGAGTCCACGCCGCCGGACATGCCGACGATGACGCGCCCTTTGGGCGAAATAACTGAGGCTTCAGGCATAGGAATCAAGGGGGGTGACTGCAATGAAAGGCGCGATTCTATCAGGCGTCGGGTGCTGGCGGCGAATCAGGCCTGGTCGCGGATCAGGCTCAAAGGGAAACGCTCGCCGGCCAGATAGTCATCGATGCAGCGCAGCACCAGTTCGCTGCGCCAGCGTTCTGGCTGGGCGGCCAGTTCTTCGCGGGTCAGCCAGCGTGGACCGATAATGCCATCGTCCAGAGGGCTGTCCGGCAGATGTTGTAGCGGTTTGGCGGCGAAACAAACGCGCTGGTAGGTCACCCCATTGCTGGGGGCGGTATAGAGGTAGATGCCGGTGACGGCGGTCAGTTCGACCTGCCAGCCGGTTTCTTCGAGGGTTTCGCGCAGGGCGGCGTCGATCAGACTTTCGTCTGCTTCCAAGTGCCCGGCAGGCTGATTAAATACCGCCTGGCCGCCAGCCAGCTCTTCGACCAGCAGAAAACGCCCCTGACTTTCGACCACGGTAGCGACGGTAACGTGTGGGGTAAAACGCATACAGGCCTCCGCAAAATTGCGCCGGATGGTAGCGAGAGATGCCGCCTGCGGCCAGTTCGGCGCATTCTGAGCCTGAGCTGCTAGGATAAAAGTCGGCCAGTTGGCTGGCTTGTGTAGTGATGTTTGTAGTTTGACTACAAGATTCGCTGCAAGGCAGCATTGGTGCCGTTTTCACCGCCGCATTGCGGTAAGGAAATGTCGAAAAGTGCGTGACTTCCTGTAGAAAAACTACAAGAATGCACCGCCTTTCCGAGACCTAAAGTTCCTTCCGTTGCGCCATCCGCGTGACGGTATGTCAGACCACGAAAACAACGGAGTCCAGCATGGGATACCAGAAGATCCAGGTGCCTGCTAACGGTGACAAAATTACCGTTAACGCCGACATGACCTTGAACGTGCCGAACAACCCGATCATCCCCTTCATCGAAGGTGACGGCATCGGTATCGATATCAGCCCGGTGATGATCAAAGTCGTCGATGCGGCGGTAGAGAAAGCCTACGGCGGCAAGCGCAAAATCTCGTGGATGGAAGTCTACGCCGGCGAAAAAGCCACCCAGGTCTATGACCAGGATACCTGGCTGCCGAAAGAAACCCTGGAAGCCGTACGTGACTACGTTGTTTCCATCAAAGGCCCGCTGACCACTCCAGTTGGTGGCGGTATCCGCTCGCTGAACGTGGCCCTGCGCCAAGAGCTGGACCTGTATGTCTGCCTGCGTCCTGTGCGCTGGTTCGAAGGTGTACCAAGCCCGGTCAAGCGTCCTGGTGACGTCGACATGACCATCTTCCGTGAAAACTCGGAAGACATTTATGCCGGTATCGAGTGGAAGGCCGGTTCGCCAGAAGCGACCAAGGTCATCAAGTTCCTGAAAGAAGAAATGGGTGTCACCAAGATTCGTTTCGATCAGGACTGTGGTATCGGCGTCAAACCGGTTTCCAAAGAAGGCACCAAGCGTCTGGTACGCAAGGCTCTGCAGTACACCGTCGACAACGACCGTGAATCGCTGACCATCGTGCACAAAGGCAACATCATGAAGTTCACCGAAGGTGCCTTCAAAGATTGGGGCTATGAAGTTGCGCGTGACGAGTTCGGCGCCGAGTTGCTGGATGGCGGCCCGTGGATGCAGTTCAAGAACCCGAAAACCGGCAAGAACATCGTGGTCAAAGACGCCATCGCCGACGCTATGCTGCAGCAGATCCTGCTGCGTCCGGCCGAGTACGACGTGATCGCTACCCTGAACCTGAACGGTGACTACCTCTCCGACGCCCTGGCGGCCGAAGTAGGTGGTATCGGTATCGCGCCGGGTGCCAACCTCTCCGACACTATCGCCATGTTCGAAGCGACCCACGGCACTGCGCCGAAGTACGCTGGTCAGGACAAGGTCAACCCGGGCTCGGT
The DNA here is from genome assembly GCA_037994305.1 of Pseudomonas sp. Lineage (GTDB taxonomy): Bacteria > Pseudomonadota > Gammaproteobacteria > Pseudomonadales > Pseudomonadaceae > Aquipseudomonas. Next base: position 3,760 of record JBBNAI010000141.1, on the reverse strand, counting down.
CATCCTCTCGGCCGAGATGATGCTGCGCCACATGGGCTGGCTCGAGGCTGCTGACCTGATCATCAAGGGTACCAATGGCGCGATTTCGGCCAAGACCGTGACCTATGACTTCGAGCGTCTGATGGACGGCGCCACGCTGCTGTCTTGCTCGCAGTTCGGTGATGCCACCATCGCTCACATGTAAGCGACGTGCGGTAACAAAAAAGGCCGGTCATATGACCGGCCTTTTTTATTTGAGCTCTATTTTAGGCTTCTACCGGAGTGCTTTGTGGCGAGCTGGTGGTCGCCGGAGATTCACTGGTTGCCAGAGCGGCGCTGATATTCACGGCGTGCAGGCCCTTGGGACCTTGCAGAATATCGAAGCTGACGGCTTGGCCGGCCTTGAGAGTCTTATAGCCGTCCATCTGGATGGCCGAGTAGTGGGCGAACAGGTCCTCATCTCGGCCGTCAGCGACGATGAACCCGTAGCCCTTGGCGTTGTTGAACCACTTGACCTTACCGCTAAGCATGCTGACATCCCTCTGCAAAGGACTCCATCACTGGAGTATCATCCACTTCAGCTCCACGCATGACTTCCGCCGGGTCTGGCGCAGGCACGGAACCCCGATACCCGAGTGGGGTATTCACTGTTTGTAACACCGTTTTGCCGTTAGTCAAGGTAGTACGGCGGATGGCTGAGAAGCCTGTCAAACTCCGTCTAGCATCAACATCCGCCAATCACGACACATCTCAATCCAGCATGCATGCACGCAGTCAGATTCGACTAACATTCAATCAGGATCGCCCCGTTACGCGGGAGGACGATGCCTCCGACCTGGCTGTTCAAGAAGCCAAGCCGTCGTTGCAGGCGCCGCCCATGTACAAGGTGTTGATGTACAACGATGACTACACGCCGATGGATTTCGTCGTCGAGGTGTTGGAGTTGTTCTTCAACCACAATCGCGAGCTGGCGACCAAGATCATGTTGACCGTTCATACCGAGGGTAAGGCGATTTGCGGGGTGTTCACCCGTGACATTGCAGAAACCAAGGCCATGCAGGTCAACCAGTACGCCAAGGAAAGCCAGCATCCGCTACTCTGTGAGATAGAGAAGGACGGTTGATACCGGCCCGCTTGGGTAAGAGGTGAAGCTATGTTGAATCGAGAGCTGGAAGTCACCCTCAATCTTGCCTTCAAGGAAGCACGCGCCAAGCGCCATGAGTTCATGACGGTCGAGCACCTGCTCCTTGCCTTGCTGGACAATGAGGCTGCAGCAACTGTTTTGCGCGCCTGTGGCGCTAACCTGGACAAGCTCCGGCATGATCTGCAGGAGTTCATCGACTCCACCACGCCGCTGATCCCACAGCACGACGAAGACCGTGAAACCCAGCCTACCCTGGGCTTTCAGCGTGTTTTGCAGCGAGCGGTGTTCCACGTGCAGAGCTCCGGCAAGCGAGAGGTCACCGGCGCCAACGTGCTGGTTGCGATCTTCAGTGAGCAGGAAAGCCAGGCCGTATTCCTGCTCAAACAGCAGAGCGTGGCGCGTATCGACGTGGTCAATTACATCGCCCACGGCATCTCCAAGGTGCCTGGGCATGCTGACCACTCCGAGAGCGAGCAGGAGATGCAGGACGAGGAGGGTGGCGAGGCGGCTGCCACTGGCAATCCGCTGGATGCCTACGCCAGCAACCTGAATGAATTGTCGCGCCAGGGTCGGATTGATCCGCTGGTCGGGCGCGAGAGTGAGGTCGAGCGCGTGGCGCAGATTCTCGCTCGCCGCCGCAAGAACAACCCGTTGCTGGTTGGTGAGGCCGGGGTGGGCAAAACTGCCATCGCCGAAGGTCTGGCCAAGCGCATTGTGGATGGCCAGGTGCCAGACCTGCTGGCTGACAGCGTGGTCTATTCACTGGATCTCGGCGCGCTGCTGGCAGGTACCAAATACCGCGGTGATTTCGAGAAGCGCTTCAAGGCGTTGCTCAATGAGCTGCGCAAACGCCCGCACGCCATTCTGTTCATCGACGAAATCCACACCATCATCGGTGCCGGCGCGGCATCGGGTGGGGTAATGGATGCGTCGAATCTACTCAAGCCGTTGCTGTCTTCCGGTGAGATCCGTTGCATCGGCTCCACGACCTTCCAGGAGTTTCGTGGCATTTTCGAGAAGGATCGTGCCTTGGCGCGGCGTTTCCAGAAGGTCGATGTCAGCGAGCCGTCGGTCGAGGATACCGTGGGCATCCTGCGGGGGCTCAAGGCGCGCTTCGAACAGCATCACCATATCGAATACAGCGATGAAGCCCTGCGTGCAGCTGCCGAGCTGGCGGCGCGCTATATCAATGATCGGCACATGCCGGATAAGGCTATCGACGTAATCGACGAGGCGGGTGCCTATCAGCGTCTGCAGCCGGAAGAGAAGCGTGCCAAGCGCATCGAAGTGGCTCAGGTTGAAGACATTGTCGCCAAGATCGCGCGGATTCCGCCAAAGCACGTCAGCAGTTCCGACAAGGAGTTGCTGCGCAACCTGGAGCGCGATCTCAAGCTAACCGTTTTTGGTCAGGATGCTGCGATCGATTCGCTATCGACGGCGATCAAGCTGTCTCGCGCGGGCCTCAAGGCGCCGGACAAGCCGGTGGGCTCGTTCCTGTTTGCCGGCCCGACCGGTGTGGGCAAGACCGAAGCCGCTCGTCAGTTGGCCAAGGCGATGGGTATCGAGTTGGTGCGCTTCGACATGTCCGAGTACATGGAGCGACATACCGTTTCGCGCCTGATCGGGGCGCCGCCAGGCTATGTCGGTTTCGATCAGGGTGGTCTGCTGACCGAGGCAATCACTAAGCAGCCGCATTGCGTGCTACTGCTCGATGAGATCGAGAAGGCCCATCCGGAAGTCTTCAACCTGCTATTGCAGGTGATGGATCACGGCACCCTGACCGATAACAACGGGCGCAAGGCGGACTTCCGCAATGTGATCCTGATCATGACCACCAACGCAGGGGCGGAAACCGCCGCGCGGGCGTCGATTGGTTTCACCCATCAGGACCATTCGTCCGATGCTATGGAAGTCATCAAGAAAAGCTTCACGCCGGAGTTCCGCAATCGCCTGGATACCATCATCCAGTTCGGTCGTCTGAGTCACGAGGTAATCAAAAGCATCGTCGACAAGTTCCTCACGGAGCTGCAGGCGCAGCTTGAGGATAAGCGTGTCCAGCTGGAAGTCAGTGATGCGGCGCGTAGTTGGCTGGCCGAGTCGGGCTATGACGTATCGATGGGCGCGCGTCCGATGGCGCGGCTGATTCAGGACAAGATCAAGCGGCCGCTGGCCGAGGAGATCCTGTTCGGTGAGTTGGCCGAGCACGGTGGCGTGGTGCATATCGACCTGGTGGCTGGCGAGCTCAGTTTCGAGTTCGAGACCACCGCAGAGCCTGCCTGATTAGATTTTCAGGCAAGCAAAAACGCCCGGCATTGCCGGGCGTTTTCATTTCGACTGAGCTTAGCGGGCGCGGTAGGTGATGCGGCCTTTGCTCAGGTCGTAGGGCGTCAGCTCTACGCGGACCTTGTCGCCAGTCAGGATGCGGATGTAGTTCTTACGCATCTTTCCGGAGATGTGCGCGGTAACGACGTGCCCATTTTCCAACTCCACACGGAACATGGTGTTGGGCAGGGTGTCGACGACAGTGCCTTCCATTTCGAAGCTGTCTTCTTTCGACATGCAGTAAAGCCCTCGGTGTCCAATGAATGGCCCGGCGCAACTGGCCCCAGGCAAAAGCGGCGTGCATTGTGCCCGAAA
>JBBNAI010000140.1:0-6126 GCA_037994305.1 Pseudomonas sp. | reverse complement strand
GGCCGTTGAACGACAGCGCGCCGGTGATGGCTTCGCTCACCGCATTATCGAGGTCGACCTGCGGCAGGACGATGCCCGGGTTCTTCGCATCCAGCCCCAGCGCAGCGCGCAGGCGGTGTGGGCGCGGATGCAGCTTCTTCAGGTCGGCGGCGCCTTTGTGTGTGCCGATAAAGGCGAACACGTCGATCTTGCCGCTGGCCATCAGTGCGCTGACCGTCTCGCGGCCCCGGCCGTAGATGATGTTGATCACCCCTGGCGGGAAGCTGTCGCGAAAGGCCTCGAGCAACGGACGGATCAGCAGCACGCCGAACTTGGCCGGCTTGAACACCACGGTGTTGCCCATGATCAGCGCCGGGATCAGCGTGGTGAAGGTCTCGTTCAGCGGGTAGTTGTACGGGCCCATGCACAGCGCCACGCCGAGCGGTACGCGGCGGATCTGGCCGAGGGTACCCTGCTCCAGCTCGAAGCGGCTAGAATGGCGGTCCAGTTCCTTGAGCGACTCGATGGTGTCGACGATGTAGTCGCAAGTGCGGTCGAACTCTTTCTCCGAATCCTTGAGGTTCTTGCCGATCTCCCACATCAGCAAGCGCACCACCGCCTCGCGCTGCTCACGCATGCGCTTGAGGAAATGCTCGACATGTTGGATGCGCTCAGCCACCCGCAGGTTCGGCCAAAGACCCTGGCCGTGGTCATAGGCCTGCACGGCGGCATCCAGCGCCGCCAGCGCGGCATCGGCATCCAGCAGCGGCGTGCTGCCCAGCACTACCTGTGTATCGCCCTGCTCGCTGGCCAGGAAGATCGGGCTGCGTACCGTCGCCAACGGGCCATCCCAGCGCACCAGTTCACCATTGACCAGGTAATCGCGCTGCTCGATGGGCGCACCCAGGCGATAGCGCTCGGGAATTTCGGCTGCGGTGGGAAACAGGTGCTCGAGCTGGCTTGCTGTGGTCATGACGGTGCCTGAAGAAAAAGGTGAGGTTCAGTGCGCGCGGCTGGTGACGGGCGTCTCGCCCTGCTCCGCTTCGCTGTGCGGGCTCAGCAGTTCCTGCTGCTCGGCGTAGCGCGCGCGGATATCAAAGTCACGCGGATAGGCCTGTTCGGCCGCTTCGGGCTCGCGTGTGTCCAGCCGGGTGGAGTCAGTCATGGTCAACCTCTCGCGGTGGGAATGGGGTTCAGCTATCCAGCAGTTGCAGGGCTTCGGCGCTGGCAGCCTGGATGCGCGCCCAGTCGCCCTGGCGAATCCAGGCGCGGTCCATCATCCAGGTACCGCCCACGCACATCACATTGGGCTGGGCCAGGTAGTCGCGCACATTGCTTGGCACGACGCCGCCGGTGGGGCAAAAGCGCACGTTGCCGAACGGTCCGCCAAGGGCCTTGAGGGCGGCCACACCACCGGAAATTTCCGCGGGAAACAGCTTGAAGCGGCGATAGCCCAGGGCGTAACCGAGCATGATTTCCGAGGCACTGCTGATGCCCGGCAGCAACGGCAGCGGGCTGTAGACACCGGCGCGCAGCAGCTCGGCGGTGCAGCCCGGGGTCACGATGAACTGTGCCCCGGCAGCTTCGGCTTCGGCCAGCATCAGCTCATCGAGCACGGTGCCGGCGCCCACGCACAGCTGCGGACGCTGCTCACGCAGCAGGCGAATAGCACGCAGGCCGAATTCGGAGCGCAAGGTGATTTCCAGGGTGCGCAGACCGCCAGCGGCCAGGGCATCGGCCAGCGGCAGGATGTCTTCTTCGCGCTCGATGGTGATCACCGGCAGGATGCGGGCCTCGGCGCACAGACGGTCGATCAGCTCTGCCTTGTCGGCCATGCTCGGCACCGCGTCACGGCAACTCAGCGACTGAGGGGAAACACTGCTCATGGGGCGATCCTTCGGGCTCAGGGGCACCAGTAGATTTCAAGAGGGTGACGGAGGAAGGCGCGAATCGGCATCTGCGCATCCCCCTCGGCGGCCAGGGCCTGCTTCAAGGTGTCGAGCTTGCCGCGTCCCTGCACCGCCAGCAGGGTCAGGCGCGCCCCGGCCAGCAGTGCCAGCGGCATGCTCAGGCGCTGATGCGGCACGCTGGGCGCGTGCATCGGCAGGCAGCGCTGCGTGCAATCGGCGCTCAATGCCAGGTCGAGATTGATGCTGGCGGGGAACAGCGACGCGGTATGCCCGTCCTCACCCATGCCTAGCACCAGCACGTCGATCGGCTGCGGCAACTCGGCCAGCGCCAGGTGCGCCAGCGCCGCCGACTCTTCCAGGCTTGCTGCCGGCTGGTAAAGGCCGACGAAGCGCGCCTTGGCTGCCGCGCCTTGCAGCAGGTGGCGACGCACCAGGCCTTCATTGCTGTCGGCATGGCTGACCGGCACCCAGCGTTCATCCGCCAGGCTGACGGCCACCCGCGACCAGTCCAGTTCCTGACGCGCCAGGCGCTCGAAGAACACAATCGGGCTGCGCCCGCCGGATACCACCAGACTGGCCGCACCACGGGTTTCGATAGCCAGGCGCAGCGCATTGGCCACGGTCACGGCCAGTTCGCCGGCCAGCTGTTCGGCGTTGCTCAGGCCGAAGCCGAGCACCTGCGCCGGCAATTTGAGATTAGAGATCGCCATACCAGTCCTTGCCATCACGGGTGATCAACGCAATGGAGGCCGCCGGCCCCCAGGTGCCCGCCGCATAGGGCTTGGGCGCGCTGCCTTGGCGCTGCCAGCCGGCGATCAACTGATCGCACCACTGCCAGGCGTATTCGATTTCGTCCTTGCGCACGAAGAGGTTCTGGTTGCCCTTCATCACTTCGAGCAGCAAACGTTCATAAGCATCGGGGATGCGCATGCTGCGGTAAGTATCGGAGAAACTCAGCTGCAAGGGGCCGCTGCGCAGTTGCATGCCTTTATCCAGGCCTTGCTCCTTGGTCATCACCTGCAGCGAGATACCTTCGTCCGGTTGCAGGCGGATGATCAGCCGGTTGCTGATCAGCGGCCGCTGCTCGGGGGCGAAGATGTAGTGCGGCGGCTCCTTGAAGTGGATGACGATCTGCGACAGCTTCTGCGGCATGCGTTTGCCGGTACGCAGGTAGAACGGCACCCCGGACCAGCGCCAGTTGCGGATTTCAGCGCGCAGGGCGACGAAGGTTTCGGTGTGGCTCTGCGCATTGGCGTTGTCTTCTTCCAGGTAACCCGGTACCGCCTTGCCCTTGATGCTGCCGGCCACGTATTGGCCGCGCACCACTTGCTGGCCGAGTTGCTCGGCGCCGATCGGCGCCAGGGCCTTGAGCACCTTGACCTTCTCGTCGCGGATGCTGTCCGCCGAGAGGTCGCTCGGCGGGTCCATGGCCACCAGGCAGAGCAGTTGCAGTAGGTGGTTCTGGATCATGTCGCGCAGCTGGCCGGCCTGGTCGAAATAGCCCCAGCGCCCTTCGATGCCCACCTGCTCGGCCACGGTGATCTCCACGTGGGAAATGTGGTGCTGGTTCCACTGGCTTTCGAACAGGCTGTTGGCGAACCGCAGGGCAATCAGGTTCTGCACCGTCTCCTTGCCCAGGTAATGGTCGATCCGGTAGATGCGGCTTTCCGGAAAGTAACGTGCCACGGCATCGTTGACCGCCAGCGATGACGCCAGGTCGTGACCGATCGGCTTTTCCAGCACCACGCGGGTGCGCTCGGCCAAGCCGCTGTGCGCCAAGCCACTGCAGATCGCGCCGTATACCGAGGCCGGCGTGGCGAAGTAGGCAATCAGCTGCTCGACGCGGCCGAGCTTGTCGGCCAATGCCGGATAAGCCTCGGCGCTGAGAAAGTCCATGCTCAGGTAATCGAGGCGCGCGCTGAAGCGTTGTAGCGTCGCGTCATCGAGATCATCGGCCGCCACATGCAGGCGCAGGTGCTGGTCGATCACAGCCAGGTGCTGCTGTGGCTCACCGCTTTCTCGGCCGAGGGCCAGGATGCGGGTATCGGCATGCAGCAGGCCGGCCTGATCAAGCTGATAAAGCGCGGGGAACAGCTTGCGCAGGGCCAGGTCGCCGGAGGCGCCAAACAGAGCAAGTGTGCAGGCTTCAATAGGTTGCGGAATCATTTTATTTGTTCTTTCGTCAAACATGGCCATATGAATACACCCGCTTTCGCTATCCATCAAGAGTAAATGTAGTAATAAAACAACATTTACCCGTAACCTAGACATCCAACCCCAGATTCCTATGGCTGCGCACCGAGGTGCTCAGTACGATAGGCCACCGTTTTCAGCCCCAGGAACCGACATGGACCGAGTGAACAACCTGCTGGAGCAGATCCAGAATCGCCTTGGCGAGCTGAACAAGGCCGAGCGCAAGGTCGCCGAAGTGATCCTCGCCGCCCCGCAGCAAGCCACCCGCTACAGCATTGCCGCTCTGGCCCAGGCCGCGCAGGTCAGCGAGCCGACGGTGAACCGTTTTTGCCGCTCCTTCGGTGTCGGTGGCTATCCCGAGCTGAAGATGCAGCTGGCGCAGAGCCTGGCCAGCGGCGCGGCCTATGTCAGCCGCGCGGTGGAAGCCGACGACGGCCCTGAGGCTTACACCAGCAAGATCTTCGGTAGCGCCATCACCTCATTGGACAGCGCCTGCAAAGCGCTTGATCCGCAGCTGATCAGCCGCGCCGTCGACCTGCTGATCCAGGCTCGGCAGATTCACTTCTTCGGCCTCGGCGCCTCGGCCTCGGTAGCCCTGGATGCCCAGCACAAGTTCTTCCGCTTCAACCTCGCGGTTTCCGCCCACTCCGACGTGCTGATGCAGCGCATGCTGGCGTCGGTGGCGCATACCGGCGACCTGTTCGTGATCATTTCCTACACCGGACGCACCCGCGAGCTGGTGGAAGTGGCGCGCGCCGCCCGGCAGAACGGCGCCTCGGTACTCGGCCTCACCGCTGCCGACTCGCCGCTGGCCAAGGCCAGCACCCTGAGCCTGAACATCCCGCTGCCGGAAGACACCGACATCTATATGCCGATGACTTCGCGCATCATCCAGCTCACCGTGCTCGATGTGCTGGCCACCGGCATGACCCTGCGCCGCGGCGTGGACTTCCAGCCGCACCTGCGCAAGATCAAGGAAAGCCTCAACGCCAGCCGCTTCCCCAGCGACGCCGAAACCGAGTAAAGAGCTCACCGCCCTACTCCAGCCTGGCCCGCAGGCTTAGCCGCGCCTCGGCGCCTGGCTCCAGGGTCAGGCTGTCAGCACCACAGCCGGCCACCTGGACACTGAGAAAGCCCAGCGCCTCGCGCCAGGACACATCACCAAGCGGCCGGCCACCGGGGTGCCAGACCACACAATTGGGGCCTGCGCCGGTATCGATGCGCAGGCGTCGCTGCCATGCCAGGTCCTGCAGGTGCAGGAACCCCGCCTGGCGGAAAACCCGATGACAACCTTCGGCGACACGCAGCTCGCCGTCCTGCTCACAGGGTTCGCGCAGCAGCAGATCCTGGCCGCGTGCGCCTTCCAGCCCACCCAGGCTGACCCGCGACACGTCGCTGACTGCCCAGTAGGCATGCAGGGCATGGCTGAGCTGGCAGGCTTCGCTGTCGCTGTGCTGCGTCACCAGTTGCAGGTCCAGCTCCGCACCCAGGCGGGCATGCAGCTCCACCCGCCAGTCACACAGCTCCAGCCGCCATACCAGGTGCACGCCGTGTCGGTCGCTTTCCTTGCTCACCAGGCGCCAGTCATTCAGTCGGGCCCAGCCGTGGTGCGGCCAGCCACTCTCGTTGGGGTGTCGACCGAACCACGGCCAACACACCGGAACCCCGCCGCGAATGGCGCCGAGGTTATGCCAGCGCGCCGCACACCACAGCCACGGGCGCTGACCGCGCGGCTGGAAGTGCAGCAACTGGCCACCCTGCCGACTGAACACCGCCTGACACAGCGGGTGATCGATCAGCAGCAGGTCGCGCCCTTGATGCCTGTCCCAGCGGAACACCTGGCGCGACGGAAATCGGAACAGCGCCGCCAGCGGATGCTCCGCCAGCGCGCTGCGCCCGGCAGGCGCGAGGTGTGGTTCAACAACCACGCCGACGCTCCACCTGCCCGGTCATTTCCACCAGTACTCCACCTGCACGCCGAAGTTCGAGCCATGCAGATCGGTGCCGAAGACGCCGCTGTCGGACAGCGCCGAACCCGCCGCGA
>JBBNAI010000139.1:0-2277 GCA_037994305.1 Pseudomonas sp. | reverse complement strand
TGCACGCCGATCTCCGACAGTGACTCGCGCACGTCGTCCAGCTTGAACGGCTTGATGATGGCAGTGACTAGCTTCATGAAACTCTCTCCCGTATTTGGTGGACTTGCCCCAGGAAGAACAAACCCGGCTCAAGTCTAAGCGCAGTGTCTGGCTTTTGAAACGCATCGGCCGCCTCTGGCGCCGGCTAGTCCGATGCCAACCAACCGCATGCGGTGAAGCACTCCCCCGCCTCACCCTGCGCACCGGTACTGCATCGGTGCACGCGTCACCAGAGACTTAGCAGAAACCTTGCCAGCTATGCCAAAAGCCGAAGAATTCATGCGCTTAGGTACGCCAGACGGGGCCTGCAGGGATTTCGATCATGCTTGACCGCACAGTCATGGTGCACCATGCGCTGCCGTTGTGCGCGAAAAGTGCGCACCGCCGTGGCGCAGCAATCGGCCCAGACCCGCGTGCTACACTGCCGCCCGTCTGTTTCCGGAATTCCCGCCATGCTGCCGCCCAAAGCTATCCTCGACACCCTTGCCAGCCATGCCTCGCGCCTGTTCAGCGGTGATTCCCCGCTGCCCCGCGGTGAATTCGAGGCGCAGTTCAAGGTGTTGTTGCAGAGCGCCTTCAGCAAGCTGGACCTGGTCAGCCGCGACGAATTCGACAGCCAGATGGTTGTCCTCGCCCGAACCCGTGCACGCCTCGAGGCTCTAGAAGCCCGCGTCGCCGAACTGGAAGCCCAACCGACTCCGCCGCCTACCGAGTAATCCCCCGCTCGGCGCGGCGGCATGCGATCAAGGAGTGATCCATGTCCCTGGCCATTGTCCACAGCCGCGCCCAGGTGGGCGTCGAAGCCCCGCCGGTTACCGTCGAGGCGCACCTGGCCAACGGCCTGCCGAGCATGGCCCTGGTCGGCCTGCCGGAAACCGCGGTCAAGGAAAGCAAGGATCGCGTGCGCAGCGCCATCCTAAATGCCGGCTTTGATTTCCCCCCGCGCCGAATCACCCTGAACCTGGCCCCCGCCGATTTGCCCAAAGACGGTGGCCGCTTCGACCTGGCCATCGCCCTCGGCGTGCTCGCGGCCAGCGGCCAGATCCCCGCCGCCGGCCTGGATCAACTGGAGTGCCTGGGTGAGCTGGCGCTGTCCGGCGCTGTGCGCCCGGTGCAGGGTGTATTGCCCGCCGCGCTGGCCGCCCGCGCCGCCGGGCGCACGCTGGTGGTACCACGCGCCAATGCCGAGGAAGCCAGCCTGGCGTCGGGCCTCACCGTGCTGGCGGTCGAGCACCTGCTGCAGATTGCCGCCCACCTCAGCGGCCAGACCCCGCTGCAGCCGTACCAGGCCGGCGGCCTGCTGCGTGAGGTACACCCCTATCCGGACCTGGCCGAAGTGCAGGGCCAACTGGCCGCCAAACGTGCCCTGCTGATCGCCGCCAGTGGCGGACACAATCTGCTGTTTACCGGGCCACCCGGCACCGGCAAGACCCTGCTGGCCAGCCGCCTGCCCGGCCTGCTGCCGGCGCTGGACGAGCAGGAAGCGCTGGAAGTGGCCGCCATCCATTCGGTGGCCAGTCACGCCCCGCTGGAGCGCTGGCCACAGCGCCCCTTCAGGCAGCCGCACCATAGTGCATCCGGCCCGGCACTGGTCGGCGGTGGAAGTCGCCCGCAGCCTGGCGAGATCACCCTGGCCCATCAGGGCGTGCTGTTTCTCGACGAGCTGCCCGAGTTCGATCGCAAGGTGCTGGAAGTGCTGCGCGAACCACTGGAAAGCGGGCAGATCGTCATCGCCCGGGCGCGCGACAAGGTGCGCTTCCCCGCACGCTTCCAGTTGGTGGCTGCGATGAACCCCTGCCCCTGTGGTTACCTCGGCGACCCGGCCGGGCGTTGCCGCTGCACGCCGGAGCAGATCCAACGTTACCGCAGCAAGCTGTCCGGCCCGCTGCTCGACCGTATCGACCTGCACCTGACCGTGGCCCGCGAGAGTACAGTCCTGGGCGCACCGGCCACTCCCGGCCAGAGCAGCGCCAGCGTCGCCATCGCAGTGGCCGCGGCGCGGCAACGGCAGATGGCGCGCCAGGGCTGTGCCAATGCCTTTCTCGACCTGCCGGGCCTGCACCAGCATTGCGCGCTGCAGACGCAGGATCAGCATTGGCTGGAACAGGCATGTGAACGCCTGAATCTGTCGTTGCGCGCCGCACACCGCCTGCTCAAGGTCGCGCGCACCCTGGCCGACCTGGAACAGGTCACGGATATAGCCCGTTCTCACCTGGCCGAAGCCCTGCAATATCGCCC
>JBBNAI010000138.1:0-19261 GCA_037994305.1 Pseudomonas sp. | reverse complement strand
AAACATGGTTATCATGCGCCCCGTGTTGCGGAGAGGTGGCCGAGTGGCCGAAGGCGCTCCCCTGCTAAGGGAGTACACCTCAAAAGGGTGTCGGGGGTTCGAATCCCCCCTTCTCCGCCATTATTTACAACTTCGGTTGTAGTGCGTTAAGGCCGATAAGCTATTGAAGTTATTCGGAAAAGTGCTTGACCATAAGGTTTGGCTCCCTATAATGCGCACCCCATGCACTCATAGCTCAGCTGGATAGAGTACTCGGCTACGAACCGAGCGGTCGGAGGTTCGAATCCTCCTGAGTGCACCATATTTGAACAGCTAGCAGTTATGCGGGTTGTTTGCTTCAGCCAGCGGTGATCTGGTCAAAAAGCGCCAATGCACTCATAGCTCAGCTGGATAGAGTACTCGGCTACGAACCGAGCGGTCGGAGGTTCGAATCCTCCTGAGTGCACCATAAAACGAAAGGCCCGCAGAGATGCGGGCCTTTTGCTTTTCAGCGTTTTCCTTTTACGCAGCCGGTTTCATCGAATGTCACTTGGCGCCGATTGCCTTCGTTGTCTTCGTAGTGATAACGAGTCTGGCCATCCTGGGTAGTGACTTTGTCGGGTTTGCCCAGGCTGCTTTCCACATCTCGCTGAGTCATGCCGCTGCGCGCTTGCTGGCGAATCATTGCGCTACGGCGTGCGCTCCCGGTCACGCGGTTGCCGCAGCCGTCCTGCTTCTCGCCTACCACGAGCAAGTCCTCGTTCTGTTTATCTTTCTTGCTCCGCCTGCCTTCGCCTTTACGGATTTTTGCCAGCGGCACCGCTTTGCCTTGTCCGGGCGTTGGGTTGTTGGCGCTCTGTAGTTGTTGGTCGGCTGCTATGGGGCAGCCTTGCAGGGTGTAGGTGACATGGCCACTGGCGTCTTCGCAGCGAAATACGGTTGATGCGTGCAGGGTGGGGCAGAGCAGAAATGCGCAGATTCCGGCGCAGCATGATCGCAGCATGGGTCGTCCTCCTTGACGGTTGTGCTCAAGCCTAGTCGTGCTTTTCGGCTTGGCCAGTGGTGTCTTGTGATGCAGTGCAAGCGTCGGAGAAAGGATTCACAGGTTGCTTAGGTTTTTGCTGCAAGCGCTTGTTCTAGACGCGATTTCGACCCTACAAACTCCGTGTGGGGTGGTATTATTGCTGTGTCAGCCCCGCCGGGGCTTGTGGGATACCACCATGGACTTACCCAGTAGTTGCTCAATCTCGTTTGACCGATCGCGTATTGACTGATTGACCCCGTGGCGTGCTCTGCTGCTGGGGTGGAGCGCGCCATATGACTGAAGTAGAAGCCAAAAAGCCGCAAGAAAGCCTGCAGGATCGTCTCGCTCAGGTTATCGATCTGCTGCATCGCCACAAGCTGGTGGAAAACCTGGCGCATCGCCAGGAAGGCCAGAATCAAGACCTGGTGGAAAACCTGGTCCACCGGCAGAATCTCGCCGAGTTGCAGCGCAAGCTGGATGAGCTGCACTCCGCTGACGTCGCCCATATCCTCGAAGCATTGCCGCTCAATGACCGCCTGACTGTTTGGCAGCTGGTCAAGGCTGAGCGCGATGGCGATATTCTCCTTGAGGTCTCCGATGCAGTCCGCGAATCGCTGATTGCGGACATGGATGATCACGAGATCCTCGCTGCAGCCAAGGACATGGATGCGGACGAGCTGGCGGATCTCGCACCTGAGTTGCCGCGCGATGTTGTTCTCGAACTCATGGAAACGCTCGATGCCCAGCAGCGCGAGCGCGTGCGTTCGGCCTTGTCCTACGAGGAGGACCAGGTTGGCGCGCTGATGGACTTCGAGATGGTCACCATTCGCGAAGATGTCAGTCTTGAAGTGGTATTGCGCTACCTGCGCCGCCTCAAAGAGCTGCCGGGCCATACCGACAAACTGTTCGTGGTCGATTACGACGGTGTGCTCAAGGGTGTGCTACCGATCAAGCGTCTTCTGGTCAATGATCCTGACAAGCAGGTCAGTGAGGTCATGGCCAGTGATCCGGTGAGCTTCCAGCCGGGTGAGGATGTTTATGATGCGGCGCAAGCCTTTGAGCGTTATGACCTTATTTCGGCGCCGGTGGTGGAAGCCAATGGCCGGCTGATCGGCCGCCTGACCATTGACGAAATGGTCGACCTCATTCGTGAGGAGAGCGAGACTGAAGTTCTGAACATGGCGGGTTTGCGCGAGGAGGAAGATATCTTCGCCTCGGTATGGAAATCCCTTGGCAACCGTTGGGCCTGGCTGGCTATCAACCTGGTGACTGCATTTATCGCGTCGCGGGTGATTGGGCTGTTTGAGGGTTCTATCGAGAAACTGGTAGCGCTGGCGGCGCTGATGCCGATAGTGGCGGGTATCGGTGGCAACTCGGGTAATCAGACCATCACCATGATTGTGCGCGCCCTGGCGCTTGATCAGCTGAGTTCTGGTAACACCTCGCGATTAATGCGCAAGGAGTTGGCTGTGGCGCTGGTCAATGGTGTGGTGTGGGGCGGGGTGATTGGTGTTGTGGCTTATCTGCTGTATGGCAGTTGGTCGCTGGGGTTGGTAATGACCGGCGCGATGACGCTCAATCTGCTGTTGGCGGCCTTGATGGGGGTGCTGATTCCCATGACGCTGCTGCGCATGGGGCGCGATCCGGCGATGGGGGCGAGCGTGATGATCACCGCCATGACCGACAGCGGTGGCTTCTTCATCTTCCTGGGTTTGGCTACGTTGTTCCTGATCTGATCGCGTTGCCGCTCCCGTGGAGCGGCCACAAAAAAGCCGGCGCTAAGCCGGCTTTTTTATGTGCTGCATAAACTGTCAGGCTTCTTCGCTGGCCAGTTCTGCATCGTGAGCGATCAAAGCCACCAGTGCATTCTGCTGGCGACGCGAAAGCTGGCGGAAGCGCTGCAGAAGCTCACGTTCGTGCAGGGATAGCTCAGGGCTGTCCAGGCGCAGTTCGAGGTCATCGCCCAGAGAGTCTTCCTGAACCAGGCTCTGCTCCAGACGAGCGATGATTTCCGAGTTCATGCTGCGGTGGTGATTGCGCGCTACGTCAGAGATGCGCTCGCGCATGCCGTCGGGTAGGCGGACCACAAACTTGTCAGCCGTACGGCTGGAATAGATTGCCTGTTTCATAGGGCGCATATATTAAACCGGTTAGTTCAGGAAAGCGATGCTGGCATTCAGCTACTGAATTGTCACTGCTTTGACCGTATTTGGCACTAGCCGTTCAGCTGGGATCAGCATCGAATGTTTAAATGGTCGACTATTTGACGCCAATTGCGTGTCGGATTGTGGTCGGAATGCAGGCGCATTGCCAGCACCAGTTGTCTGAAATGCGTGCCAATAGGCAAAACGCCCCTGTAAGGGGCTAGCTAGAGCTGCGGGTGAGACAACGCCACGGGCCTAGGGTTCCCTGTTCGCTCTGGCAAAGTGAACGGCATGACAAATGCCGACTTGCCCGTTAACATGCCGCCCGCTGGGTTGCGGTAGTGCTGCGCCGTCCCTGCATGTCCCAGTAGCTCAATTGGATAGAGCATCCCCCTCCTAAGGGGAAGGCTGGCAGTTCGAACCTGCCCTGGGACACCATATAAATCATGATCTTAGGTTTATGTGGGTTCTCGCCTTTGCGCATAATCAGAAACCTCTTCCTGCCTTTTCTAGTCCGGTCTCGATCAGATGGCGCGGGCCGGCTGACAGTGCACTCATCAAGGCCAATGCAGGGCGGCGACGGAGTTTCACGTCGGTGCTACAGGCCTCGGTGGCTTGCACAGCTTGGCCATCCCGGGTGATCTAACCGAACTGGCTGGGCCTGTCGCCGTCATCTATACCCTCTACTAGCGGTCACACCTAGGGAGGGCGAGTGATGCTTGGCATGGTATTCACTGAATTTCTGGAGATGGTCGAGCAGCGCTTTTCGCCCGAGCTGGCAGATCAGATGCTGACCGAGACCGCGCTGGCCAATAACGGCGCCTATACCTCTGTTGGCTATTACCCTTACGAAGAAATGCAGGCGCTGGTGACCACGTTGGCCAGGTTGACCGGTAGCAGCGTGTCGATGCTGGTACAGGTCTATGGCGAGCACCTGTTTCAGCGTTTCGTCGAGCTTTACCCGCAAATGCTGCAGCACTGCCATGACACCTTCAGCCTGTTGGCTAGCGTCGACGGGCATGTCCATCAGGAAGTGCACAAGCTTTATCCGCAGGCGCAATTACCGACTTTTGAGACCGCCGAGCACACGCCGCAGCGTCTGGTGCTGATCTATCGCTCCAGCCGCGGACTGGCCGATCTGGCAGATGGTTTGATCCGTGGCTGCATCCGTCACTATGGTGAAACCATCCTCGTCCACCGCGAGGATCTGCCCAGCAGCGCGGGTGTCAGCGCAACACGCTTCGAGATGACCCGGCCTTGAGCGAAGAACTCTGGCAGCGGCGACTGGATCGCGAGCGGCAGGCGCGCAAGACCGCCGAGCAGTTGCTCACGGAAAAGTCCCGAGAGCTTTACCAGAGCACGGTCGAGCTTACGCAGGCTCTGGTCGACTCTGAAGACCAGCGCCGCCTGCAGCTGGCGCTATGGGGCAGCGGCGAGTTGATCTGGGAGTGGCAGGCGCAGGACAACCAGATGCGTCTGCACTATTTCTCCAGCGAGCCGGGTGAAACCCTGTGCGAAACCCTGTCCTGGGACGACTGGATGCAGCGCCTGCATCCCGATGATCAGGGTGCCGCCTTGCGCGACTGGGATGAGCATCTCTGCGGCCACTGTGACTATTACGATCTGGAATTTCGCGTGCGCAACACGCCCGGTGAAGCCTGGCACTGGCTGAGGGCCCAGGGGCGTGCGGTGGAGCGTGACGCAGACGGATTGGCGCAGCGCATCACCGGTACCTGCAAGGACATCAGCCGCCAGCGCGAAGCGGAAGAGCATTTGCGTCTGCTGGCCGCCGCCTTTGCCAATAACCGTGATGCCAACGCGGTGCTGGCCAGCGACAAGCGCGTGCTACAGGCTAATGCAGCGTTCCTCGAACTCATGGGCATCAGTCCTGCGCAACTCTCCGAGCTGCAGCTCGACCAGGTGCTGTTCGATGCCGACGATCGTTGTCCCTGGACGGCACTGTGCAGTACCGATCACTGGCAGGGCGAACTCACCTGCTTGCGACAGAACGGCCAGCGCACGCCGGTCGAACTGAGCAGCACCTTGCTGCGTACCCGCGACCAGCAGGTCGGTCATCTGGTGCTGTCGCTGCGCGACATCAGCGAGCGCCGCCGTGCCGCCGATCACCTGCAGCATCTGGCTCGCCTCGATGTACTGACCCAGTTGCCCAACCGCCTGCAGTTTCAGGAGCGCCTGCAGCGCGCCCTGCAGTATCAGCAACAGGATCGCTGCCTGGCGTTGCTGTTCGTCGACCTCGACGACTTCAAGCAAGTCAATGATGCCTTCGGTCACGATATCGGCGACGCGTTGCTGCAGCAGGTTGCCAGTAAGCTGCAGCAGACCCTGCGCCAGCGCGATCTGGTGGCGCGCTGGGGCGGGGACGAGTTTGTCGTGTTGTTGGAGCTGCATAACCAGGACGAAGTGCTGCTGGTTGCCGACAAGCTGATCAAGGCGCTCAACGAGCCGATGAATCTGGCCGGCCACATCCTGACTGCAACACCTAGCATCGGCATCGCTCTGGCGCCCGAGCACGGCAATGAGGCCGGCGAGTTGCTGCGCCATGCTGACGCGGCCATGTATGTGGCCAAGCACGAAGGGCGCAACCAGTACGCGCTGTACCGCCCGGAGCTCAACGAGCAGCTGCTGCATCGGGTCAAGCTGGCCAACCTGCTACGCCGTGCGCTGGAGCAGCGGGAGCTGAGCCTGGCGCTACAACCGAAGATCTGCCTGAGCGACCAGCGCATTGTGGGGGCCGAGGCCTTGCTGCGCTGGGATACCGCCGAATTCGGCCGGGTTGCACCGGACACCTTCATTCCCTTGGCCGAGGAGCTGGGGCTGATCGTGCCGATCGGCCATTGGCTGGTGCGCCAGGCGGCTGTGCTGCTCAGTGATTGGCAGGCGCGCGGCTGGCCGTTGACTCTGGCGATCAACCTGTCGGCGCGACAGCTACGTGACGAGCAGTTGCTGCCAGTGCTGTGCGAGAGCATGGGGCAATGTACGGCGCCCGCTGAGGCGCTGGAGCTGGAGGTCACGGAATCCATCCTGCTGGAGGATGCCACCTTCGCCCAGCAACGCCTGCAGGCCTTGCGTGATGCTGGCTTTCGTATTGCGCTGGACGATTTCGGTACCGGCTACTCGTCTTTGAGCTACCTGAAGGACCTGCCGCTGGACCGGGTAAAGATTGATCGCAGCTTCATCTCAGACCTCGAGCAGTCGCCGCGGGGCAGGGCACTGCTGTCGTCGATCGCGGGGCTGTGCCGGGCCCTGTCGTTGCAGACCACCGCCGAGGGGGTCGAGACCGCAGCGCAGCTGCAGTTGGTCCAGGCCGAAGGCATTGATGAGGTACAGGGTTACTACTATTACCCGCCGCTGAGCATCGAGGCCTTTAACCGACTGCTGGACGCGGAAACTAGCTCGGGCAAGCTTCATCGGCAGGACGCTTAAGCAGTTTCGCAAGGGATTGAGCTGATCGAGCGCAGGCATATGTCTCTGGGCGGTACGGCGTCGAAGTGGGGGCCCAGACCGCTCCGGATACCAGGGCGCGAGAGGTGTTCTGTCCGCTGACCTGTATCGTCAGCACACACTGGAAATGTGCCCGAACGTCAGGAAGATGGGATGGGGGCAGAAACGAAAAAACCGGCCAAGGCCGGTTTTTTGTTTCGATCCGTTGTTGCTGGATCGATTCGGGAATTTGGTCGGAGCGACTGGATTCGAACCAGCGGCCTTCTCGTCCCGAACGAGACGCGCTACCAAGCTGCGCTACGCTCCGAGTAATGGCGCGCATTCTACTGAAAAAGTTTTACTGCACAAGGGGTTAGCGGGAAGAATTTTGCCGGGGGAAGGGCTCCACATCCGTGTGGCGAGGCGCCTCTGGCGCGGCTCAGAGCTCTTTGACGGTGATGACCTGATCCTTGTTGATGCGTGCCGGTTTACCGTCCAGTTGCTCGAACTCATAGAAGCCGGAAGCGTCGTCAAATTCCGGCGCATCCACGGTCTGGATCTGGCTGCCGTCATTGAGGGTGATCACGCTTGGCGTCGAACAACCTGTCAGGGCCACAAAGCCAAACGCGGCGAGAGTGAGTGGCAGGCTCCGTTGGGTCATGGGTGTCTCCTTGCTCGGTCTGATGTACCCAGTTTCTGACGAGAGCCTTGCGTCAAAGTTCAGTCACTGGCCTGTTACAGACGCGTCAGCGAGCAAGTGCGGAGTGTTCAGGTTGGCCAGGCGTGGGTCGTCGGGGGCGCAGTCCAGGGCTTGCGGATCGAGCTGCAGCAAGGCTCGGCGCGGGCTGCGCTCGCCCTGCTGCCAGGCCTGTTGCAGAGGCAAGTGCAGGGTGCGTGGCAGCAGGCAGAGCAGCGGTTCCCATTGCTCGCCGCGGCGTAGCATCAGTGGTTTGTCCGGCTGGTTGGCCGCTTGTGTGCGCATCGCGTGCAGCAATGGCAGATCAAGCAGCGGGGCGTCGCAGGGCAGCACCAGCAGCCAGTCATGGCGCGCCACGGCCAGGCCGGCGAGGATGCCAGCCAGCGGGCCGGGGAAGTTCGTTTCGGCATCCTCCACCAGGCGGTCGGCGTACGCGGCATAGCGCTGCTGATTGCGGTTGCAGGAGATGATCAAGTCATCGCTGAGCGGTCGAACCAGTGCATGCAGGTGGCTGATCAATGGTTGTCCGCGCCACTCCAGCAGGCCTTTGTCCTGGCCGCCCATGCGCTGTCCGCGGCCGCCGGCCAGGAGCAGGATGGAGCAGGCGGGGAGAGGGGGTGAATGGCTCATGACGGCGCTCTGGCTGGGGCCTGTGATATAACACCGGCCTGTTTTCGCCACAACCGGATCACGCCATGAGCTCCAAGGCCGAGGCGGCTTTTGTGCCGCTGAACATCGCTGTTCTTACTGTCAGCGATACCCGCAATCTGGACACCGATACGTCCGGCCAGCTGTTTGTCGATCGCCTGACCGCCGCCGGCCACAACCTGGCGGCGCGGGTGCTGCTCAAGGACGATCTGTACCGCATCCGTGCGCAGGTCGCGACCTGGATTGCCGAGGATCAGGTACAGGTGGTACTGATCACCGGTGGCACCGGTTTCACCGCCCGCGACAGCACCCCGGAGGCGGTGAGTTGCCTGCTGGACAAGCAGGTCGATGGTTTTGGTGAGCTGTTTCGACAGATATCTGTCGCTGATATCGGCACGTCCACCATCCAGTCCCGTGCACTCGCCGGCCTGGCCAATGGCACCCTGGTGTGCTGCCTGCCGGGTTCGACCAACGCCTGCCGTACTGCCTGGGATGGCATCCTCGGCGAGCAGCTGGATAACCGCCATCGCCCCTGCAATTTCGTCCCGCACCTCAAGCTGGCAGCTCCCTGCGAGAGCCGTGGATGAGCCTGCTGCCGCTTGAGGCGGCGCTGGCGCGTCTGCTGGAACTGGCCGATGCGGCGCCGATCCGCGAGCAGGAAATCCTGCCGTTGGCGGTGGCCGACGGTCGTGTACTGGCCACTGACCTGGTTGCCGGGCTGGACCTACCCCCCTGGCCGAACAGTGCAATGGATGGTTATGCGCTGCGCCTGGAAGACTGGAACGGCGAGCCGTTGCTGGTGAGCCAGCGCATTCTTGCCGGCCAGGCGCCCGAGCCACTGCAGCCGGGCACCTGTGCGCGGATATTCACCGGCGCGCCGCTGCCGGCGGGTGCTGACTGCGTAGAGATGCAGGAGAACGCGGAGGTCCTGGACGATGGCCGTGTGCATTTCCGTGAGCCGCTGCGGCTGGGGCAGAACGTCCGCCCCCAAGGCCAGGAAACCCGCCTGGGCGAATTGGTGTTGAGCGCCGGCAGCCGTCTTGGCCCGGTAGAGCTGGGATTGGCGGCCTCCCTCGGGTTTGCCGCCCTGGCGGTGCGCCGTCGGCCGCGCGTGGCAGTGTTGTCTACCGGTGACGAGCTGGTCGAGCCAGGCAAGGCGCTGGGGCCGGGGCAGATTTTCAACAGCAACCGCAGCCTGCTCTGTGCCTGGTTACTGCGCCTGGGCTGCGAGGTGCGCGATGCTGGCATCCTCGCCGATGACCTGCAGCGCACCCGCGATGCCTTGGCGGCGCAGGGCGATGCCGACCTGATCCTGACCACTGGCGGCGTGTCGGTGGGCGAGGCGGATTTTCTCGGCCAGGTGCTGCACCAAGAAGGTGAAGTCGCCCTGTGGAAGCTGGCGATCAAACCGGGCAAGCCGCTGACCTGTGGCCACTACCGGGGTGTGCCGGTGCTCGGTTTGCCGGGTAACCCGGCTTCGACCCTGGTGACCTTCGGCCTGCTGGCGCGGCCTTATCTGTTGCGCCGCTTGGGCGTGGTGGATGTGGCACCGCTGAGCGTCGAGGTGCCGGCTGGTTTTGCCTGGGGCAAACCGGGAACGCGGCGCGAATACCTGCGCGCCCGGCTCGAACAGGGCCGCGCCGTGCTGTACCCCAACCAGAGCTCCGGGGTTCTGCGCAGCGCGGCCTGGGCCGATGGTCTGGTGGAGGTGCTGGAAGGGCGCAGCCTGGTCGAGGGCGAGGCGGTGCGCTTCATTCCGCTCAGCGAGTTGCTCAACTAGCCGAGTGCGCCCTTGCGGGTTTCGCGGTATTCGCCGGGGGTCATGTTGGTCCAGGCCTTGAAGCTGCGGTGGAACGAGCGCGACTCGGTGAAGCCCAGGTAGCTGGCGATATCCTGGATCGCCAGGTCGCTGCGCAGCAGGTAGTGCTCGGCCAGTTCCTGGCGCAACTGGTCGAGAATTTCCTGGTAGCTGGTACCGGCCAGCTGCAAATGGCGCTGCAGGGTGCGCACCGTCATGTGGAATTTCTCCGCCACTCGCTCCTTGCGCGGCAGGCCGTCCTTGAGCAGCAGGCGCAGGGCATTCTTCACCCGCAGCGGCAGCGGTTCGTCGTTGTCGATTCCGGCCATCATCGCCAGGGCGTGCTCTTCGAGGGTGCGCAGCAGGTTGGCGTCGGCCTGGCGCAGCGGCACGCCGAGGTAAGCCAGCGGAACCAGCAGGGCGTTGCACGGCTGTTCGAAGCGCACTGGGCAGCCGAACACCGCCTCGTAATCGGCCATCTGTGTGTTCGCCGGTTGGGCGTGCTCGAACCACACCTCGTCGGGTGACTTGTCCATGTCGGCGATCCAGCGCGCATACAGCAGCCAGGAGGCCAGCACGTTTTCCACCATGTGCCGCCGGATCTCGCGGTCTTCGTGGCGGCAGTTCCAGATCAGTCGGATGTGCTCACCAACCGGTTCGATACGGCTGGTGCCCATGTCGCCGACCAGTTTCTCGTACGGCACGATGCGGCTCATGGCTTCGCCCAGGGTGGCGCAGTTCATGGTGATGTAGCCAAGCACGCTCCACGAGCCGGGCTGCACGAAGCTGGCGGCGTGCAGGCCGAACAGCGTATCGCCGGTGGCGGCTACCAGATGGGCGAGCAGGCGCTCATGCACTTCGCTAGGGATGCGCTTGCCGTTGTCGGCCAGGCTTTCGCGGTCGATACCGGCGGCGGCCAACGCGGCGTCGCAGTCCAGGCCGAGCTGTTCGGCGTGGCGCAGATACTTGAGCAGGGCGGGGACGGAGGTATAGCCGAGGTTGAGCATCGTTCTTGTTGTTCTGCTTGGCTTGATTGGCGACAGCCGCTGTCTTGATCCGACAGTGACCCGTGGCAGCGGCTGGCTAGTATAGGCAGCCATTAATGTCGACCGGAATAGGTGGGGGAGCTGCAGATGCGACGTTGGAACGGATGGGGTGACGAGGCCACTGTGGTGGAACTGCCGGCGCACGGCGCAGCCTTCCTCGGCGCGCGCCTGGGTGCTGGCCAGGTGCTGCCCGATGCCAGCCTGGAGCAGGTGCTGGCCCAGGTGCCGGCCTCGCGCCTCGCTGCCCATCCGCTGATCAGTACCGATGCCGAAGTGCGCGTGCGGCATGCCCGCGGGCAGAGCCTGCCGGACTGGCTGGCGATGCGCGAAGGGCGCTTTGGCCAGTTTCCCGATGGCGTGGCCCTGCCGGAAAGTGCCGAACAGATTCGCGAGCTGCTGGCCTGGGCGCGCGCCCAGAACCTGGTGGTGATTCCCTACGGTGGCGGCACCTCGGTGGCTGGGCATATCAACCCGCAGGCCAGCGAACGCCCGGTGCTGACCTTGTCGCTTGAGCGCATGACCCGCCTGCTGGAACTGGATGAGGAAAGCCAGATCGCCACCTTCGGCCCCGGCGCCGCCGGCCCGCAGGTAGAAAGCCAGCTGCGGGCACGGGGCTACACCCTCGGCCACTTCCCGCAATCCTGGGAGCTGTCGACCCTGGGCGGCTGGGTGGCCAGTCGCTCCAGCGGCCAGCAGTCGCTGCGTTACGGGCGCATCGAGCAACTGTTCGCCGGTGGCAAGATCGAGACCTTCGCCGGCACCCTGGATATCCCGACCTTCCCGGCGTCGTCGGCGGGGCCGGACCTGCGCGAGATGATCCTTGGTTCGGAAGGGCGCTTCGGGGTGATCTCCGAGGTCAAGGTGCGGGTCAGCAAGCTGGCCGAGCAGGAGCAGTTCTACGCGGTGTTCCTGCCCAGTTGGGAGCAGGCCCTGAAGGGCATTCGCAGCCTGGTGCAGGCGCGCGTGCCGCTGTCGATGCTGCGCCTGTCCAATGCCATCGAAACCGAGACCCAGTTGGCCCTGGCCGGCCACCCGCAGCAGATCGCCCTGCTGGAGAAGTACCTGGCGCTGCGCGGCGCGCGTGCCGGCAAGTGCATGCTGACCTTCGGCGTTACCGGCAACCGCCAGCAGAACGCGTTGTCGGTGAAGCAGGCCAAGCAGGTGCTCAAGGGCTTCGGCGGGGTGTTCACCGGTACCTTGCTGGGCAAGAAATGGGCGGAAAACCGTTTCCGTTTCCCCTACCTGCGCCACGGCCTGTGGGCGGCCGGCTACGCGGTGGACACCCTGGAAACTGCCACCGACTGGGGCAATGTCGACAACCTGCTGAACAAGATCGAAGACAGCCTGCGCGCCGGCCTGGCCGAGGAGGGCGAGCCGGTGCATGTGTTCACCCACCTGTCGCACGTTTACGGCCAGGGTTCGAGCATCTACACCACCTACGTGTTCCGTCCGGGGCAGAGCTACGAGCAAACTCTGCAGCGCTGGCAGAAGCTCAAGCACAACGCCTCGCAGACCATCGCCAACAACCGCGGCACCATCAGCCACCAGCACGGCGTGGGGCGCGACCATGCGCCCTACCTGGCGGTCGAGAAAGGTGAGCTGGGGATGGCTGCGCTGCGGAGCCTGGCTGATCATTTCGACCCGGATCAACGCCTGGCTCCCGGCGTGCTGCTGGAAACCCATGAATAACTCTGCTGCGCGCTCCGATAGCTGCGTTGGGCGGTGCTCGCTCCTCGTCTATCGACCTGATATGCCTCGTCGCTGCGCTCCGTCCGCCTTGCTCTCGGGGCGCTCGCGACGACTTCTTCAAGGGTTTCGATAATGCCGACCTGGAACGCCGCCTGGCGTGCGCAGGCGCTGCCTGAGTTGGCGCAGCGCGACTGGGACCTGATCGTCGTCGGTGGCGGCATCAGCGGCGCCGGTATCCTGCGTGAAGCGGCGCGTCGTGGCTGGCGTTGCCTGCTGCTGGAACAGCGCGACTTCGCCTGGGGCACCTCCAGTCGCTCGTCGAAGATGGTCCACGGCGGTTTGCGCTATATCGCCAAAGGCCAGATCGGCCTGACCCGCGACTCGGTGCACGAACGTCAGCGCCTGCTCAGCGAGGCACCTGGCCTGGTCGATCCGCTGGGCTTCCTGTTTCCCCATTACCAGGGCGGCTTTCCCGGCCCACGCGTGTTCGGCGGTCTGTTGGCGGTGTATGACGCCCTGGCCGGGCAGCGCAACCACCTGTATTACCCGCTGCAGCAACTGCGCTACCTGATGCCCGGCATCCGTGAAGACGGCCTCAGTGGCGCCACGCGTTTCCTCGATGCAGTGACCGATGATGCGCGGCTGGTCATGCGCGTACTCGGCGAGGCCCGCGCCGATGGTGGCGAGGCGCTCAATGGCTTGCGCGTAGTCGAGTTGTTACGTGAGGACGGCCGTGTGGTCGGCCTGCTAGCCGAGGACGCCGAGTCCGGTCAGCGCTTCAGCTTCCGCACCCGCGCGGTGGCCCAGGCCACCGGCGCCTGGGCCGATGGCCTGCGGCGCAAGGACGGCCCCGAGCATATCCGCCCGCTGCGCGGCAGCCATCTGCTGCTGCCGCACTGGCGCCTGCCGGTGGCCCAGGCCCTGAGTTTCATGCACCCGCAGGACCGGCGACCGGTGTTCGTCTTCCCCTGGGAGGGCGCCACGGTAATTGGTACTACCGACCTGGATCACGCCGACGGCCTGGAGCATGACGCGCGCATCACGGCGACCGAGGTGGACTACCTGCTCGCCGCCTGTGCCAGCCAGTTTCCGGCGGCTGGCGTGGTGCGCAGTGATGTGCTGTCGACCTGGGCCGGCGTGCGCCCGGTGGTCAGTGCCGGCGATGACCGCAAGAGCCCGTCCGACGAGAAGCGCGAACATGCGCTGTGGATCGAACCTGGCTGCGTGACCCTGGCCGGCGGCAAGCTGACCACCTTCCGCCTGCTGGCTCTGGAAGTGCTGCGTGCCTGCGCCGCTTTTGTCGGTAAGGCGGTGGACGATCAGGGCCAGGCAGTGTTTCGTCGCACGGATGCTGCACTGCCGCAGGCGTTGGGGCCGGCTATGCGCCTGCGCCTGGCTGGTCGCCATGGCCAGGCCTTGCCACACCTGGCTGCGTTGATCACCGAGATGGGCAGTGCGCGCATCGGCGACAGCGACACGCTGTGGGCCGAACTGGCCCTGGCCTGTGATGAAGAGCTGGTGCTGCAACTGGACGACTTGCTGCTGCGTCGTACGCGCATCGGCCTGCTATTGCCTGCCGGCGCGGCGGCCGAACTGCCGCGCATTCGTGCACTGTGTCAGCCTCGCCTGGGCTGGAGCGATGCGCGCTGGGATGAGCAGCAGCAGCGCTATCTGGCGCTGTGGGCCAGTTGCTACAGCCTGCCGGCGCACAGCTAGATGAAGACTGCCGTACCTGGTGCCAGCCCACTGGCTCCCATAACAACAAGAATCCTGGAGTGCTCGTCTTGAGCGAAGAAAGCTACCTGCTGGCCATCGACAACGGCACCCAGAGCGTGCGCGCGCTGCTGTTCGACCTGCGCGGCACCCTGGTCGGCAAGGGCAAGGTCGAGTTGCAGCCGTATTTCTCCACGCAGCCCGGCTGGGCCGAGCAAGACCCCGAGTATTACTGGCGCAGCCTGGGCGAGGCGTGCACCAAACTGTGGGCCAGCGTGGATATCGACCGCCGGTTGATCAAGGGCGTGTCGCTGACTACCCAGCGCGGCTCGCTGATCACCGTCGACGCCCAGGGCCAGCCGCTGCGCCCGGCGATTCTCTGGCTCGACCAGCGCCGCGCAGAGGTGCAGGGGCGCATCAAGGGGCCATGGGGCTGGCTGTTCAAGCTGATTGGCGAAGAGGCCACGGTGGACTATTTCCGCGCTCAGGCGGAGGTCAACTGGCTGGCCCAGCATGAGCCAGAGAACTGGGCGCGCACCGACAAACTGTTGATGCTCTCGGGCTTTCTCACCCATCGTCTGACCGGGCGCTTCGCCGACTCGGTGGGGTGTTGCGTGGCTTACCTGCCCTTCGATTACAAACGCCTGAAATGGGCGGCGCCCAGTGACTGGAAATGGCAGGCCATGCCGGTGCGCCCGGAGCAGCTGCCGGAGCTGGTCAAGCCGGGCGAACTGATCGCCACCATCACCGCCGAGGCCAGCCGCCACACCGGCATTCCCGAGGGCCTGCCGCTGATCGCTGCAGCCTCGGACAAAGCCTGCGAGGTGATCGGCGCCGGCGGCGTCGAGCCGCACACGGCCTGCCTGTCCTACGGCACCACCGCGACCATCAACACCACGCGGCGCAATTACCTGGAAACCATCCCGCTGATTCCGCCGTATCCGGCGGCGATTCCCGATCACTACAACACCGAAGTGATGATTTTCCGGGGCTTCTGGATGGTTAGCTGGTTCAAGCAGGAGTTCGGCTATGCCGAGCGCCAGCGCGCCCTGGAGCTGGGTGTGGAGGCGGAAACGCTGTTCGACGAACTGGTCAGCCAGGTGCCAGCAGGCTCCATGGGGCTGATGCTGCAGCCGTTCTGGTCGCCGGGTATCCGCGAGCCAGGGTTGGAGGCCAAGGGTTCGATCATCGGTTTCGGCGATGTGCACACCCGGGCGCACCTGTACCGGGCGATCCTCGAAGGCCTGGCCTATGCCCTGCGCCAGGGCCGCGAGCGCATCGAGAAGCGCTCGGGAACCCCGATCACCCGCCTGCGCGTGTCCGGCGGCGGTTCGCAGAGCGATGCGGCGATGCAGCTGACCGCCGACATCTTCGGCCTGCCGGCCGAGCGCCCACATGTCTACGAGGCATCGGGCCTGGGCGCGGCCATCGACTGCGCCGTGGGCTTGGGGCTGTACCCGGACTTTCCCAGCGCGATTGCCGCCATGACGCGGGTCGGCAAGGTGTTTCAGCCCGACCCGGCGGCGCAACAGGTGTATGACCGGTTGTACCGCGAGGTCTACCTGCGCATGTACAAGCAGCTCAAGCCGCTTTACGGCGCCATTCGCGAGATCACGGGCTACCCGGCTTAGCACAGGCTCTTGGCGCCGCACCGGCACTTTCGTCCTGCTTCACTAGTCTGCTGTACTCAGGCTGGCGATACACAAGGAGCGAATCATGGCCGCACGCAAGGCGCTGTTGATCCTGCATGGCAAGCAGGCCCTGAACGAAGAGGTGCGGGCGGCGGTACAGGCGCTGCGCGAAGAGGGCTGGGAGCTGGCCGTGCGCCTGACCTGGGAGGCGGGCGATGCCCAGCGCCTGGTAACTGAGGCGCTGGAGGCGGGTTATCCGACTCTGATCGCCGGCGGGGGCGACGGCACGGTGCGCGATATTGCCGAGGCCATGGCGCTGGCCAAGACGGATGCCAGCCTGGCGATCCTGCCACTGGGCACTGCCAATGACTTCGCCCGTGCAGCGGGCCTGTCCCTGGTCCCCGGTGAGGCCCTGGCTCTGCTCGACGTGGCGGCGCAGCCAATCGACCTGGGTGAGGTGGATGGCCAGTTGTTCCTCAATATGGCCACCGGCGGTTTCGGCTCGAAAGTCACGGCCAATACCTCGGAAGAGCTCAAGAAGCTCCTCGGCGGCGCCGCCTATTTCCTGACCGGGCTAACCCGCTTCCCCGAAGTGCACTCGGCTTTCGGGCGCTTCCATGGGCCGGGTTTCGACTGGGAGGGTGAGTTTCTCGCCCTGGGCATCGGTAACGGCCGGCAGGCGGGCGGCGGCCATGTGCTGTGCCCGCAGGCGCTGGTCGACGATGGCCTGCTGGATATCTGCATCGTACCGGCGCCGCAGGATCTGGTCGGCACCCTCGGCACGCTGCTCTCCGGCGGCATTCTCGGCCTGGAGTCGGTAGCGCTGAGCGCACGGCTGCCGTGGGTCGAGATCGAAGCGGGCGAGGGGCTGGATATCAACCTCGATGGTGAACCCATGGAGGGCCAGCGCTTGCGCTTTTCTGCTCGCCCAGGCGTGCTGCGGGTGCATCTGCCGGACGGTTCACCAGTGCTGGGCTGATTTTGTCGAGGCTGGCGTGGTGATTTCGCCTGCGGCATGATGGCTTCCGGCCATATTCCTGCAGTTTCCGCGCAGCGGGCCGATACAGCGGCTATCGCTGGGCTAGACTCGACACAGATAACAGGAGCACATGATGGCCGGCATTCTCGATACAGTGGACCAACGCACCCAGCTGGTGGGTGAGAACCGCCTGGAAATCCTCATGTTTCGCCTGGCCGGGCGCCAGTTGTTCGCGATCAACGTGTTCAAGGTTCAGGAAGTTCTGCAGCTGCCCAAGCTGACCCTGATGCCGCACCGCCATCCTTTCGTCTGTGGTGTGGTCAACCTGCGTGGCCAGACCTTGCCGGTGATCGATCTGTCCCAGGCCATCGGCATGCGCCCGATTACGCCAAGCGCCAGCAGCACCATCATCGTCACCGAGTACAACCGCTCGGTGCAGGCTTTTCTGGTGGGTGGCGTGGATCGCATCCTCAACCTCAACTGGGAATCCATCCTGCCGCCACCGGGCGGGGCAGGGCGCCAGCATTACCTGACGGCTATCACCAAGGTGGAAGACCAGATCGTCGAGATCATCGACGTGGAGAAGGTGCTGTCGGAAATCGCCCCGATGAGCACCAAGATTTCCGACGAGAAGCTGGCCGATCCGCTGCTGGCCAAGGCCGTGGGCCGCGAAGTGCTGCTGGTGGATGATTCCAAGGTGGCCCTCAACCAGCTGCGCGAGACCATGGCCCAGCTGGGCATTCGTACCCACAGCGTCAGCGACGGTCTCAAGGCCTTGCAGCAACTGAAACAGTGGGCCGACACCGGCGAGGTGATGACCGACAAGCTGCTGATGATCTTCACCGATGCGGAAATGCCGGAAATGGATGGCTACCGCCTGACCACCGAGATTCGCAACGACCCGCGCCTCAAGGACCTGTACGTGGTGCTGCACACCTCGCTGTCCGGCAGTTTCAACGAGGCGATGGTGAAGAAGGTCGGTTGCGACAACTTTCTCTCCAAGTTCCAGCCAGACAAACTGGTTGACGTGATTCGCGAGCGCCTGCAGCTCGACGAGTAAGCGGCCCCGCGTGTAGGTGGCCATCGCACTGCGCGACGACCACCGCCTTCCCTAGCCCTACGCGCCAACTGCCGCAGGCAGAATCCCGGCGCTCATGGTCCCCCAGCGGCGACCATCGACCATGATCGGCACGTACATCACGAAAATCACCGTGGTGGTACCTGGCAGCACGAAGGTGCCCATGCTCAGGTAGGTGCATTTGCGCATGTTGTCATGCTCGATCGCGCTGCCGAAGAAGCGTAGGTGGGTACTCTTGGAGGCATCCACAGCCGGGTCGCCGGTCGGTGCCTGCGAGGCGGCGCTGCGTGCGGCGGCCAGGTAGCCCCGGTCATTGACAGGCACGATGTACAGCACGCCGTCCTTGCCACCCTGGTCCCACTGGTCCAGCAGCGGCTGGATGCGCTTGCGGTAGGCTTCGGCCCAGCTGACGTTGTGCTTGGGCGGGTTGGTGTTGGCAATCGCCTTGTAGTTGTTGTCGAACAGGTCGACGCCGGAGCGCTTGAGTTCTTCCAGCTGGAGTTCGATCTCGTTGCGCCGTTGCATCAGCGCGTCGGTGATGGTTTCGAGCTTGCCGTGGCCCAGGCGGAAGCTGCTGAGGGTTTGCAGCATCTGGTTGCTGTTGTCACGCAGGCGGTCAGCCTGGGCGAAGGAGGTTTCCATGCGCTGGCTGATGGTCAGGCTGAGGTCGCGGATCTGGCTGCTGTGCTGATGGGTTTCGTTGTTGGTGGCGGTCAGCTCCTCCATCGCACTGCTGACCATCAGCAGGTCGTCGTTGGCTTGCTGGAAGTCTTCGACCATGTGGGTGAACTGGTCGGCCGCCGTGCTGACGGCCATGCCGGCTTTTTCCGTTTTATCGAGCATGTCCAGGGTCTGCTGGTCGGCGCCGGCCATGGCCTTGGTCATTTGCTCCATCAGTTGGCCGATCTGCCCGGCAGCGCTGCCGACTTTTACCGACAGGCTGCGCACTTCGTCGGCAACCACGGCAAAACCGCGGCCGTGATCGCCGGCGCGGGCGGCCTCGATGGCGGCGTTGAGCGCGAGCATGTTGGTTTGCGCGGAGAAGTCCTGCACGGTGGTGAGGATTTCACGAACCTGTGCGGAGCTGCTGTCCAGGGCGCTGATGTTGTCCTTGAAGCTCTCCATGACCTGGCTGATGTGCTGCATCTGCTCGCGGGCGTCACCCAGCTGGGTTTTCGACTGGCGCGCCAGTTCCAGGTTGCGGCTGTTCATGCCGGTGATGCCGCTGGTGTGCGAGGAAATGTCCTGCAGGGCACAGGTGGTCTGTTCGCTGGCCTGGAAAATCAGCTCGGACAGGCTTTGCTGCTGCTTGGCATCGCGGGCTGCATGTTCCGACTGCAGGCGGCTGTTGGCCGAGGTGGCGGCGGTCTGCAGGCTGTTGTGCTGGAAGTCCA
>JBBNAI010000137.1:0-5597 GCA_037994305.1 Pseudomonas sp. | reverse complement strand
ACATTGACGAAAGCCACCGCATCCGCACCAGCAGAAAGTGCTAGCTCGCGGAACTCCTGCGGGTCTTCACGCGCCTCGGGATTCTGACCTTCCAGATGAACAAGGATGGCCCGTTCACCACCACCGTGGCGCTCAAAGAACAAAGCAGACTCCCGTCAAATGTTGCCCGGCTCGGCCTGCTCGCCTTCGGTGGCGCTCGGCAGTCGCACTGGACGGCTCGGCACTACGGTGGAAATGGCGTGTTTGTAGACCATCTGGCTGACAGTGTTTTTCAGCAAAATCACGAACTGGTCGAAAGATTCGATCTGGCCTTGCAGCTTGATGCCGTTAACCAAATAGATAGAAACCGGTACGCGTTCCTTACGCAGGGTATTCAGGTAAGGGTCTTGTAGCGAATGCCCTTTTGACATGTGCCGCACTCCTGTAGAGGTCAAAAAGTAGTAATGCAAAGTGGTGCTTTATGCCGAATCGGCCTTGAGAAGCAAGGATAGACGGCGAATTGGCGGGTCTCATCACAATATGGAGACCGCCTTAAGGTATTTCAAGGTACGAGACAGATTGTCATTGGCCTGGCTGTCCAGCCATTCCAACGCTGTCCAGCCGCGCAACCAGGTGAATTGGCGCTTGGCCAACTGGCGTGTGGCGATGATCCCCCGCTCCGCCATCTCCTCACGGCCGAGGCGCCCTTCCAGGTAATCCCACACCTGGCGATAGCCTACCGCACGGATTGACGGCAATCCCGCGTGCAGATCACCTCGCACGCGTAACGCTTCGACCTCTTCGATGAAGCCCTGTTCCAACATCAGATGAAACCGTTGCGCGATGCGCGCATGAAGCACCTGTCGCTGGGTCGGAGCTATAGCGAATTGCGCCACAGTATAAGGCAAATGTGCCATACCCGGGGCCTCTAAACCGCTATTTTGCGCGGCCTGGCGCTGTCGATGAGCGGTCATGCTCTCGCCACTTAGCCGATAGACTTCCAGCGCCCGTACAAGCCGCTGCGGATCATTCGGGTGGATGCGCGCAGCCGAGTCGGGATCGACCTCCGCAAGCTCGCGGTGCAGCGCATCCCAGCCCTCCAGCGCGGCCCGCGCTTCCAGTTCGGCGCGCACTTGCGGGTCGGCACTGGGCATATCGGCCAGCCCTTCAAGCAATGTCTTGAAATACAACATGGTGCCGCCGACCAGCAGCGGAATGCGCCCGCGCGCAGTGATATCAGCCATCGCCGCCAGAGCATCCGCGCGGAACTCGGCCGCCGAGTAACTTTCGGCTGGATCGCGGATATCGATCAATTGATGCGGATAACGCTGCAGCGTGGCGCGATCCGGCTTGGCTGTACCAATGTCCATGCCCCGATAGATCAGCGCTGAATCCACGCTGACCAGCTCGCACGGCAGCGCGTCCGCCAGTTCCAGAGCCAGATCGGTCTTGCCGGCGGCGGTCGGGCCCATCAGGAAGATTGCAGGAGGCAATGCAGACATCGGAAACAGGCGCTCCAGGCGCAGACAGAACGACTTAGCGACCGCGCAGGAAGAGCTTATCCAGGTCATCCATGCCGAGCTGGGTCCAGGTCGGGCGACCGTGGTTACACTGGCCACTGCGCTCGGTCTGCTCCATATCGCGCAGCAGGCCGTTCATTTCCGGCAGGGTCAGGCGCCGATTGGCGCGCACCGCGCCGTGGCAAGCCATGGTCGCCAACAGCTCGTTGAGGTGGGCCTGGATGCGGTCACTGGTGCCGTATTCGAGCAGATCGGCGAGCACATCACGCACCAGCTGAGTAGCCTCGGCCTGCTTGAGCAGCGCCGGGGTCTGGCGGATAGCCAGGCTTTCCGGGCCGAGACGCTGCAGCTCGAAGCCCAGACGCTGGAACCAGCTGCCGTGTTCTTCAGCGCAATCCGCCTCTCGCTGACTCAGAGCGATGGACTCCGGCACCAGCAGTGGCTGGCCGCGCAGGCCTTCGCTGGCCATGGCGGTTTTCAGGCGTTCGTAGGTAATCCGCTCATGGGCCGCATGCATATCCACCAAGACCATGCCCTGGGCATTCTCGGCGAGGATATATACCCCCTTGAGCTGGGCCAGGGCATAGCCCAGCGGCGGAATATCGCCCTGGGCCTGAGGCAGCGCAGCAGGGGCCGCCTCACCGAGCGGCGCGAAGTACTCGCGATAGGTGCCCTGCGCCTCAGCAGCCGGCAGCGAGGACTCAGCGCGCGGCGCCTGATAGCCCGCCCCGGGCGAGCGCCAGATGGACGACGGTGCCGCCGGCTGCTCAAGCATGTTGGCCGCCAGGCCCATTTCGCCTTGCGGACCGAACTCACCGGCAGCCTGGCCAGTCGGGCGCACCATCTGGCTGACCGCGGCCGGCGCGGCCAGTTGGTCTTCCGGGCGCACTTCGCCAAGGGCGCGATGCAGCGTGCCGTACAGGAAGTCGTGGACCATGCGACTGTCACGAAAACGCACTTCGTGCTTGGTCGGGTGCACGTTGACGTCGACCACGCCAGGGTCAATTTCGAGGAACAGCACGAAGGTCGGATGACGACCGTTGAACAGCACGTCACGGTAGGCCTGGCGCACCGCGTGGGCGACCAGTTTGTCGCGCACCATGCGGCCGTTGACGTAGAAATACTGCAGGTCGGCCTGGCTGCGCGAGAAGGTCGGCAGGCCAACCCAGCCCCACAAACGCAAGCCGCTGCGCTCGATCTCGATCGGCAGCGCCTGCTCGAGGAACGCCGGACCGCAGACGCTGGCCACGCGCCGGGCGCGACTGATCTCGTCGGGCGCCTCGTGCAGAGCGAACACCGTCTTGGCGTTATGGCGCAGGTGGAAGGCCACGTCGAAGCGGGCCAGAGCCAGGCGCCGGATGACTTCCTGCAGGTGATCGAATTCGGTTTTCTCGGCACGCAGGAACTTGCGCCGCGCCGGGGTATTGAAGAACAGGTCGCGCACTTCCACCGAGGTCCCGACCGGATGCGCTGCGGGCTGCACCCGCGCCTCCATGTCGCGGCCTTCGGTCTCTACCTGCCAGGCCTGTTCGGCGTCGGCGGTGCGCGAAGTCATGGTCAGACGCGCGACCGAGCTGATCGATGCCAGGGCCTCACCACGGAAGCCCAGGCTGAGTACGCTTTCCAGGTCTTCCAGCTCGCGAATCTTGCTGGTGGCATGACGCGCCAGGGCCAGCGGTAGGTCGTCGGCAGGAATGCCACCGCCGTCGTCGCGCACGCGCAGCAGCTTGATGCCGCCCTGCTCGACTTCCACATCGATGCGTTTGGCACCGGCATCCAGGCTGTTTTCCAGCAGTTCCTTGATTACCGAAGCCGGGCGTTCGACCACCTCACCGGCGGCAATCTGGTTCGCCAGCCGCGGACTCAGCAGCTGGATGCGCGCCCCGCCACTCATGGCTGGGCCGCCAGCGCCGTGGCCGGGATGTTCAGGGTCTGGCCGACCTTGATGGTGTCGGTCTTCAGTGCGTTGGCGCTGCGCAGCGCCGACAGGCTGACCTGATAGCGCTGGGCGATCAGCGCCAGGCTCTCGCCGGAGCTGACCACGTGATCACGCGGGCCGGGGGCGATCTTGCCGGAGTCGCGCAGCCAGGCGATGTAGGTGCCTGGCGGCGGGTTCTGCTGGAAGAACTGGCGCACACCGGCCGTGATCGAGCGCGCCAGGGTCTGCTGGTGGCCGCTGCTGGCGAGCTTCTTGGCTTCGTTGGGGTTGGAGATAAAGCCTGTCTCCACCAGGATCGACGGAATATCCGGGGACTTAAGCACCATGAAGCCGGCCTGTTCGACCCGACGCTTGTGCAACGGGGTAACACCGCCAACGTGGCTGAGCACCTTCTGCCCGACGTTCAGGCTGGACGACAGCGAAGCGGTCATCGACAAATCGAGCAGCACGCCAGCCAGCATGCGGTCCTTGTCATCCAGGCTGACGTTGCCGGCACCACCGATCAGGTCGGACTGGTTCTCGCTATCGGCCAGCCAGCGCGCGGTTTCCGAGGTCGCGCCGCGCTCCGACAGGGCGAACACCGAGGCGCCGAAGGCGCTACGGCTCGGCGCGGCGTCGGCGTGAATGGAAACGAACAGGTCGGCGCCCTTCTTGCGGGCAATCTCGGTGCGTTTGCGCAGCGGAATGAAGTAGTCACCGGTGCGCACCAGCTCGCCGCGGAACCCCTTCTCGTTGTTGATCTGCCGCTGCAGTTCCTTGGCGATGGCCAGGGTCACGTTCTTCTCGAACACGCTGCGGTTGGGGCCGAGGGCACCCGGGTCTTCGCCGCCGTGGCCAGCATCGATGGCCACCACGATGTCGCGCTTACCGCCTGGAGCCGGCGGCAGCGTGTTCGGCTGCGGGCTCGGCGTGACAGGCACTACCGGCACCACCGACGCTTGCGAGGTGCCACCGATAGTGGCGGCAGGCGGCGTCACCGGCGCGCTGGGCGAATCATCCGCCGCGCCCTGGTCATAGAGGTCGACCACCAGGCGGTTGCCGTACTGTTGATTGGGCGCCAGGGTGAAGCTCTTCGGCGTGACCATGGCAGACAGGTCGATGACCAGGCGCAGGTCGGTCGGGGTGCGCTGCGCCGAGCGAATACCGGTGATCGGCGTGTTGCTCAGCGACAGCTTGTCGAGCGGCGCAGACATCTGTGCGCCATTGACGTCAATGACAATGCGATTGGGGGCGGCCAGGGTGAACACGCTGTGTTGCACCGGGCCGGACAGGTCAAACACCAGGCGGGTGTTATCCGGCGCGCGCCACAAGCGCACGCTGCGCACTTCCGTGGCGGCCAGCACATCGGCGGCCAGGGTGGCCAGCACAATTCCGATCCCGCCAAACAGCGCACGCAGGCGCATACCTTTCCCCATTTTTATATACAAACTCTTATAAGGCAGCACACCAAGCTTCAGCACGGGCACTATGCGGCTGCAACAGCAGCGCACGGCCTGCGCCTTGCGGGCTTATGGTAATGGTCAGGTCGGGCTTTGGCAAAACGCCTGCACCGCGTTGCGGCCACTCGATCAGACACAAGGCGTCACCCTCGAAGTAATCACGGATGCCAAGAAACTCCAGTTCCTCGGGATCGGCCAGGCGATACAGGTCGAAGTGATAGATCCGATGAGGGCCAATCTCGTAGGGCTCGACCAGGGTAAAGGTCGGACTTTTCACCGCACCGACATGGCCGAAACCCCGCACGATGCCGCGCGACAGGGTGGTCTTGCCGGCACCCAGGTCACCATGCAGGTAGAGGATGCCGCGACCGTCAGTCAGCGTGGCCAACTGCGCACCTAGCGCCAGCATGGCCTCTTCGCCCTCGGCATACAGGGTTAGCGCTGACATGGGCATTGCTCCTCCAACAACTGACGAATGGTGGGTAACAGATCGCTGGCCACCAGACCGCGCCCACTGGCGCCCAACTGCTGACCGGCGCTGGCATGCAGCCATACGCCCAGTGCGGCGGCTTCGAATGCGGGCAGCCCCTGGCCACGCAAGGCACCGATCAAACCCGCCAGTACATCACCGAGACCAGCGCCGGCCATGGCCGGATGCCCGCGATCACACAGCAATAGCCGGCCATCCGGCGCGGCAACCAGGCTGCCAGCCCCCTTGAG
>JBBNAI010000136.1:0-5942 GCA_037994305.1 Pseudomonas sp. | reverse complement strand
TCGTCGGGCGGTGGCGCCAGGACGCCGGAGCCGAGGTAGCCGGCAAAGTCGGCGGCGAGCAATTCGCCTTCATGTAGCCAGGCGCGGAATTCGTGGAAGCGCTCGCGCGGGACGCGACGCGCCACCAGCATGGTGACGGGAGCAGCAGACATTGTGTATCTCCGGATAACTGGCAGAGCCCGGGTAGGGCTCTGCACGGGGCATGGCGTCGGGGTGGTGACGGCATGCCTGAATGACAGGCAAGGATTATTCCTATTTTTGCGCAATACGCCAGAGGCCTGATGCGCGCTGCGGTACAGCTAGACCAACGGATCACCATGGCGGAGGTTGTGCACCGCGCGTGGGCGCTGCGGGCGATTCAAGTGCGGCCATCTGCTGGGGTACACTCTGCCGATCTTCCCCTGGCGGCCACTCCCGTGATGATCGAGCTTTCTGGCGCCTCCCTGGCTGGCGATTCCCTCAAGCAGCAGGAGCTGTTCCCCATTCGCGAGGTATCGCGGCTGACCGGGGTCAACTCGGTCACCCTGCGCGCCTGGGAGCGGCGTTATGGCTTGATCCAGCCAATGCGTACCGACAGCGGCCATCGCCTCTATTCGGCGGCAGACATCGAGGCAGTGCGCAGCATCCTTGCTTGGATCGAGCGGGGCGTGGCGGTCAGCAAGGTCGGCAAGATCCTGGCCCGCAGCCGCGGAATCAAGACCCCGGCGCTGGTGGCAGTCGATACCACCGCCAGCGAGTGGGAGGCATGGCAGGCGCGTCTTCGCCTGGCCCTTGGCGCCTTCGATGCGCTGCAACTGGAGCGCCTGTACGGTCAGGTGTTCTCCACCTATCCGCTGGCGGTGGTGTTCCAGGACATCCTCATGCCGCTCTGGCAGGAACTGCTGCTGCGCCGCGACGACTATGGCCAGGCCAGCGAGTGGGCGTTCCTCGACAGTTTCCTGCGTGCCCGTGTGCTACAGCGCCTGCAACTCGGCACTTCGGGCGCGGAGCGGATCGTGCTGGCGGCTCTACCTGGGCATTGCCGCGAGCTGGAGCTGCTGGTGGCCGGTCTGCTGCTGGGCGGTGAAGGCGGTGTGCAGGTGCTGGGGCTCGGCCAGCCGCTGCTTGAGCTGCCGCTGGTGTGCGAGAAGATCCGCCCGCAGGCGCTGGTGCTGTTTTCCAACCAGCCGCCGAGCAAGGACTTGCCACAGCAGCTCAAACGTCTGGCCCTGAGCCTGGAGTGCCCGTTGCTACTGGCAGGTGATGCCGCCGACCTGGCAGAAGAAGTGTTGCAGGGCTCGCCCATTGCCTGCCTGGGCAACGAGGCCGGGTTGATGCAGCGTCGCCTGCAGCAGTTTCTCGCCGGTCATCTGGATACCTGATCGGGTTGCCGGCAGTTTCTTCCACGCAACAAAAAGCCCGGCACTAGGCCGGGCTTTTTGTTGCCGCTGGACGGGTTACTTCACTTCCACGGCCAGGCTTTCAGCGA
This sequence comes from Pseudomonas sp., assembly GCA_037994305.1. Classification (GTDB taxonomy): domain Bacteria; phylum Pseudomonadota; class Gammaproteobacteria; order Pseudomonadales; family Pseudomonadaceae; genus Aquipseudomonas. The sequence goes on along the minus strand of JBBNAI010000136.1, from coordinate 4,474 downwards.
TCTTCTTGTTCCAGATCGCCGGGCCGGTGATGTGCACCGACTCGCCCTTGGTGTCGACCGCCACGGTAACCGGCATGTCTTTCACTTCGAACTCGTAGATGGCTTCCATACCCAGTTCGGCGAAGGCCAGCACCTTGGACTTCTTGATCGCCTGGGCGACCAGGTAGGCGGCGCCGCCGACGGCCATCAGGTACACGGCCTTGTTGTCGCGGATCGCGTCGATGGCGATCGGGCCGCGCTCGGACTTGCCGATCATGCCCAGCAGGCCGGTGCTTTCGAGGATCTGCCGGGTGAACTTGTCCATACGGGTGGCGGTGGTCGGGCCGGCTGGGCCGACCACTTCGTCACCGACCGGATCGACCGGGCCGACGTAATAGATGAAGCGACCTTTCAGGTCCACCGGCAGCTCTTCGCCCTTGTTCAGCATGTCGACCATGCGCTTGTGCGCGGCGTCGCGGCCGGTGAGCATCTTGCCGTTGAGCAGCACGGTCTCGCCCGGCTTCCAGCTCTGCACGTCTTCCGGGGTGATGGTGTCCAGGTTCACGCGGCGCGCGCTCGGGCCGGCTTCCCAGACGATTTCCGGGTAGGCGTCCAGCGATGGCGCTTCCAGCTCGGCCGGGCCACTGCCGTCGAGGACGAAGTGGGCGTGGCGGGTGGCGGCGCAGTTGGGGATCATGCACACCGGCAGGGAGGCGGCGTGGGTCGGGTAGTCCATGATCTTCACGTCGAGCACGGTGGTCAGGCCGCCGAGGCCCTGGGCGCCGATGCCCAGCTGGTTAACTTTTTCGAACAGTTCGAGGCGCATTTCCTCGATCTTGTTCCGCGGGCCGCGGGCTTTCAGCTCATGGATGTCGATGGACTCCATCAGCACTTCCTTGGCCATTACCGCGGCTTTCTCGGCGGTGCCGCCAATGCCGATGCCGAGCATGCCCGGCGGGCACCAGCCGGCACCCATGGTTGGTACGGTCTTGAGGACCCAGTCGACGATCGAGTCGGACGGGTTGAGCATGGCCATCTTCGATTTGTTCTCGGAGCCGCCGCCCTTGGCTGCGACGTCCACTTCCAACTTGTCGCCAGGCACCATGGAGTAGTGGATCACCGCCGGGGTGTTGTCCTTGGTGTTCTTGCGGGCACCGGCTGGGTCGGCCAGGATCGAGGCGCGCAGGACGTTTTCCGGCAGGTTGTAGGCGCGACGAACACCTTCGTTGATCATGTCGTCGACGCTCATGGTGGCGCCGTCCCAGCGCACGTCCATGCCGACGCGCACGAACACGGTGACGATACCGGTGTCCTGGCAGATCGGCCGGTGGCCGGTGGCGCACATGCGCGAGTTGATCAGGATCTGCGCCATGGAGTCGCGCGCTGCCGGCGACTCTTCCTTCAGGTAGGCCTCATGCATGGCCTGGATGAAGTCGACGGGGTGGTAATAGGAAATGAACTGCAGGGCATCGGCGACACTCTGAATCAGGTCATCCTGTTTGATCACGGTCATGCAAGCGCTCCTCTAGTACGGGAACATCTGTAGGGAAGCGCCGGACCACGACCCGGCGCATTGCGACAAAAAAGGCGCCGCAGTATAGCGCGCCAGAGGCTCCCGGCACAGCCGCCGGCAGTCGCAAGCGGCCTACGACCAAGGTCTTGCCTTTAGCCGGGCAGGGCGCAAAGACCCTAGGTTTTTTGTGATCACAGGGGTAGAGTGAGGCAAGGTGCCAGTACGGGATGGAGCCCATGAGTACGAGCAGTCCACGGGTTACGAAACGAAGTCTGCAAAGCCTGCTGCTGAAGCGTTTCGGCATGGCGGCGGGCACCTATGCCCTGGTACTTCTGCTGCTCTGGGTGGCGGCGCTCAATGATCTGCTCACCGGCTCGCTGCAAGGTGCCCTGGTCTGCACAGGCCTGATGGTGACGTCGCAACTGGCCTTCCTGCTGCTGTTTCGCAGCAACTTCAACCTGCGTTTTCGCGACCCCAGCCTGACCGAAGCCCAAGTGCTGGTCGGCCTGGCCCTGCATACCATTCTCCTGGCTCAGCTCGAAAGCGCGCGCGGTACGCTGCTGCTGTTCTATGTGGTGATCCTGATGTTCGGCGTGTTTCAACTACGCCCCGGGGTCTTTGCGCGTTGCGCTGCATTCGCCTTCTTCAGCTTTGCCGGTCTCAATCTCTGGGAGGGCTACCACATGCGCCTGGCCGAGCCGGGGCTGGCGCTGTTGCAGAACTGCACCCTATTCGTCGCGCTGATCTGGCAGAGCCTGTTCGCCAGCTATGTGCAGGCCTTGCGCCAGCGCATGCGCCAGCGCCGCTATGCGCTGCAGGCACACCAGGACACCTTGCGCGGCATGATGCGCCAGCTCGAGGATCTGGTGGCCACCGATGAACTGACCGGCCTGTTCAACCGCCGGCACTTCCTGCGCCTGGCCCTGCGTGAGCTGGAGAATCTCGGCGGTGGTCGCTTGCACGGCCTCGCTCTGATCGACCTCGACCACTTCAAACGGATCAACGACGTGCACGGCCATGCCGCGGGTGATCGGGTGCTGCAAACTTTCGCAGCGGTAGCCCGTGCCTGCCTGCGCGACGGCGATGTGCTGGCGCGCTACGGTGGCGAGGAGTTCGTGCTGTTTTTGCCCAATACCGATGCCGATCAGTTCACCACCTGCTGCGAGCGTCTGCGTGAAGCTTTCGCCTGTGCCGAACCGATTGGGGTGCAGGTCGACAACCTCAGCCTGTCCGCCGGCATGACCTTGATCGGCGAAGGCGATGACCTCGATGAGGCCCTGCAGCGGGCCGACCAGGCGCTGTACCGGGCCAAGCGCGGCGGACGTAACCGTTGCGATGCGGCCTGGGAGGGCGCGGGTGCCTGAACTTCATGTCGCCGGCCAGTCCTGGTCGGTCGTTGCCGGAAGCAATCTGCTCGATGCCCTCAATGGCGCTGGCTTGCGCGTGCCCTATAGCTGCCGTGCCGGTAGTTGCCACGCATGCCTGGTGCGCTGTGTGGCGGGCGAAGTCCTGGATGGCGCGCCGGATGCGTTGGATGCCCAGCGGCGCGCCGAGGGCTGGTGCCTGGCCTGTCAGTGCCAGGTGGCGGGCGATCTCTCGGTGGAGGTCTTCGACCCGCTGCGAGATGGCCTGCCAGCGGTTGTCGAGTCGACCGACTGGCTGAGCCCGAATGTGCTGCGTTTGCGCCTGACCCCGCAGAAACCGCTGCGCTACAGCGCCGGCCAGCACCTGGTGCTGTGGACTGGTGACGGCGTGGCGCGGCCTTACTCGCTGGCCAGCGTACCGGGCGTCGATCCCTGGCTGGAGTTCCACCTCGATTGCCGGCACAGCGGTGCCTTCAGTGATACGGCGCGCCAACTCAAAGCAGGCGACTCGCTGCGCCTGGGTGAGCTGCGTGGCGGGGCGCTGCACTATGACCCGGACTGGCACGAGCGACCACTCTGGCTGCTTGCCGCCGGCACCGGCCTGGCGCCACTCTGGGGCATTCTGCGTGAGGCGTTGAACCAGCAGCATCAGGGGCCGATCCGCGTGCTGCACCTGGCCCATGACACCAGTGAGCACTACCTGGTCGGTCCCTTGCAGACGCTCGCTGCGGCTCATCCGCAGTTGCAGGTGCAGTTTGTAGTGGCGACCGAGCTGGCGGCGGTTTTGGCGGAACTGAAGCTTGTTTCGCGGCAAACGCGCGCCTTACTCTGCGGGTCTCCCGCCAGCGTGGAGAGCTTTGCACGTCGCCTCTACCTGGCCGGCCTGCCACGCAACCAACTGCTGGCTGACGTCTTTCTTTCTCGCGCCTAGGTCGTACTGGCCGCACCGTCGAAACCATTTATACAGTGGCTTTTGTCTGGTGCCCGGTCACTTGCGCGACACCATGGATCCGCAAGGAGTTGTAATGAGCGAGCATGTACTGGTTGAGCGCGAGGGTGGTCTGCTGACCCTGCGTCTGAACCGTCCCGACAAGATGAATGCCCTGACCCGTGCCATGTACAGCCAGATGGCTGAAGTGCTCGATGCGGCCAATGCTGATTCCAGCGTGCGCGTGGTGCTGATCACCGGCGGCGCCGAATGCTTCACCAGCGGCAATGACGTGGCGGATTTCCTCGAAGTGCCGCCCACCACGCTGGACAGCCCGGTGTTCCACTTCATGCGCGCGCTGTTCGACTTCAGCAAACCGGTGGTGGCCGCCGTGAGCGGGCCAGCCGTGGGTATCGGCACTACCTTGCTGCTGCACTGCGACCTGGTCTACGTCAGCCACGACGCCAAGCTGAAGATGCCCTTCGTCAACCTTGGCCTGTGTCCGGAGTTTGGTTCCAGCCTGATCCTGCCGCGCCTGCTAGGCCAGGCCAAGGCAGCCGAGCTGTTGCTGCTCGGTGAAAGCTTCAACGGCGAGCAGGCGGCGCAATGGGGGATTGCTAGTGGCGTGCTGCAGGGCGGCCCGGCGACCCTGGCCAAGGCTCGCGAAATGGCGCGGCGGTTCATTGAACT
>JBBNAI010000135.1:0-1020 GCA_037994305.1 Pseudomonas sp. | reverse complement strand
GAATAAGAGGCCACAAGCCGATGCGTACCGAACAGCCGAAAATGATCTACCTCAAGGACTATCAGGCCCCCGACTACCTGATCGACGAGACCCATCTGACCTTCGAGCTGTTCGAGGACCACACCCTGGTCCACGCGCAACTGGTGATGCGCCGCAACCCGACCCTGAGCGCCGACCTGCCGCCGCTGGTGCTCGATGGCCAGCAACTGGAGCTGCTCAGCGTGGCCCTGGATGACCGCGAGTTGTCCGCCGCCGACTACCAGCTCGACGACAGCCACCTGACCCTGCAGCCGACCGCTGCCAGCTTCGTCATCGACAGCAGCGTGCGCATCCACCCGGAAAGCAACACCGCGCTGGAAGGCCTGTACAAGTCCAGCGGCATGTTCTGCACCCAGTGCGAGGCCGAGGGCTTTCGCAAGATCACCTACTACCTCGACCGCCCGGACGTGATGAGCAAGTTCACCACCACGCTGAGCGCCGAGCAGCACAGCTACCCGGTACTGCTCTCCAACGGCAACCCGATCGCCAGTGGCAGCGAGGAGGGCGGTCGCCACTGGGCGACCTGGGAAGACCCGTTCATGAAGCCGGCCTACCTGTTCGCCCTGGTCGCCGGCGACCTCTGGTGCGTGGAAGACCAGTTCACCACCATGAGCCAGCGCGCCGTGACCCTGCGCATCTACGTCGAGCCGGAGAACATCGACAAGGTGCAGCACGCCATGGACAGCCTGAAGAAATCGATGAAGTGGGACGAGGAGGTGTACGGTCGCGAATACGACCTGGACATCTTCATGATCGTCGCGGTCAACGACTTCAACATGGGCGCCATGGAGAACAAGGGCCTCAACATCTTCAACTCCAGCTGCGTGCTGGCTAAGGCCGAGACCGCCACCGATGCCGCCCACCAGCGCGTGGAAGCGGTGGTGGCCCACGAGTACTTCCACAACTGGTCGGGCAACCGCGTGACCTGCCGCGACTGGTTCCAGCTGTCGCTCAAGGAAGGCTTCACCGTGTTTCGCGATG
>JBBNAI010000134.1:0-2192 GCA_037994305.1 Pseudomonas sp. | reverse complement strand
GCGGCCACGGCCAGCAGCGCGGCGCCGAACAGCGGCAGCTGCGGCAGGCCGTAGTTGGCGCTGAGCCACAGGCCGCCGAGCAGGGCGCCGCTGGCGTTGCCGAGGTTGAACGCGGCATGGCTGAGGGTGGCGGCCAGGCTGGCCGATTCGCCGGCCTGTTCCACCAGCAGCAGTTGCAGCGGCGAGGACACCGCAAAGCTGGCCACGCCCCAGACGAACAGCAGCGCCAGGGTCAGCAACTGGGAGGTGCCGAAGGCGTAGTAGACCAGCATGCACAGCAGGCCACAGCCCAGGGCTAGCGGGATGGCGTGCGGCAGGCCCTTGTCGGCCAGGCGCCCGCCGAGCAGGTTGCCCAGGGTCAGGCCGAGGCCGAACAGCAGCAGCGCCGCATTGCTGTGCGAGGCGCTGAAGCCGCTGTAGTCGCGCAGCAGCGGGGCGATGTAGGTGAACACGCTGAACAGCGCCACCGAGGTCAGGCTGCACACCAGCAGGGCATGCAGCACCGGCTTGCGCAGGATGCCGTCCCAGGCGCCCTGGCTGTTGGCCGGCGGTGCCGGCATGCGCGGCAGCCACAGGGCTTGCGCGAGCAGGGCGAGCAGGCCGATCACCGCGACCACGGCGAAGGTCACTCGCCAGCTGCTGGCCTGACCGAGCCAGGCACCCAGCGGTACACCCAGGACGTTGGCGATGGTCAGGCCGCTGAGCACCAGGGCCATGGCCGAGGCGCGTCGGTGCAGCGGTGCCAGCTCGGCGGCCATCAGCGTGGCGCAGCCGAAGAAGCCGGCATGGCTGAACGCGGTGAGCATGCGCATGGCGATCAACCAGTAGTAGTCCGGGGCCAGGGCGCAGCCGAGGTTGCCCAGTGCGTAAGTGCCCATCAGCCACAGCAGCGCCTGCTTGCGCGGCAGGCGGGCGAGCAACGGGCCGAGCAGCGGCGCGCCGATGACCACGCCCATGGCGTAGGCGCTGACCAGCAGACCGGCGGCGGCCAGGCTGACATTCAGGTCGGCGGCGACTTCGGGCAGCAGGCCCATGATGATGAATTCGCTGCTGCCGACAACGAAGCCGCCGAGGGCCAGGGCCAGCAACGGCAGGGAGAGCAGGGTGTTGGTGTTCATCAGGCTTGTCCGCAAAAGGCGACACGCAAACCGCCAACGGAAGTTGTCCGGCGGCTCAGGTTCGGGCGAAGAGGGCGCAATTATGCGCCATCAGGCGCTCTCTCGGGTGATCAGCTGGCACTGCAGCAGGTTCAGGCGCTCGGGTTCGCCGTCCGTTTCCACCACGCCCAGGCTTTGCAGCAGGCGTAGGGCGGCGATCTCGCCGATTTCGCGGGCCGGCGGCTGGATGGTGGTCAGGCTGGGCAGCAGCATCTCGGCGAAGGGGTAGTCGCCGAAGCCGACCACCGCACATTCCTCGGGAATGCGCAGGCCGCTGCGCTGGCCGGCGAGCAGGGCGCCGGCGGCCAGGTTGTCGTTGGCAAAGATGATCGCGTCGGGGCGCGGGCTGCGCTTCATCAGCGCATCCATGGCCTGCTTGCCGGCTTCGAACGGTGCCGCATCGGCACTGGGCACGAACACCCAGGGCTCCAGGCCGGCTGCGCGCAGGGTTTCCGCATAACCGTCGCGGCGCTCCAGGGCGCTGAAGTCGCCGGCCGCGCTGTTCTGCACGAAGGCGATGCGCCGGTAGCCCTTGTCCAGCAGGTAGCGCGCCGCCGTGACGCCGACCTCGTGATGGAGGAAGCCGACCTGTAGCGGCGCACGCTCGGGGCGGTAGTCCCAGATTTCCACCACCGGAATGTCGGCTTCGCTGAGCATCTTCTCGGTACCGGGGCTGTGGAAGTGGCTGGTCACCACCAGGGCCGCCGGTGACCAGCCGAGGAAGGCGCGCACGGCGCTTTCTTCCTGTTCCTCGGAGAAGTAGCTGGAGGCCAGCAGCAGCTGATAGCCATGGCGCGCGAGGGTGTCGCTGAAGCCCTGGATGGTGTTGGCGAAGATCGGCCCGGAGATGTTCGGGATGACCATGCCGACGATGCGTCCGCGCGCAGAGGCGAGGCCGCCGGCCACCAGGTTGGGTACGTAGCCAAGCTCGGTCACCGCCGCCTGGATGCGCTCGCGCAGCTCGCCGGAAACCTGCTCCGGCTGGTTGAAGAAGCGCGATACGGTGATCGCCGAGACACCGGCCTGCTCGGCCAC
>JBBNAI010000133.1:0-1347 GCA_037994305.1 Pseudomonas sp. | reverse complement strand
GGTGAACAGCACGTCGGTGGAAGAGTTCAACGCGGTTTCCGCGCTGTCCTGCAGGATGCCGATGATGAAACCGATCGCCACCACCTGTAGGGCGGTTTCGCTGGGGATGCCGAACAGGCTGCACGCCAGTGGGATCAACAGCAGCGAGCCGCCGGCCACGCCCGAAGCCCCGCAAGCGCAGATCGAAGCGACCACGCAGAGCAGGATGGCGGTGGGAATATCCACGCTGATGCCCAGAGTGTGAGTGGCGGCCAGGGTCAGCACGCTGATGGTGATGGCCGCGCCGGCCATATTGATGGTGGCGCCCAGCGGTATCGATACCGAATAGGTGTCCTCGTGCAGGCCTAGGCGTTCGGCCAGTTGCAGGTTGACCGGCACGTTGGCCGCCGAACTGCGGGTGAAGAACGCGGTGATACCGCTCTCGCGCAGGCAGGTGAAGACCAGCGGGTAGGGGTTGCGGCGGATCTGGCTGAACACGATCAGCGGGTTGACCACCAGGGCGACGAACAGCATGCAGCCAACCAGTACGGCAAGCAGGTGGGCGTAGCCAAGCAGGGCGTTGAGGCCGGCATCGGCGAGGGTGGTGGCGACCAGGCCGAAGATGCCCAGCGGGGCGCAGCGAATCACCATGCGCACGATCAGCGTGACGCCGTGGGCCAGGTCGGCGAACACCGCGCGGGTGGTTTCGCTGCCATGGCGGATGGCGATGCCCAGGCCGATCGCCCAGGCCAGGATGCCGACGAAGTTACCGTGCAACAGGGCGTTGACCGGGTTATCCACCACGTTCAGGGCGAGGGTCTTGAGTACCTCGGCGATGCCGCCCGGCGGCGCAGTGCCGCTGGCGGTTTGGCTGAGTACAAGGGACGAGGGCCACAGGCTGCTGGCGATCACCGCGACAATCGCTGCAGACAGGGTGCCGACCAGGTACAGCACCAGGATCGGGCGAATGTGGGTGGGCTGGCCTGGCTTGTGGTTGGCGATGGCCGATGCCACCAGAATGAACACCAGTATCGGCGCCACGGCTTTCAGCGCGGAGATGAACAGGCTGCCGAGGAAGCCCACCTCGTCGGTGGCCTGTGGCGCGAACAGGGCGAGGAGGATGCCGGCGACCAGGCCGATGGCGATCTGCACGACCAGGCTGGTGCGGGTGATCAGGTGCACGAAGGGGCGATGGATCATCTGTGGTGTTCCCGTGGTTCGGCAGCTCCACCTGTGGGTGGTGGCTGTGGGCGGCGGGCACTGTGTGAGTGGCTGCCAGGTTTCGGAGGCCTGTCGGATAACGATAGGCGCAAAAATAAGGCGGCGATTCTATAGAGGCTGCGGGCGTTGTGCCTGCCTCTCGTCAGG